>JAPHRD010000027.1 GCA_026196225.1 Motiliproteus sp.
ATGAACCGTGGACTCGATATTCACCACGACGCCGCGCTTCAACCCTCGAGAAGGGTGCGAGCCGATACCGATGACATCAATACTGCCATCAACACCCACTTCGGCCACCAGCGCCACTACTTTCGAGGTGCCGATGTCCAGGGCGACTATCATGTTGTTATCTGATTCTTCACTATTAAAACGTTTCGCGTCCAACGCCTTAATTCTCCCCATAGCATCTGAATCAAACAATGCAATTACCACTCCAGAATTGAGAATTAAATAAGCTTCGTGCAAGTGGTTATTTTACAACCATCATTTTATATTGATAAAAAGAACCTATTACCATAGAAAAGCTAACGGCAACTATTTGCCATACTTAACGGCAAAACTTGTCTTTTTTGAGGAATTGTTGGACTAATTGGCGATTAAATTAAAACGCCAAAAATCTGGCGCGCAAAATTCAATCAAATGGTGGGATTTATTTAAATAGACGGCGGATTATTGGCACTTACTATTTCACAATCAGTATCGCCGTTATTTCTAAATCGATGAGGCAAAGAGCTATCAAAATAATAACCGTCACCCTGAGTTAGAAGTCGGGTTTCACCATCAACGGTTAATTCCATCTGGCCCTTAATAACAAAACCACCTTCCTGCCCTTCGTGGGTAATCATATCGGAACCGGTATCAGCCCCAGGAGGGTAAATTTCATGAACCAGTGATAAAGAACGTTGAGGATATCCCTGACCGACCAACCAGACCTGGATATTGCCATGGCCTAAATCGGAAAGCTCATCTGCAGGATAAAAGAACTGTTTTTTCTCCGGCAGATCCATGGCAAAAAACTCCTGCATTTGCATAGGCAAACCATCCAGGACTTTTTTCAGGGAACTAACGGAAGGACTTACGCGGTTTTGTTCGATCAGTGAAATAGTACTATTGGTAACCCCGGCTCGCTTGGCCAACTCCCGTTGCGAGAGTTTATTCTTTAAGCGGACTTCCTTTAAACGGGCACCGACATCAATACTCATGCATTCACCTTACTAACCGCCAACTGATCCTATTTTATAAGACTGGATCAGACTGAAATCGCCGGCAAGTATACCCTGCATGACACAAAAAAGTAACAGCAGCGCCCATACCATGGGCATTAGTCGGGAGTAACCTTAGGCTATTTTGATTCTCGCAATGGTTCCAGCAGGGTTTCCAGACCATTGACCTTGATCTCATGGAGGCAACTCAACAATTCGCCCAATTGTCCTGACGGAAACCCCTTCCCAGCAAACCAAACTAGGTAGTGCTCGGGCAGGTCCATCAAAACCCGGCCGCGATACTTCCCAAAGGGCATGCGCATACGCGCCAACTTCAATAACACTTCTGGATCAGCTTCCAGCACAAATACTCCTCTTTATTTAAATGGCAGCGCTACACTTTAATCGAAACAGAGATCCCGGTCATCGGATTATGTAAAGGATTGTAAAGCTGGGAACCTAGAGTGTTAAACGTTGCCAAATATCAATTAGAATCAAATACATTCTAAATAATCGAACATTAAGGGCGATTTAATGGGATTTTATTCACACAAAATCGCCTTATACTGCATTCCATAAGGAGATGAAACAGATGCAGTTTAAGAACAATTCAAGCCGTTATGGCGTCGTAGCGAAAGCCTTCCACTGGTTGCTGGCTCTAGCCATTATTGGCCTGTTTGGTCTTGGTCTGTGGATGCGGGATCTTGGCTATTACGACCCTTGGTATCAGACAGCACCACACATTCATCAAAGTGTTGGGGTACTGGTGATCCTGTTTATGATATTGCGATATCTGTGGCGACGAATCTCTCCACCCCCAACAGATATAGCAACCCAAGCACAGTGGGAGCATATGGCGGCCCACTTTGCCCACGCTATGCTCTACCTTCTGGTATTGGTGATCTGTATCAGCGGTTATTTGATCAACGCCGATGAAAACGCAGTTCCTGTTTTCAACTGGTTCGAAATACCTTCATTGCTTTTGGGCATTGAAGATCAGGAAGAGCTGATGGGTGAGATCCACGACTACGGAGCCTGGGTGATGATTATTTTGTCAGCTGGACACGCTTTAGCTGCGATCAAACACCATATTTTCGACCGGGACGATACCTTGAAACGAATGCTCTAAGTCAAGACCTAAGAGCCAGACCCAATTAAATTTAAGAACCGATTAACTTAAAAATTCATTTTGAAAATGTTTAGCACTAACACCGATTGTTCACATAGAGGAAGAACCATGAAAAAGACCATCCAAGGACTGGCCTTCGGCCTGATCACTGCAGTATCTGCGCCGCTAATGGCCGCCGACTACATCATCGACAAAGAAGGCGCTCATGCCTCTATCAACTTTAAGATCAGTCACCTGGGTTTTAGCTGGCTGACGGGGCGTTTCAATAGCTTTGACGGCAATTTCAGCTACGACGAAGAGAATCCTAACGCCAGCAAGATTGTTGTGAACATCGATCCTGCCAGTGTTGATAGCAATCATGCCAAGCGCGACAAGCACATCCGTGATGAAGACTTCCTGGACGTTAAACGCTATCCCGAAGCCAAGTTTGAAAGCACCAGCTTCAACGACAACGGTGACGGTACCGCGCTACTTAAAGGTAACCTGACCCTACACGGTGTTACCAAAGAGATCAGCATCGACGTCAACAAGATCGGTGGTGGTAAAGATCCTTGGGGCGGTTATCGCATGGGCTTCGCCGGTAGCACGGCCTTCTCCCTACAGGACTTCGGCATCGATAACAAAGGCATGATTGGCCCAGCGCCGAAGATGATCGAGCTGGATCTGCATGTGGAAGGCATTCGTCAATAACAGGGTAGATCTGGGCCGGGAATCGAAATTAGTTTCCCGGTCCGACACTCTTATCATTCGGGCCGCTTTGATTAGCGGCCTCTTTGGTTTCTACAACGGAGGAATTCTCTTCCGCCGCCCGTCCAAGCAACTCCGATGAGAGCTGTTTCTTGCCCCGAACCCCTAAATCCTGAAGCGCCGCAACGCGATTAAGCAAGCTCCCCTTACCGCTACTGAGTCGATTGTGAGCGGTATCGTAGGCCCCTTGCGCCAAGCGAAGATGGCGCCCGACCTCCTCCAATGAATCCACGAAACCAACAAATTTATCGTGCAGTTCACCACCCCGTCGGGCAATCTCCAAGGCGTTCTGGTTTTGCTTTTCATAACGCCAGATGTTGTTGATGGTACGCAGCGTTACCAGCAAAGTTGAAGGGCTGACCAACAGAATATTACTGTCGAATGCCTGTGCGAACAGCTCGCTATCTGCCTCAATGGCGGTCATAAAAGCGCCTTCGATAGGCACGAACAGCAACACAAAATCCAGACTGCGGAGATTTGGCAGTTCCTCGTAGCCCTTCTCTGCCAAACCCTTAATATGCCGGCGCAGAGAGTTGAGGTGCTCTTTAAGCGCCATTTGCCGCTGCGCTTCGTTGTCGGCGGAACAGTAGCGCTCGTAAGCCACCAAGGATACTTTGGCATCCACCACCACATCTTTCTGTTCTGGCAGATGAATGATCACGTCCGGCAGATAAAGACGGCCGTCATCATTGCGGTGACTGCTTTGCAGTTGGTATTCATAGCCGGCTCGCAACCCCGACTGTTCCAGAATACGAGTGAGCACCAACTCCCCCCAATTACCCTGAGTTTTGGTCTCAGACTTAAGGGCATTGGTGAGATTCAGTGCATCTTCGCTCATCTGCAGGTTAAGCTTTTTAAGATGCTCGATCTGTTCCTGCAGCCCGCGACGGTCTTTGGCTTCACGGTCGTAAACATCATCAACACGCTGGCGAAATTCTTTCAGCTGCAACTGCAACGGCTGCAACATATGCTGCATCTTTTGCTGTTGCTGATCGCCAAAACGCTGACTGTTTGCGTCTAAAGTTTGCTGTGCCAACTGACTGAATTCAATCTGCAACTGTTTGCGCGACTGCTCCAGCTGCGCTAGCTTCTCTTGCTGGGCCTGCTGCTCCATAGAAAGCCGGGTATTGGTTGCGCTCAGTTCGGACTGTAATTGGCTATTGCGTTGCTGAAGCTGCTGCAGCTCATCCTCCCGCTGAAACAACTCCTCTTCGACACGGTCCATGCTGATCAGTCGTTCCCGTGCTCCAGATAGCTCAATCTGAGCCTGCAAATTCTGCTGGCTTAAGGTCTCCAGTTTTTCCCCTAAGTGCTGCTGTTGCAGACCAAGAGCCTGCTTTTCCTGCAACCACTGATGTTGATCACCACGGCGTTGCCATTGCTGCAGCAACATGGCCAACACCATGCCAGCCAAACCGGCACCAAGCATCAACATCCAGGGTTCAACGGTCACACAGCACCTCCCTAACAGAAAGGATTGAGGCCACGCCCGCAGCCCGGATCATGGTTTTACCAGAACAACCACAGCAATGGCGTACCAGCCAGCGCGATAAAGCCGCTCAACCAGAAACCTCGAACGGCGCCTAGCAACTTTTCAAGAATAACTACATGAATCACCGGAAAGGTGACAAACAAACAAGCCACAGGCACCCACCAGGTCAGGTGGAAGATCCCGTAAGCTATAGTAGCAATCAGCACCAAACCGAATAAGTTACCGGCCAAAAGCACTTTAGTGTTACCGCTACTACCGTGCATCCAGGAGGGTTTCTCCTCTTCAGGAAGCTTCAGCAATTGGCTGGCGGAGATGGCGGCGCTCATTGCGAATGAGCCGACGATAAGAAAGACGAGAATTGGGTCCAAGTTACGTTTCCCTCTACAGATGATTGGACGAACTCATTGTACGGAATTTATAGTGTGGATTCATCGGCATGGGCATAATTCCCCATACCACCATAGTCCACACTCAATGTTCACATTGACGACCATGGATTAAAGGGAGATCTAAGCCAATTGCGGGGGCTTAAGCAATAGGCCCGCGAGCAGGTAAGGAATGGAATGATTAAACGCCTCGCTATTACGCTGTTTCTGCTGATGTTGGTAGCCCTTGTTGGCGCTTACCTGGCCACGCCACAACTGTTGAGCTGGTATGTACAGCGGATAATCGATGATTCTCAGTGCCAACATGCCAGTGCAGAGTTCGGGCACCCTGACTGGAATCATTGGCAGATCGACAACCTACGCTTGGAAGGCTGCAGTCAGCAACCGTTCACATCGCTACAGATCGGTCAGCTCCAGCTTCACTACGATGCCGCCCAGGTCTTTCGTGAACAGCGGATACACACTTTAAAGGTACAAGGACTGGAGCTGGAACTAGCCTCCCCGGCCAATCGTCCGCAGAACTCGACCCCACATTCACCACCAAAGTCTCCACCAAAGTCTCCACCTCTACTCAGCTACTGGTTAGCTCAGTTGCCACTGACAGATGCTGATATTGAAATAAAGAAACTGTCACTGACAGCCTTTGACCACCGATGGCAAATCACAGGAAAACTAAAAGCTGATAATCAAAAACTGGAGAGCCAACTGACCGCTTCCAGCGGGAAAACACCTCCCCTATCTGTTGAGATCAGTGCCGATGCCAGCGATCGCATCTTGGCGAAATTGAACACACCCGATCAGCTGCTCTATCAGCTCGACGCTTCTCTATCTCTAGATGAGGGGAAACTAGCAATACATGCACAGGATCATCTGAATACCGAACCAACCCTGATCTACATTCGGGATATGGGGTTACTGACCGATCCCATAATTGCACTACTGGATAACTATCAGACCGAAGCCGTAATCGAAAACCAATGGCGGATTCAGCAACCGATATCATCCCTACTTAAGGGAACAACAGAAAACCTAACTGTCGAACAGCAGATGGCACTCCAGCTCGATGCCCGTAGCGAATCACAAGCCATCAAACAGCTCAGCGGAGAAATCACTGCTCAGCTGAAATGGCAACCGGATCAACTAAATTGGCAGTTGCTTGATAGCAGCCAATTGGCTCTACAGTTAGACGATGCTTTGCTCCCACACCCCGAACTATCGGATCAATGGACACTAACGCCTGGACAGCTGTCTGGCGTATTAAACTGGAAACCTCAACTACGGCTAAGCAGCGACCAAGGGAGATTGAACCTCCAATCCAGCAGCGACAATAAGTTACGTTTAACCAGTAATCTGCATCGATTTGGCTGGCAGCCGCAACGTAGTTACGGCCAGTTCGATAGCAAGATTGACAAAGATCGCCTGTCTTTGGAAAGCATGACACTCCAACAGGTAGAAAGCGGCTCTAGAGGCCAATTTGCCTTAAAAGGAAATAATCTCAGTCTTAACCTGGCACCGGGAAGTTTTATCAGCGCCAATCAATTACAGCACCAGAAATCCACCATCGATCAACTCAATATGGTGGTCAATCACGCCCTGCAGTTGCAATATCAGTTAGAGCAAAAACGCTGGCAAAGCGGTCCGGTCGAACTTAATCTCGCCAGCGCTAATATTAAGCACCCATCCTTCAGCAGCAGGGGGTTATCAGGCCAGCTCAGCTTTAATTTAGACGATACTGAACCGGTTAAAAGAAAAGATGCTGCGGCCACCATTGCTGGTGATATCAATCTAACCCTGTTCGATCCACAGCCGGCCTCATTACGATTACCGGATTTTAATCTGGCCGGCCCCTACCAACTTATTTATCCCAATTTCAGTTTTCAACAAACAGCCCGGCTGGATCAAATCAAGCTGAGCGTTCAGGGCAAGACAAACCTCAAAACCCAGGTACTGAAAGCAGACTGGTCACTGCCCAACACCGATCTGGCAGCCCTTTGGGCGCTGGTTCCTGATAAGACCCAGCAGCAATTTCCGGATCTGAAGATTCATCAAGGCAACATTATCGCTAACGGTAATTTCAGCAAAAAATCCGGCGCCGGTTCAGGACAATTCGAGGGCGATGCCGAAGTGAAAGCACTGCAACTTCAACAAGGCAATTGGATGTTGTCGGGAGGCCGATCGTTAGTCCAGTTCAACCATTCCAATCATGGCGATCAACAAGGGCTTAACGCTCAAGGAGGTTTCTGGGCGGATCGAATATCCGGTGCCCTGGAGTTTGATACTTTGAGCAGCGGTTTCAGCCTAAGCCTACCAACAAGCGGCAAGACTCGATTTAATCTACACCATGCCAGCCTGCGTGCTCTGGGGGGTAACCTGGCAATAGCTCCAGTTAGCCTGCAACTACCTCAGCCCAATACCAAGAGCCGTGTGTTTTTAAGCAATATCGATCTGGAACAGTTGTTAGCACTGCAACCCAAGGCCGAAATCGCAGGCAGTGGACGACTCAACGGAGAACTTCCGGTCAGTTTTAACGGCTCAGGTTTACATATATCCAATGGCATCATCAACGCCCAGCCACCGGGTGGCCATCTCAGCTACACGCCACCGGACGGCATGACTGCAGCGGCATCTAACTATGGACTGGATCTGGCTCTAAAAGCGTTAGACGACTTTAACTACCATCACCTATCTTTGGGCATCAGTTACCAACCCGACGGAACCTTGCTTCTGGATACCCATCTAAAAGGGCATAATCCCAAGTGGCAACAGGGACAACCTATCGACTTTAATATTCGGATCGAGCAAAATCTGCTGAAGCTGCTACAAGCGCTGCAGTTCTCCGACAAATTAAGCGAAGGACTGGACAAAAGAATCCAGCAGCAAATGAACTAGAGAGGATCTATCTCATGGCTCAAGGCCAACACCTCAAACCAGTTATCCCCCTGCTGGCAGTGGCAACGCTGTTTGCAATATCTGCCTGTACTCCAAGAGTGGAAGTGGCTGTCCCTCAGGAACCGATCACAATCAATCTCAACGTCAAAATCGAGCACGAAATTCTAGTCAAAGTCGACAAAGAGATTGATGAGCTCTTCGATGAAAACAGCGACCTGTTCTAAGTAAGGAAATCACTATGCACAACGTACGATCTCTACTGGTTTGCCTGGGCCTTATTTTTACACTGGGACTACCTTCCACCGCCCTGGCCCTTAGCGTCGCTGATGCTAAAGCTTCCGGCCTTGTTGGTGAACAATCCAACGGCTATCTGGCCGCCGTCAGCGACTCCCCCTCTGCTGCGGTCAAGGCCCTGGTATCTTCGACCAATCAAAAGCGTCGTAGCGCCTACCAGAGTGGTGCCAAAAAGGCCGGCGTCAGCCTGCAAGTTATGGAGCAACGGGTAGGCCAGCGCCTGTTACAAAAAGCGACTACCGGGCAATTTTTCCGTAACCCTAAAGGCGGCTGGCAAAAAAAATAAACTGGTATATTATGTGGCTTCTCAAGGAAGGACTGATTCGCCCACCAAATCAGTCAGTTAACCACTAGGATGCAGTTACAGCAGCGACCGAATTACGGTGCTGTTTTAATTCATTAACTTCAGGGGGGACTCGGCATTGAATTATTCGACTGAACCTAATGGACCGAAATATCGGCTCCTTAATCTGTTCGGTTTTATGATCTGTGCTGCTTCAATCACTTTTGCGGTGGTCTACCTGCAAGGCCAACTGGGCATGGAACCCTGTCCGCTTTGCAGCGCAGTTCGACTGATCGTTGTCGTTCAAGGCATTTTATTTCTGCTGGCTTTTTTGCATAACCCTCGCCAAATAGGCCAACGAGCCTACGCGCTGCTGGGCTTTATTGTCGCCGCAGCCGGAATCGCTGTTAGCGGTCGGCATATCTGGTTGCAAAGCCTACCCAAAGACCAAGTCCCGGAGTGTGGCCCTGGACTGGAGTATCTACTGGACTCGTTTCCCCTGCTGGACGCACTGCAAATCATCCTCAGTGGCTCCGGTGAATGTGCCGATATTCAGTGGCAACTGCTTGGATTAACCATTCCGCAGCAAAGCCTGATGATGTTCTCGGTATTGGTTGTGGTGGTGTTCCTTCAATTTCGCAAGCGGTCGCAACGCAGCTATTTCTCATAGCGATACTCCAGCCTCAGGCTGAAACCCCGGTCACACCAATTTTCCCAATCACACCATCGTGAAACCTTTGTAGTGTTTTTGAAATATTGGCTACTGCATCGCTGCCAAAAAGGCTAAAATGGCGCTCTTTTTCCGCAACCCTTGGTCTGTGCCCAAGCCCGCATTTGAGACAGGCGGCATAGACCAAAACCAGAGACACCCCAGAGGTCAGCAATGAGCAGCAACTCCTCCCTTTACCAGCTCGAAAAGCATGATGAATTTATCGACCGTCATATTGGGCCTGATCAGGCCCAAATCGATGAGATGCTGCAGAACCTCGACCTGCAATCATTGGATCAACTGACCCAAACCACATTGCCTGAAGCGATCCAATTAAGCCAAGAGCTAAGTCTGGGCACGCCAGTCACCGAAACCGAAGTACTGCAGCGTATCGGTAAAATGGCGGCGAGCAACAAGGTCAACAAATCCTATATTGGCCTCGGTTACTACAACACCCTGACACCTAATGTAATTCTTCGTAATCTGCTGGAAAATCCCGGCTGGTACACCGCTTACACCCCTTATCAACCAGAGATCTCTCAGGGGCGACTGGAATTGTTGCTCAATTACCAGCAGATGGTCACCGACTTGACCGGTATGGATCTGGCCAACGCCTCGCTGCTGGACGAAGCCACCGCAGCCGCAGAAGCGATGACCCTGTGCAAACGCTCCAACCGCAAGAAGAGCAATATCTTCTTTATCGCCGATGATGTGCTGCCACAAACGCTGGATGTGGTGAAAACCCGCGCTGAATACTTCGGATTCGAAGTTGTGACAGGTAATCCGGCTACCGATTTGGAACAGCACGATTGCTTTGGCGTCTTGCTTCAGTATCCCGGCAGCAATGGCAACCTGCACGATATCAGCTCCCTGATCGAATCAGCCCAGAGCCAAAAAGCGATGGTCTGTGTAGCGGCCGATCTGCTTAGCCTGGTGCAGCTCAAATCTCCTGGTGAGATGGGTGCCGATGTCGTATTGGGTAGCGCCCAGCGTTTTGGCGTCCCCATGGGCTTTGGTGGTCCCCACGCAGCGTTCTTTGCAACCCGTGAAAAATACAAGCGCTCAGCGCCCGGTCGTATAATCGGCGTCTCCATCGATAGCCGAGGCAACCAGGCTTTGCGCATGGCAATGCAGACCCGCGAGCAACATATCCGTCGTGAGAAGGCGACTTCCAATATCTGTACCGCCCAAGCGCTGCTGGCCAACATGGCTGCAGCCTATGCCGTCTACCACGGCCCTGATGGATTGAAGCGTATTGCAGGCCGGGTACAACGCCTGACGGCGATCTTGGCCGAAGGCATGAAAAAATCTGGCGTGCAGCTGATCAACCCTCACTACTTCGACACCCTGACCCTTTACGTCGCCGATCAGCAGCAGGCGATCTACCAACGAGCAACCGAACAGGGCGTCAACCTGCGTCTGGTTGGCGATCAACAGTTGGCACTTAGCCTGGATGAAACTACCACCCGCGACGATATCAACACCCTGTGGACCTTGATTACCGGCAAAAACGACGAGCAATTGGATGTTCAAGGTCTCGACGCACAACTGCCTAGTCACAGCGGCATCCCCGACAGTCTGGTCCGCACTTCCGAATTCCTGACCCACCCAGTATTCAATCGCTATCACTCCGAAACTGAGATGCTGCGTTATCTGAAGCGCCTGGAAAACAAAGACTTCAGCCTTACCCATGGCATGATCCCACTAGGATCCTGCACCATGAAGCTGAACGCCACCGCCGAAATGATTCCGGTAACCTGGCCCGAGTTCGCCAACATCCATCCTTTTGCTCCCCGCGATCAAGTACAGGGATACATGGAGATGATCAACGAGCTCGAAGCGATGCTGGCGGAAGTAACCGGCTACGACAATGTCTCCATGCAGCCCAACTCCGGTGCCCAGGGCGAATACGCGGGTCTGCTGGCGATCCGCAAGTACCAGGAAAGCATCGGCGAAAGCCATCGCGATATCTGCCTGATCCCCAGCTCTGCACACGGTACCAACCCCGCTTCTGCAGCCATGGCAGCATTGAAAGTGGTGGTCGTTGAGTGCGATGAGAATGGCAACGTCAATGTCGATGATCTCAAGACCAAGGCGGAAAAACACAGCGATGATCTGTCCTGCATCATGATCACCTATCCTTCCACCCACGGGGTGTTTGAGGACGGTATCAAGGAGATCTGTCAGATCGTCCACGACAACGGTGGCCAAGTCTACATGGATGGCGCCAACATGAACGCTCAGGTTGGACTATCCAAGCCAGGTGAAATTGGCTCCGATGTTTCTCACCTAAACCTGCACAAGACTTTTGCCATCCCTCACGGCGGTGGCGGCCCAGGCATGGGTCCGATTGGCGTAAAGAGCCATCTGGCACCTTTCCTCCCCAATCACCAGGTCAGCCCCATTGATGGTCCTAAAGCGGAAATGGGCGCGGTTTCAGCGACACCATTTGGCTCCGGTTCAATCCTGCCGATCAGCTGGGCGTATTGCGCATTGCTGGGGGCCGAGGGTCTGAAGAAGTCCACTCAGGTGGCTATTCTCAATGCCAACTATTTGACCGAAAAATTATCTGAGCACTACCCCATCCTCTATCGGGGTCGCAACAATCGCGTGGCCCACGAGTGCATCGTTGATATCCGTCCAATCAAGGACAGCAGCGGCATCACTGAAGAAGATATCGCCAAGCGGCTGATGGATTTTGGTTTCCATGCACCCACCATGTCGTTCCCGGTACCAGGCACGTTGATGATCGAGCCCACCGAGTCTGAGTCAAAAGCGGAACTGGATCGCTTTATCGAAGCGATGGTGACTATTCGCAAGGAGATCAAAGAGGTGGAAAGCGGTGCCATCGATGCTGACAACAACCCCCTTAAAAATGCGCCTCACACCCAGGCCGATATTATCGAAGGGGACTGGGACCGTCCCTATAGCCGCGAACAGGCGGTGTTCCCGGTTGCAGGTTTGAAGGCCAGCAAATTCTGGCCAACGGTCAACCGCATCGATAACGTCTATGGGGACCGTAACTTCGTCTGCTCTTGTCCGGATATCGATAGTTATCGCTAGATAACTATAATCTTGAGGCTATGTAATTAAGTTGGTTAACGATTTAACTAAGATGGTTATCTTAATTAAGTTGGTTAAGGGATGGTTTGAAGCTACTTGTTCAATCCATCCCTAGGCTGGTACTAAACGAACAAATCATCAACATTTATTCCACCTCCAAGATAAATACGAAAAAGGCACTTATCTAAAGATAGCTTCACGTATTACGTGACTACTGATATCGCTTCAAAGCCTTGATATTGTGAATGCGAATCCTCCTACCCTTAACGTCAATAATGCCCTGCTGGGCCATCTCGGACATCAATCTTGAAAGCGTCTCAGGTTTAATGGAAAGCCTTGATGCAATCACATGCTTAGGAGTGATCAGATGGACTACATGACCATTTCGAGCATTGCTGGGAACCAGGCTTGTTAAAAATTGAGCAACTCGACGGTTCGCCTTATCTTGAGTCAGACTCACCATTTCTGCGATACGATCATTCAAGTTGAGACTAAGGTTACGGAGATAATTGCCGCAAAATTCACTATTTCCCTTTACCAGTTTTAAAAACAACTGTCGTGGAATACCGTAAAGGCCAGAATCTTGAATAGCCTGTGCTGCCACCGGATAAATTTTCTCCGGCATAAACATTACGTGGTCCCCAATAGTCTGCCCGGCCATAGCCAATTCCAATACGTTTTCCGTGCCATCCAGCGCAGTGACACAAAGTTTGACTTGACCGGTTTCGATAACAAATACCTGTTCAGCAGACTCATGTTGCTGAAACAGGAAATCCCCAGGAGCCAGATCAATACGATTGAGTTGCACCACAAGTCGCTGTAATTCACTTTCAGTCAATACCGAAAAAAGCGGGTGATGTTTCAAAATACGATGAGCAACTTCACGCTGGGTATCGGTTAATCGATTGCCCTGTTGCAAGTTAAATGAATGGTCATCGGAACATTGGGGGAAATTCATGGTTATCACCTTCCACGACTTAATACACACTAAGAGTTCTACCTAACCAAACCAGAATAGAATCGGTTAGGCAGCGCCCCTAAGAGGTTCATGGGAGAATACAAGCCCCGCATGGCGGGGCTTTTAGAACCAACTTCTTGGCAGCAAGCAGTGCCCGCTGCCAAGGTCGATTGGTTTAGCCGATATTACGTGGTACCCAGGACATGGAGCGGAACTCCGTCTTGTACTTGGACTCACCCAGCTTGCGGATCTTGGCAACACCCATCTTGTAGTTGTAGTTACCAGAAATCTGGTCAACCACACGGGCGGTCAAGGAGTTACTAGGCTGACGCGTATCCAGCATATTGGCATAAAGTACACCTGGCTTAACTGAATCTGTGACGATAGCCACTGCAGTAACCGCCGCTTTGCTGAGTTCGATGTGGCCACGCTTCATCAGTTCAGAGAACTGGAAGTTGTTGCCTTCGACCCCTAGCAGGGTGTCTTTAAATGCCGGTACCCGGTCTGAGTACATCATCACCTGGTCACCGGATTCGATACCCCGCTTTTTAGCATCTTCTGGGTTAATCTCAACCCAATTTTCTGGCCAACGTTGCGTGGTATAAGGGCGACGCTCAACATCATCAAAACCGGACTGCCAGATCTCGTTGATACGACCATTGCTGAACCACAACTCATCGTCCTTGGGTGACAGCCACTCATGGAAGTCGCTGAACAGGCTCCAGGGATGCTTATTGATGTTGACTTTACCGGTCTGGCTATTGAAGTGAGTCATCTTCTTGCCTACAACATTAGCCCCAGTAGGACCGTTCTCCTGTCCCATCTTGATGAAGTCTTCCTTCGACTTGGTAGTATCGTGCAGACGCTTGGTGCCAAACAGCTCGCCGGTCTCGTAGTTATATACCACGGGTCCCTGAATACCGTCAGTACCGAACTCAGCCATCTTCTGGTGCAAGGTCTTGCCTTCTCGCTGTGCGGCGACTTTGACCATGTTGAAGGCCTTACGACTGCCACGGCTGAAGCGGGCGGATTCCTCGGCTACCTCATTGGAGTTTTTCCAATCAAAGCCGTCGAAGCCCATCTTTTTAGCCAGTTGCCCGATGATCCACCAGTCCGGCTTGGACTGTCCTGGGGCATCGTAGAACTTCTGGTACAGACGCAGTCGGCGTTCGCCGTTGGCCCGCATAAAGTCCTCTTCACCCCAGGTGGCGGCGGGGAAGACGATATCGGCAAACTTGGCACCGATAGGATCGCGCAGGTAAATATCCTGATTGATCACTACCATACCACCGGAGTCAGCACGGGCCTTCAGTGTGTCGATAATCTCCTGCTTGTCGTAGCTGCGGACCTGATGCTCATTCTGAGTAACCAGCTCCATAAACTTACGCTGCAGCCCTTGGGAACCACACATTGCCTGGATCCAAGTAGTACCGATAACATGAGCAAAACGGGTATGACCGGCATAGGTATAACGGTCAGTATCCATTGCTCTCTTACGACGACCTGGCAATTTCTCTGGAGACTTGGCGCGAGGGAACTTACCACCACGCTGACCACCACGCTGGTGACCGCCGAAGCGACCCACCACCTGACCGGGACGACCGCCGGCACCACAAATGGTAGCGAGAGTGGAGATTGCCTCGGTATTGCCGGTGTTGTTGGACCAGTAGAAACCCTTCTCGATACCGATCGAGGTCTTCGGACGACTACCGTCAGCCTTGGGCTTGGCCAGCCACTCAGCGGCCTGGTAGATCTTCTTCACGTCGATATTGGCGTATTGGGCCGCATACTCCGGGTCATATTCCGGCTGCTCGAGGTTCCACTTCTTGTAGTCCTCATAGCCCTTGGTCTGGAACTTGCCCCAGGTGGTCCGCCACTGCCATGGGGTATTCCGGGTGCCCTGACCGAAGCCGGAGCTGGATTCCCACTTGTTGTTGACCCACTGCTTGATCCACTCGGAGTCTTCCCAGCCATTCTCCATGATGACCCGGGCGATAGCGCCCAAAACCAGCAGGTCAGTACCGGGATCAACGTCGATATGCATCCCACCCATCTTTTTCACATAAGCCACACCGGCCGTTTCACGGGGATTCAGCATAATCACCTTCATGCCACCCTTGATGCCGGGCATGATGTGCTGAGTAAACAGCACCGTCTTGGTTTCATAAGGATCGGTACCACAGATCATCAAGGTGTCTGCAGCGCCCCAGTCATCATAACTAGGACCGAAGTTATCGAAACCAGCATCCCGGAAGCCCGGCGTGGAGGTCACGTCAGAGGGGGTGTCGTGGAAGGTAAAGTTAGCCGTGTTCACGTGACGCAGCGCGTACTTGGTGATGGCATAGGTGTTTTCGATGTACTGGTAAGAGTAGGTCTTAACACCGTAGGCGTTACGGCCATGGGTATCGATTACGTAGTTACCCACTTCGGCAGCGATATCCAGGGCGAAATCCCAGGTTACTGGCTGCAGGGTGCCGTAGATACGAACCATGGGCGACTGTAGACGATCACGGGTTGGTGTTTTAGGGTTGTAGCACTTCTGGGCGATTAAACCACCCCGCATACTGGAGTCACCATTAGTATTGACATACTTGGTGTCCTTGTCGGGAGTGATAATGATGTTGTGCGGCATATTCTTGTGGATAACCACGTTATGCTGCGCGGGTGCTACCCAGTCCTGCAATGCACTGGTGGGGAAGTCAACACCGAAGGCGTTCTCGGATGCCTTCAGGCCACCATTCCCGGAACCTACCGGCCAGCGGTAAACCTTGTAACCACAGGCGACGATACAGTAGTCGCAAGCGGTAGTCAGGACTTCCGCGTGTTTCGGAGGCAGCGGAGCATGATCCTCAGGAAGATAGTAATTTGTAGCCATGATAAAGCTCCTATGCTGAAGTCAGGTTGTCGTTGCGACCGAATAACAGTCCCAACACACCGACGGCGTAGATGTTGTCCCCTTCCACCTCAAGCATCACCTGAGGCAGGCTCTGGTAAGCCTGACCGGAAACGATGATGCCGTGACGACGCAGGTCGAAAGTAGACAGGTGGAACGGACACTGGCCCAGAGTGCGGTGTTCATCGGTGGCCTTGTAGCTGCCCTGCAGCGGTCCACCCTGGTGGGTACACATGTAGCTAAATGCCACAATGTCACGACCTTCACCAACACCACCACCGGCTTTAACACCCAGCTTGGCGATCATGCACTGAGTGCCTTTGCCATCGTCGGGATAGTTAAAGTCGATCGGCTTGTTGTCCTTCAACTGACTGACCTTAGCCACCAGTTTGCGGGGATAACCCACCACTCGAGCCTTCTGAGTACGCGCTTCGGCAGTCCCCGGAAACAGGTTCAGGGTTACCACACTGGCGGCAGCGGCTGTGGAGCTACTGTACATCAGGAACTGACGACGGCTGACCATGCACTTGCCATGTTCGGCGGCAGTCTGCTTACGCTTATCCTCGTCGGTCAGTGGCCGAGCTTGATCTTTATCGCTTTTGATGATTTTCATTTCTTAGCCTCCTTCAGCTCAGCCTCAGTGAACAGAGGCGCGTATTCAGGCAGTTCAGGCTTCTCCATCTCGATCTCATCACCGGAGAACGCTCCGATAAAGGCAAGCAGATCTTCCTTCTCCTGGTCGCTCAGACCCAGTGGCTTGATCAGCTTGCTCTTAGTTTTAGGGAAACCAGTAGTACGGCCATCTTCTGCAACACCGCCGGCGTTGTAGAAGTCCACCACCTCTTCCATGGTGTAGAAGGCACCGTTATGCATATATGGTGCGGTGTAGGCGGTGTAACGCAGGGACGGCGTACGGAACTTACCCTTGGACCACTTGTTCTTACCGCGGAAATAGAGACCGGGGTCAGCCTTAGTGGTGCGATACATCTCTTCGTTGGAACCCTTAGCATAGAGTTCGAAACGGAAGGTGATCTGCGCCAGTCCATCCTCTTCCCAACGCTCTGCTGGCGGAACGCCGATGTTGTAGTACTTCTCATCGGAGGCCAATGGACCGTTGTGACACTGTATACAACCAGCTTTGCCGTTGAACAGTTTCATACCGCGAAGCTGTTCTTCGCTGAGGGCAGACTTATCGCCTTCCAGGTACTTGTCCAGCGGTGTGTCGGTCTGAACCAGCGTGCGCTCGAAAGACGCGATCGCTTTCCAGGCGTTACCGATGGTAGGGTACTGATCACCGAACACCTCGTTGAAGCGCTTGCGGTATTCAGGAATCAACGCTAGACGGGCTTCCATGATGTCGTTCTCACCGTTACCGGCAACACCACCTTTGGCCGCTGAAGGCGCCTGGGCTTCCAGGGATTTGGCAGAACCGGCCCAGAACAGCTTCTTGTAGTAGGCGGAGTTCACCACGGTCTGGCTGTTACGCCAGTGCACGGTACCGGGATATCCCCGGGAGATAGCATCCGCCCAACCCCAACCAGACTCCGGCTCATGACAACTGGCACAGGAGATTGAGGCATCACCACCGAGACGGGGATCGAAGAACAGCATCTTGCCCAGTTCGACCTTCTCAGGGGTTTGCTTATTATCCGCAGGAATAGGTACAGGAATCGAACCTAGCGGCGCCAGTGGGGGATCCATTTCTGCTTTGGCAGCCATGGCAATAGGTGTTACCACAGCAGCGGCAGCAGTCACCGGAGCAGATTGCTCCTTGGCATTGGCCACACAACCAACCATAGCTGTGGCAACAGCGGCGGTCAGAAGCGTAGATCCAGATAATTTAAATTTCTTCATCTTCATCTCCTCGAACGCTTAGTTGCGTGCCTCACGCCAGTTCGGAATGACTTCGTACTCTTCGGGGAAGCCATCCTTCCAAACATGCATGTCGCTGGTCAGCGGGGCACCGGACAGAGACTCCAGAAAAGCAACCAAATCCTTCTTCTCCTGCTTACTCAGGTTCAAAGGCTTCAGTTTGTCGCTCTTCTTACTGTCTTCACCACCGCCCTGGTTGTAGAACTCAACTACATCACCCAGAGTCGCCAGCATGCCGTTGTGCATATAAGGCGCGGTGTACTTCAGCTCACGCAGGGTTGGTGTAATAAAGGCACCCATGGGAACCAGATTCTCATCGTGGGTACGGATATACGCACCGGGGTCACGCTTGAGGTTCATGAAGCTCTCGACACCCAAGAACATGGTGAATGCCAAGAACGCCTGGTGGCGCATAGGATCCATAAAGACATCCAGGTTCTCAGGCACACCGGTATTGTGAGGCTGCTGGTCAGTTAACAGCGGGCCGTTGTGACACTGCATACAACCGGCCTTACCCTTAAACAGCTTCATACCGTTTTTGGCGCTCTTGGACAGTTTGCCCTGATCGAAGGGCACCTTCTTAGAGGTCAGGGTCTTGAGGTACTCGGGGATCGCCTTACGGATAGAACCGTTGGAGGGCTCACCATAACCGGCATCCTTGAACATCTTCACATACAGAGGATCCTGCTTGGCTCGCTCCTGCATGATCCGCATATCCATGTTCATACTGTAATCTTCAGTGAGCATCTCACGGGTAACATCATTGAGATTGGTACCCAGTCGACCATCGTGCAGCCATACCTTCTTATAAGCTGTGTTGATCAGCGTTGGCGAGTTCCTGAAATGCTTGTTGCCGGGATAACCGGGTGCCAGCGCATCGGGGTGACCGTAACCGGCCTCGGGCTGGTGACAAGTAGCACAGGAGATCGCAGCGTCTCCGGAAAGACGAGGGTCAAAGAACAGGCGCTTACCTAACTCGGCTTTCGCCTTATCGTACTTCATTGCGGGTAGAGGCCCGATATCTGCATCAGCAGCAAACACACCGGCCGACAGGCCGAGGGTTACAGCAGCAGCTAACAGGCGGGTCCCCTTCTTTTTTAAGCTATCCATTATTTCTTTCCTCCGAACCGCCGGTAGCTCAGGGACCGGCAAATTCTGGGTTGATATTGTTTCAACAATTCCAAAACACCGCTGGAATCAAGACCACAATCACAATGTGTTTTTGCACAAATCGCGCCAACAGAAAAACCCGCTAAAAAAATTTTATATTCTTATTTATCAATTGGTTACAAATTTAACGAAATATTAAATACGCTTTCTTTAACGTTTCGTTAAACCCGACAAAAACACTCAATTTATCGTTTTATTTAAAATGGCTATAACAGATAAACAGTGAAGAAGGCACCCGCTAGAGAGGACAAGGGCGTAGCATTGGCCCGCCCAGAAGAACGTTCCAGAACCAGAATATGGATCAGTTGGGGATAGAGGAGCTATTAGAAAAATTAGGATGCCAGGATATTTAGAGAGCTTGGAAAAAAATCAGTAGCCGGCAGGCCGTCGAACCGGCAAATCGACCACCGGTGCACCGGCAGCCTTAAAGTGCAGTGTCAGGCTCACCGTTTCGCCTTCTGCGGGGACAGGTTTTAGGCCAATCAGCATCAGATGATAGCCGCCAGGCTTTAGCTCAACCTCCCCGGCGGCAGGGATCTCCAGATCGTCGACACGCTGCATCTCCATCATGCGCCCTGTTTTGACAATGCGGTGAACCTCCACTGACTCTGCCACCGGTGTGCTGGCCGATAGCAATTGATCATTGTCCGTGCGACTGCTGATAATCGTCATATAGGCGGCTGTATTCTTGGCCACCCAAGGTACCGCCCGCACCCAACCTTGCTGCACGCTGATCCCCCCGGAGCTGACCGATGTCGAATTATCCGCATCCAGAACGTCGACAGACACAAAGACCAGAGCCAGCACGCAGATAGACAGTAAACCAAGCAGGGGCTTCATTGGGCTGCTCCGACCTGCAGTAGAGATTTCACCCCGGTGATCAACCCTTGCGAGCCTTCGTTAAGATCGTAAAATGTGCGCAATTTACCCGCTTGATCAATCAAGTAGACATAGCTGGTGTGATTGAAGGTATAACCCGCCGCAGAGCCGATATCACGGCGCAGATAGAACACGCCGTATTGATCGGCAACTTTCTCAACCTGCTCGTCCGTGCCAGTCAAACCGATAAAGCTGCTGTCAAAAAAGTCCATGTAGTGTTTCAACTGCTCTGAACTGTCACGGGACGGATCAAAGCTGACAAACAGCACCTGCACCTCAGACGCCGAATCCCCCAATCCCTTGTAGACACTTCCCAGCTGTCCCAGGGTGATCGGACAGATATCGGGGCAACTGGTGTAGCCAAAGGTCAGCACCACCACCTTTCCCCGCAGTTCCTGCAGACTCAAGGTTCGTCCAAGAGAACTCTGCAGAGCGAAGTCACCGCCAAAAGTTTGGTCGTAGGGCAACGGTTCTTGCTGCCCCCAGGCCGACTGCCCGACTAACAAGTAGCAATAGAGTAGCCCCAGAATAGGCCACAGCAATCGATTATTGTTTCTGTTTCTGTTTCTGTTTCTGTTTCTGTTTCTGTTTCTGTTTCTGTTTCTGGAAGTCACGATCAAACCCTTAAACCTGCAGATAAAAAAGGCGCCTCCATGTTATTGGAAGGCGCCAACAGGGTAATGTTCATTGATGAACCAGTGTCAGGCCGCAGATTTGTTGCGCTGACTGCGCACCAGTAGTAAACCAGCCAGAAACACCAGCAGTGCCACACCCGCCGGGATTCCATAAATTCGGGTGGCATCAAACTTGGGCGGCAGCAGTAACCAATACCAAGAGGTCAGGGTATGCTTGGAACCCACCTCACCGTTACTGCCATCCCAGTTTGCGAAAGAGATCGGCAAGAACTGACCTTCGGAGAAACTAAGATCTTCACTCTCCTCGCTACCCTGGCGGGGGCGTTTCATAATCACCCGCCATTTGCCATCTTTCCATTGCCCCTGGGCCATCAGGCTTTCATCTCCCTGACGGGGAGCAATCTTTTGATCCGGTCCAATGGCATCCATCAACATCGTCATCGCCTTACGTTCAGGTTCTACCGCACCGGCATTCCAGTACCAGATAGTAGTGGGGTGAGAGGCATCTCCGTGGCGGTAGAGGGGTTTCTCCACGACTGGCGATGAGGCGAAAGAGCCCTGCTTGGGCAACTGGATGGCGAATGCATCGGACTGCATCTCGATCTCTTCATCCTGAATACCCTCCGACACCTCTTCCCCGGGGCGACTGTCAGTGCGGTCGTTGACCTCCAGCAGGAAGACGATCTCATCCTCATTAAACAGGGTACGCACGCTGACAGAATCATTCAGCGGGCTAAACAGCCGGTCCTCCTTGATGATATTGGGTACCAGACGCAACGCTGTGGCCGGTGCATTTTCCCAGGCAGCATCGTCGATGGATTCAGGCAGGGCGCCGTCTACCTTAACACCCTGGATAACACCAGACCGACCGGGCTTGGATTCATTCTCACGCAGGGAATAAACATAATTGGCCACGTGCCAACGGTCATCCAGCGAGATGGGGTCTTTGTTACCCTCTTCCACAGCGCGGTGCGCCGGCATCGGTGTCCCGGGTAGGCCGATGGAGAGTCGGGTATAGATGCGCTTGATGGTTTCATCGCGGGACTGTTCCGGCGTATCCGCCACCGCATTGGTCCAGCGCCAAGTCCAGGGCTTGCTCAGATCGCGAGGCCAGATCCGGTAGCCCCAGTCATCTTCCAGTTTTTTGCCGGAGGTAATATTGCCACGGCCTTCATCGCCATGACATTCAGCACAGGCTTCAAACACCTCCTTGCCGCGGGCAATCGATTCCGGAGTAAAAGCCACCTGGCTGCTGGTGGGTTCCGGACTATCGAAGGAGATGAAATCCTCCTTCAGGTAACGTCCCTCATCGTCAAAGGCTTCGTCGTCGGCATCTTCTGGAGCAAAGGCGGCGGTGGTGTCAAAACCCTTGATCACAGGCACCAGACTGGCGATCTGTTTGTCGCTCATCAGACTCTTCCAACCGGGCATTCCGGTTCCCGGCAAGCCATGTTTGATGGTGCGGATCAGGTCGTCGTCCCGAGGCGGCACACTGCCCTCGGACGTCTTATATTTATAGAGTCCAAGACTGAAGTCTCGGGGGCGAGGGTAGAGGAAGTCTGCCGCAGGTCCGTCACCCATACCCTCTTCGCCATGACAAACCTCACAGCGGAACTGGTAGAGCTCTTTCCCTTGTATGCTCTTACGTTCCGCTACCAGCTTGTCTTTCATGCCGGTAACAACCTTAGAGACCTCAGGATCCCAGATTCTGGGAACCTGACCAACATAATCGTAGAGGAAAGTAATGGTATTCCAAACCTCCTGCTCATCCAGCATCTCGTGCCACACTGGCATGGCTGAATTCCACGGCGTACCCTCTTTAGGCAGCCCCGGGCCACCAGTGGTAATTCGCCAAAACAGAAAGGCTTCCTGTAACTGGGCGATAGTACCGACATCCTGGAAGTTGGCCGGCAATGGATTGAACCCATCGGCAAAATGCCCCTGACCATCCAGCAGGTCACCGTGACAGTAGAAACAGTTCTGGTAGTAGGTATCCCGGCCTTCTCGGACAGCCTCGCTATAAGTATCCCAGCCTGCCTCTTCATCCTCGGCCATTAGTTTCAGAACCTCCTCACGGACTGGATTCTCCAACGTGGTGAGATCATAAGTCTTATTAAAGACCTTCAGCTTAGAGGGTGGAGCCGGATGCACTTGGCGTAACTCAACCGGCGCGTCAAAGGACGGCTTAACCATCAGATACGCGGTGTAACCAACAGTAGCAGGGATCGCTATCAGTAGCCCCCAGCGGATAATCACCGTATTGTCATTGCGCAGCACGGCAAGCAACGGCGACATAAATTCGTTCCAACGCTCATCATCAAAGGAGAAATAGAGCAGCCCTGCGGCGATCACTATTACCATATACTGAATCATCAGCGACAGTGGTAATAGCGGCGGAAAAGCATTATCAAACACCAGATAGGCGATGATCAACACCAGGACAAACTGCCAGAATGCGGAAATACCGAACCGCTTCATCATACCCATACCTTTAATCTTTAAACCGAATTATGTGTCCCAAGCCTCTAGCTGCGAACTACTGCATCGCTGCCAGACCCTGCACCAGCAATCCCAACTCTTTGACCGTCATCCGCTCGGCAAAATTAGCCGGCATGATAGCGGGGAATCCTTCGGCTATCACCGCCGCCGGATCGATAATGCTTTGACGTATTTCTTCTTCGCCCAGTCGGCTTCCCACATCACGCAGATCGGGCCCCACCGGAGATTCAGTATCATAGACGCTATGGCAAGCGGAGCATCCGTATTTGGCGATCGCCTCTTCAACTGTTGCCGCAGCAGCCACTGCAGGAGTGGCCGCCACGGTTCCAGTCGGCTCAGAATCTTCCACCGCTGCTTCGGTGGGCAGGGCAACGGTTACTTCGTTGCCGTCTTTCGATTGCAGGAAGGCGATAATGGCGTCGATCTGCACTGCCGACAGTTCGATTGGTTTCTTGTCGACGGCGGGCATCGGTGACTCCGTATCGTTGCTGCCTTTCTTACCAAAGCCCGCCACCACATAGATACTGGGATCTGTCATGGATTCGCGCAGATAACCTTCGATATCGCTGGCCTTGCCCTGATAGCGACTGTCAGCCAGGCGCTCTTTAGCGGCCTCACCGACGTTCATTTCAAGAAGGTCAGGCGCTCTACCCAGATTGTTATGGCATAGGGTGCAGGTTCCCTTGCCGTTGAAGGCGCTTTCACCCAAGGCGATAAAGGAATCCATGGTCAAGGCACCGAGATCCACCTTTTCCTCTTTGGGCGGTTCCCCCTCTACCTGCGGCAACAGATTGGCTGTTACCGTGAACACCAATGTCAGTGCCAGACTGAATCCAAGAACCTTGGGTAAAGTACCCATAGCCAACTCCTGAAAAAATGATCTTATGGTTTCCGGTCGCTGCCCGGAAATCTTCTATCGCAAAAACCGATTGCAAAAATCGAAAACAACGTCCCACTGGGGCAGCCCCCGACCTATTGACTATCCGGCGGTATCTGCTTAGTACTGCTCAGGGATGCGATCCAGAACACGAACAAAACGCAGAGCAGGAACATCACCGTGACAATCGTCATCATATTGCCCGCATAACCGATCGCAGGAATAAAGTTATCCGGTGAACTGTCTTTCATCACTGTATACACGTGCCAGCTACCGCGCACAGAGGAGCGTACGTAACCCATCAACGCCATCAGCCAGGTAAAGGCCACCGGTAGTGCGAAGAGTGCGTACTGGGAGCGGTTGCTGACCTTACCCCACTCCGAGGGCAGCTTTTTGGCACCCTTGTACATCATGCCGTCGATCACTACCCCGGCTACGATCACCACCAGAGTAGAGACTACCTGCATTACACTGGATCCCACTTTGTAGACAGTATTAGTGAAGTAGCCGTAGTAAACGCCAGCAAAGATCACATTCACCACCGCTATCACATAGATCGCTACCATCAAGGCATTACCCGCTGGCGCCCAACTCACAGTCGCCACCTTATCGGAGCGACGGTAGAGCTGGAACGACAGGAAGGTGACAATCAACATCAGGTTCACTGCGATATTCTTCGCCGGCATGATCCCCAATGGACCTAACAGGTGGTGGTGGCTTCCACCCAGCGCCGCAACCTCTTTAGCGCTGAGGATCAGAGTGTGAGGCGTCACCCAGACCAAGAAGCCACCAGTGAGCACGATGGCGATGTATTTCACCAACCATTTATAACGGTAGGAGCCTTCGGTGCGGGACATGCCCGACCAGAGGTAGTAGTTACTAGCCAGCAAAATGGTGCCGATCAGTACCGCCTGAACGATAAACAACCAGGCCAGGATGCCGCCCATGGCCGTGATGCCCATCTGCTGGGAGTAGGCATACACCTCCGCCATCAGCCAGTAGCCAGCAAAGGGCAGCGGCAGGAAGGAAAGCACGGCGATAAAGTTGGAGGTATAGCCCATCCAATCATAGTGGGCTTTCTCGGTATTACTACGACCACTGAGGAATTTGTAGGCGGCGTAGGCACCAACAATGGCGCCACCGAAAGCGATGTTGGCGATAAATCGATGAAGATTAACTGGATTCCATAGCGGTCCGCGGATGATCTCCCAGATATCACCGGTGACCGCGCCGTTGGCGTCGACACCAGATGGCGCCATCATAAAGGTGGCCCAGGCGTTGGCGATCACCAGCAGCGTGGTACCCACCACGTTCAACAGCAATCCCAGTGACAGGTGTACGTACTTGGCGTTGCCGTAGCGCAGCGCATACCAGCTGTAGTAGTACATGTAGAGGATGGCACTTTCCAGGAAAAAGAGCAGCGCATAGACCAACACCTGAGAGCCAAACACCTCCAGCATATAACCCATAAAATCGGGATAGAGCAGGAACAGCGCAAACGCCAGCGTACCGCCGAACAGCGCAGTGATGGAGTAGGCGGTCATACTCACCTTCATAAATTCGTGAGCCATGTCGTCGTATCGGGCATCACCGGTTTTTACCCCGACCCATTCGATCACCACTACAAACAACGGCACCGCCAATACGAAGGCGGCGAAGAACAGATGCATCTGCGCCAGAATCCAGACCACCGCACGGCTACTACTGTTGCCCACCCTTGGATAGTCGGCAGCAGCCAGCTCCGGTGCCCCCTTCAGCACCTCGGCCGACCCCTGCGCTACCACTTCCGCAGCCTGCAGCGAATCCACGGGGCTGATACCTAACAACTGCCCCAGCCCCATTACCACCATGATGCTAGCCAGCCATAAACACCATTTTGTCCGGCCTTGCTTGGGTACGGATGCCGCTGCTGCTGGAGACACTGTTAGTAAGGTTTTTAACCACATAGCCAAACCCTGGTCAGATCGATAGTTAAGTCAACACCGGCTTACTGCGCTGGCGTCAGGTTGAGATTGAGAGGCAGATCCTGGGAGGACATCACCATATGATCGAGCCCGTAAAAGAACAGCGTAACCACCACAAAGGAGATCACCCATACCAATACCGTATTCCCTAAATTCATCGTTTCTCTCCAAGGTGCCAGAGGCGTAAAATTCTCGACGAAGTCTCAGTGGCTGCTCGCCACACCGTGGTCGTAGATCACCAACCACCAAGCGAAAAACAACGAGGCCACAAAAACACCACGAAGCAACCAGGGTCCCCAAGTTGCCTCTCCGTAGGCCGACTCCGAGCCGGAAGATGCCACTTCGCTGTCGTTGCCATTGTGCTGAGTATCTTTCTGGTCCTGATCACCCATCTACCCGTACCTGTGTTTCTGTCATTGGCGAAAAACTAAAACTTCTGTGGACAAGGCAAAATACGTACCAGCATTTTCTTTTGCCCTGGTTACGGCCTCTAAAATCCTCCTTAGCCCTTAAAAAACGTAGCGAATTAAAATTTCACCAAGAGTGGTATCGCGACGGTGGTGAACACTCCCCATCAAGCCCTTAGCAACGATTCATTCAACTCGGAGTAGAAACTAATCCGGGAATTGAACGAAACGTTAAATTTTCACCCCGACCCACCGATCAAGCACGAAGCAATGCCACCACCCTGACCCTGACAGAGAGATAAAACCCCATAAAAACAATCCTCTGGAAGCAAGACATAAATACGGGCATGGATATTGCTATTCGCTATGGCATTGAGGTTTACAGCATTCCAATCAGCCGCAAGTGAGCCACCATGAACACGAGAGATTTATTCGGAGAGACTTATGACTGGCAGAAATGACGTGGTCGACGCCTTAATCAAATTACTGGAAAACGGCGATGAAGCAGACCGCTGCTACGCAGCACAAACGCTGGGAAAACTGGCTGATAAAGATGCCATTCAGGCCCTGATTGAGCGTCTTCAGGACGAGGATATCGATGTTTGTATTGATGCCATCTACGCCCTAGGAGCCATCGGCGATAGCCGTGCGACATCAGCGTTAGTCGAATCCCTTTTTAAAGATCCAGAGGGAGAGGTCAAAGTCGCTGCTACCGAAGCCCTGGGCCAGATTGGCGACCAGGAAGGAGCAGCTGTGCTGATCCAAATCGCTCAGCAGCGCCCCGATGGTCTGGAGATGGACGATGATGACAATTGGGATGACTACTGGGACATCCAGCTGAAAGCGGTCCAGGCTCTAAGTCAGATCGACACCACTAATACCGCCACAGCATTATGCTCGATTCTCGACAATGATGAGCTGCAGGATATAGAAAGCGAAGTGCTCACTGCTCTAAGTCAGGGAGACAGCCAGTGTTTAGAAGCATTGATCAGCCGATCCATCGAGGCAACTCCCCGCAGCCGTCGCCGCGCCATCAAGGCACTGGGCCGAAACAGCAGTGATTCCGCCAAACAGTCTGTGCTCAATGCCCTGAAGGATAATGACGCCGACATCCGTAGTGAAGCGATCAGCGCCTTGGTGCGGATGCAAGCCACCGACCAACTCAACACCATTTTTAACTGCCTAAAAGATCCGGTAGCGGACGTACGGGCCGAAGCTCTTAGGGGGTTGGTACAACTGGCCCGAGTTCACGGCGCCAATAATTTTGGTCCAGAGCTGCTGATTCCACTGCTGGATACGGAAGACTCTCTAGTGAAGGGTACCATTCTCGAAGCACTGCGTGACAAGATCGAAACAACGAGTGCTGATTTGGATGAAGCACTGCTTCCCACCCTGCTGGCCAGCTTGAAGTCAGATAACTACGACGAGGCCGTAGCCGCCTGCGCCCTGCTATCCCATATCCATAGTCGCGATGTCCGTACCGAACTGGTACAGCTGATGTTGGATGAAGATTATGACGGTCGTCTGCGCCAGCAGGCGGTGCGGTCTCTGGGCCAACAACAGTGTCGTGAGCTGGAAGCCATTATGGCACTGCTGCAAGTGGTTAAGGACAAAAACCCTGCGCTACGAGTGGCAGCTATTGAGAGTCTCTATGGTCTACAACAGCTCCCTGCGCCAGAGATGGATGAAGAACAGATCCAACTCGACGAGCCTTTAAAACTGTTGTTATCGCTGATGCATAACGGTGATCCACTGGAAGAGTTGGAGCAAGCGTTACGAGCCAAGGAGATTGCCGAAGCTGAGGCAAAAATAGAAGCGGAACAGATCGCTGAGCCTGCTGCCAACGATAACCAGCAACTGATCGATGCTGTTCAGCTGGATGGCGCTGCAGATACCGGCATGGCTGCCGCGCTGAAGGCGATCCACGATGAAAACGACAATCAAGCACCCGACACTGACACTTCGTCCGAGCTAACCGTACCCAGCGATTACAGCGATCTAGAAACTGAAAGCGAATTCAGTGCCGGTTCGACCCTGGACGCTATCACCATGGACAACTTCGAGGTGATGACTGAAAGCAAGAACGATGCGCCCGACGACGAGCGCCTGCTCAATATGGTAGATGAAATGCCCGATGAGATGCAGGGATTCGGAGATGTGGTGCGCGACCATCTGGAAACTGGCGACCGCGTGTTTGCCACCAAAAAAAGAAAGCCCGTGGCCGAGGATGTGCGCCTGTTGGTGATCCGCAGCCTTGCCGACAGCGAAGACCCGGAAGTGATCGAGTCGCTGATTCTGGCACTGTCTGACAGCGATATGGATGTGTGCCGCGAAGCGGCCCTGGCGCTAGGGCTGATCGCCGAGCGCAACCACCAAGCGGAAGGGATCAGCAACGCCTTCGGCGCCCTGGTCACGCAACTGCAGTTTAACAACCAGGATCTGCGCCTGGCCTGCCTGCGGGCGTTGGGTTCGTTGCAGCACAAAGAGGGCATCGTGCCGGTTCTGGACAGCCTCCAAGACCCCATCAGCGGTGTTCGTATTGAAGCGATCAATGCCCTACTGAGCCTTGCCAAGTCTGACTATTCCGATGACCCCAACTCCCATCATATGGTACTGGAGGAGTTCAGTGATCGCGAAGTAATAGCCGCTATTCGTCCGCTACTGGAAGACTCTGAGGAAGGGGTTCGCAAAGCTGCGGTGGAAGCACTGGCAGAGCTGCAGGACAGCGATTCTTTGGATCAAATAATTGATGCCGGCTTATGCAATCACGGCGCCCTTGCCACACCGGTAGCGCGCGCCTTGAAAGTGATGGATATCGGAGAGATTACCAGCAAGTTGCTGTTACGGCTGGCATCCCTACCGGAAAGCAGTCAGCGTCGATTTGTCATCAAAATGCTAGAAACCCTGTTCCGCGCGCAAAAAACCACTGCCGCGGTTTAATCGAGTGTCCGGGAAGGCCCGGAAAACTGGAGATCAAACATGAAAAAGTCAGTTATCGCAGTCACTGCTTTAATGGCATCGTCACTGTGTTTTACCGCTCAGGCAGCCAAATACAAAGAGATGACGGTCAGTGACGGGGGTACCGTCACCGGAAAAGTACTCTTTACCGGTAAAGATCCAAAACCGAAAACCTACGCCATCACCAAGGACAACTCTGTATGCGGTGACGGTAATCGCGAAATTGATTTCGTTAAGGTCAACAACGGTGGTTTGACAAACGCCGTGGTCTACCTGGACAAGGTCAAAAAGGGCAAGTCCTTTCCGAAGATGGACGGCAAGATGGACCAGAAAGGTTGCGAATTTATGCCGTTCCTGAGCGTCATGCATAACGGTGGCAGCATCGAAGCGATCAACCAGGACCCTGTGCTGCACAACATCCACACCTACGAACAGATCGGCAAGGCTAAAAAAACCGCCTTCAACGTCAGCCAGCCTGAACCCGGCACCATCTCCAAGTCGGTGAAGTTCAAGCGAGGCGTGGGTATGAAAGTGGAGTGCGACGCCCACGACTTTATGCACGGTTTTGTCTTTGTTGCCAAGAACCCCTACTACGCTGTGGTAGACGATGAAGGTAACTTCAAGATCGACGGTATTCCTCCCGGTAAGTACAAGATCAACGCATGGCACGGCACCCTGGGCATTAAAAAAGGCAAAGTGGAAGTAGCCGCCAACGGTGAAGTGACTGTCGAGTTTACCTATAAGAAGTAGCCGGTATTACGGCTATTACGGAAGGGCCTAAGGCCTTTCCGTATCCTATTTTTTGGAGAATCTGGCCATGATCAACACGACCATATGTCGACACCGTCTAGATAAGTTTGACCTGTTTGTATTGGCCGGCGGCCTGATGAATCTGCTAGTGATCGGCTACCTGGTGGGGTACTGGTTACTGCACTAAGCCGCCAATCGTTGTCTCCACTCCACTGCTGTTAACTGAGGTATTCATATGTCACTTCCGGAACAACTCCAACAACAAGAAGGCGATCAGACCCTGACGCCGCTGCCGGAATACCGCTCCATCCTGGTTGCAGCCGACGCCTCAGATCACTCCAATCAAGGTGTAAAGATGGCTGCTTTGCTGGGCCAAACCTGGCAATCCAAAATTACCGGCGCCCACGTCTACGCAGCTAAACTCCACGATGTTCGCTTTCGCCAGATGGAAGGAGGCCTGCCGGAGCAGTACAAAGAGGAGACTGAGTTGGAACGGCAGCGGGATATCCATGATGAGCTGATCACCAAAGGCTTATCAGTGATCACCGATTCCTACCTGGACGGCGCCGAAGCTACCTGCACCGACGCCGGCCTGGAATATATACGCCGCTCGTTAGAGGGCAAAAACTACCGCGAGATGGTGCGCGAAACTAACTGTGGCAAATATGACCTGCTGGTGATGGGTTCGCTCGGACTCGGTGCCGTCGAAGGCAGCCGCATCGGTACGGTCTGCGAGCGGGTGGTCCGCCGCACCGATATCGACACTCTGATCATCAAAGAGGCTAAGCGAGATCTGACCGAAGGTCCTATCGTGGTGGCGGTGGACGGCTCTAGCCGCGGCTACGCCGGCCTGCTCAGCGCTTTCGCGATTCACAAGGCTCAGGGCACGCCGGTGCACGTGATCTCCGCCTACGATCCCTACTACCACTACGTGGCCTTCAACCGCATCGCCGAGGTGCTGTCGGAAGAGGCCGGCAAGGTGTTCCGCTTTAAGGAGCAGGAGGAGCTGCACGAAAGCATCATCGATGAGGGACTGGCCAAGATCTACGACGGCCACCTGCACGTGGCCCGCAGTATCGCCGCCGATTACAGTGTCGAGATAACCACCGAGCTGCTGGACGGCAAGGCCCACGATGCTATCGAAAAATACGTTCTCAAACACAACGCCAGTCTGTTGGTGATCGGAAAGCTGGGTATCCACGCCGACGACGAACTGGATATCGGCGGCAATGCCGAGAATCTGCTGCGCAATGTACCCTGCGGTATACTGATCAGTCAGAGCCACTTTACCCCGCAGATCGACATCGTCGCTGAAGCCACCACTACTTGGACCCACCAGGCCGAGGAGCGGATGAAAAAGATCCCCTCCTTTGCCCAGGGCATGGCCAAGATGGCAATCCTGCGCTACGCCCAGGAACGAGGTCATACAGTGATCACCGAGGGTATTGTTCGTGAAGCCACCGACGCCCTCTGTCCGGTAAAACCGGGTGCCATGTCGGCGGAAGGTACAGGCAGCAAACAGTCTGCAGCGGTGGTTGATCATACCCAGCCCTATGATCCCGACTGGAGTGACGAAGCGGAACAACTCTTGGCAACCATCCGCGACCAGTCAATGCGTAACAACCTGCGTCGCCGTGCGGAAAAGAAAGCCCGTCAGGAGAAATCCAACACCGTGGAATGTAATCACCTGCAGGCCTTTATGAGTGTCCCCAAGCAGGCAGTTAGCGAAGCGGAAAAGACACTAGACACCACCAACGCCATCCCCCCCAGCTACCAATGGAGCGAAGAAGCCTTGGCCAAGTTAGAGCGGGTTCCTGAAGGCGGTATCCGCGACATGGCCCGCGCCGCAGCCGAGAGCATCGCTGCCGAGTCGGCAATCCGCAATATCGATGGCGAATTTTTTGGCTCCATTCTCGATACCTTTAAAAGCGGTTCCGAGCAGGTTTCGGAGACTCTGGAGTGGAGCGATAGCGCCCGCCAGGGTATCGCTAAAGCGCCCGCCATGGTACGCGGCATGCTGATCCGCGAGATCGAAACCTTCGCCCGTGACCGGGGGGTTAGCCAAGTCGACGAAAGCACCGTGGCAGAAGTTAAACAGCGCTGGGGCGATAGCGGCACGTTCCACCAGGGTACCGCTGATCCGCGCGCCTATTCACCAATAGAACATAGTGATGCAATAACGGATTCCTCCCCTGATCTCATCTGGAACAGCGAAGCGCTGGCTCGGCTGAATCAGGTTCCTGAAGGCTTTATGCGTGAAAGCTGTCGCCGCCGTATCGAGTCATTCGCCCAGCAACAGGGGCTTGAACGAATCGATCTGGCCTTGGTGAAGCAACAACTGCAAAGCGCCTATGATGTCATGGAGAGCGTGGTCAAAAACGGCAAAGGTAAGTGCCCTTTGGGTCACGGCAGCTGATCTATCACTAGCAAACGCGGTAATTGCCCATGAATGATCTCTATCTGCTGGCCATCAACCTAACCAAGCGATGTAACCTCGCCTGCGCCCATTGCTATCTGGATGCCGACACCCTAAAGAACGGCGCCAAAGAGGAACTCAGTGCCAAAGAGGTGTGTCAGGTACTGGACCAGGTGGCAGACCGTGATCAGCAGACCATGGTAGTCCTGACAGGCGGCGAGCCGTTGTTGCGCCCCGATCTTGAAGAGATTGTTCACCACGGCGCCCAACGAGGTCTGGCGATGGTCACAGGCACCAATGGCACCCTGCTCACCGACCGTCGAGTAAAATCTTTGAAAGAAGCGGGATTACTGGGGGCGGGCATTAGTGTTGATTCCTTAGAGCCTGAATTCCACGACCAGTTCCGGGGTGTCAGCGGCTGCTGGTCACGGACCATGGCCGGGATTAAGAACTGCCGCAACAACGATCTGTCATTCCAGATCCACTTTTCCATCAACGACAATAACGCCCATCAACTACCAGAAGTGATCGAATTTTCCCGCCGCCAAGGGGCTCGGGTGTTAAACGTGTTCTTCCTTATTTGCACCGGTCGCGGCGAATCCCAATCCGACATTTCGCCGTACCAGTACGAGCGGGTGTTGGAGCAATTGGTGCAGGCCCAGGCTGAATACCCCGATCTCATTATCCGCCCCCGCTGCGCCCCCCATTACAAACGTATCGCCTATCAACAAGCCCCCGACGCCCAGATTAACCGCATTAGCGGCAATGAAGGTGATGGCTGTATTGCTGCCACCCACTACTGCCGCATATCCCCCAGCGGAGGCGTCACCGCCTGTCCCTTTATCGAGGAGGAAGTCGGCAATATCCGCGACCAGTCGCTGATTAAGATCTGGGATAGCGCCCCAGCCTTCGAAGCGCTGCGCCAACCGGATCTGAAAGGCGATTGCGGCGCCTGCGAATACCAGAAACTGTGCGGCGGTTGCCGCGCCCGCCCCTATGCATTAGGCGGCTCATTAATGGATTCTGACCCCTGGTGCGCTTACCGCCCTCAAGGTGGTGAGGTGATACAACCACTACAGGTACTGGACAGTAATCTGCGCTGGTCAGAAGACGCCGAGCGGCGGCTTAACCTTATCCCCGGTTTTATTCGCAAGATGGTGCGTAAACGGACCGAAGCCTACGTACAGGACCTCGGAGAAAACTTGATCACCTGCGACCACCTCAATCAACTGGCCGCCAAGCGCTTTGGCAAGGGCAAAATGCCTTCGCGACCTCAGATCTTTCAGCCGCAATCCGGCGAAAACGCAGGAGGTGATCATGGCTGAACCGCAGGTATTGATTATCGGCGGCGGTATCTCCGGCCTTAGCGTTGGCTGGTGGTTAAGCCGTGCCGGGATTCCCTGCCAGATCTGGGAGTCAGACGGCCGCAGCGGTGGCAAACTTCAAACCGAGCAGGTACAGGGCTATCTGACCGAGCAAGCCGCTTCTATTCTGATGAATTTCCGCCAGGAGGTGGACCAGTTTGTGGACGAGGCAGGCCTGCAATCGATGAAGGTATGCCGATCCGACAGCGCCGAGCAGAATCGCTATCTGCTTCAGAACGATAGCCTGCAAAAGCTCCCCACATCCGCCTCCGGCATGCTGCGCTCACCACTTTGGTCAATGAAAGGAAAACTACGATTGGCCACGGAGATCTTACGCTCGTCGCGATCCGATGAAAACGAGACGGTCAGTGACTTTATTCGTCGTCGCTTTGGCCCGGAGCTGCTAGAAAAAGCGATGGACCCGTTTGTCGCCGGTACCCTGGCCTCCGACCCCGATAAGGCCAATGCCTATTCGGTACTGCCCCGCCTCACCACCCTGGAACGTCGCTTCGGCAGTATCAGCGCCGGTGTGATTGCCAAAAAACTGTTCAAAGGCCAGCGCGGCCCGTTGCAGCAAGCGTTTTCCTTCAGCGGCGGCATGTCGACCCTCACCGCCAAGCTGTCAAAGTCCCCGGGAGTGGATATCCGCTGCCACCATCGGGTTAAGTCAGTAAAGCGTGTTAACGACGGGTGGCAAGTCTGGGCCGAAACCCCTCAGGGTGATCGTTTGCTACAGGTTCCGCAACTGGTGATGGCCACCCCAGCAGCCCAGGCAGCCAACCTGCTCAGCAGTGAAAATAATGAGCTGGGGCATCTTCTGCGTCAGATCCGCTATGCGCCCCTAAATCTAGTTCACCTTGGACTGGATCGGTCACAGATTCCTCACCCTCTGGACGGTACCGGCTTCCTCACGCCCCGCGAGTCGGGGCTGCATATCAACGGCAACTTGTGGCTGAGTAGACTGTTTCCAAACCGAGCGCCTGAAGGTAAGGTTTTACTAACCTCCTACTTGGGCGGCGCGCGTCATCCAGAGCATTGCCAATGGGACGATCACTACAGCATGGAACGGGTGATCGACGATCTCTCCAAGGTGTTTAAAACCCATCTGGCGCCGGAGATGGTGCGCGTGGTTCGCCACACCCAAGCTCTGCCCCTCTACCATGGCCACTACTACGCCATTTGTCGACAGCTGCAGCAGCATAGCCAGACACTAGGCAGCCTGCATCTGGCAGCCAACTATATCGGAGGAGTTTCTATTCGAGACAGAATTCTGAAAGGCCATCAGATCAGTAATGCAATTCAGCAACAACTGTCCCCACAATCACAATCGAAGTCGCCGAATATCATTACCCCTGATCCGGTAATTAAAACCCCGCAGCAACTTGGAATGAAAGGCTGCTAGCGATGACTGATCCACAACCACTCCAGACAGATGGCAACAAAGGCTTTAACCCGTTACCCTTGGTGGTAGTGGTGATCGCGCTGTTTCTGCTAATCTCATTGTGGACGAACAGTTATACTGAAACCAATTCCATTCAACGCTATTGCGGTGTCAGCGATGAAACCATAGGCTATTTGGGGAAGGTGCTCACTAAAAAAGAACCTGCCGGTGAGGAAGCCCGACGGCCCTACCTGATCGCCGCTAAATTGATCTTCCTGATTCCGCAAAAATCAGGTGAAAGCATCGATAATTATGTTGCCCGAGTTAAAGCAACCATCGACAGTCAGTGTCGATGAGCAGTGAGGGCAGCTTGTGAAGATCTCAGTACCAATGACAATCGCTAAGCCAAACAAGCAGAAGCCTCGGTGGAGTCAGAAGCTCCAGCGTGCGATGGTGATCTTTCTGCCGATGTTCGTGCTGGTTAACAGTGTCCTGGTGGTCCACTACTGGATTCACACCACCAGCGCGCATGACCGGTTGGAGGAGAGCCAGAAACTCGGCGTTGAGCTGTCCCGTAAAGTAGTAGCTGATGAGATATCTAACGTTATGTTGGAGGTTAACTATCTGGCCGACTACTTGCAGCAAATTCAGATCAGTGAACAACTGTCCGTCGATGCCACCGCTCAGATCAGTCAATTCCTGGTGACCTTTGCTCGCCATCGTCCCTGGTACGATCATCTTCGTTATCTAAACCTGGAAGGTAATGAAGTGGTTCGCATCAACAACCGCGTCAACCCAATTCTGGTCTCCAAACGCAACCTGCAGAACAAGGCCAACCGCTATTACTTCCCTGGACTCAGTATTCTGAAACCGGGTCAAGTCTACATATCTCCGCTGGACCTGAACGTCGAAGGGGGAGCGGTGGAGATGCCGTTTAAACCCACCATCCGGGTCGGCGTACCACTCTATGACGATCGAGGTGAGAAGGTAGGCTATATCCTGCTCAACTTCCTAGGCGATCAGCTGATTAGTGATTTCAAGCTGGCCTCCTCCCATATCTCTGAGCAAATGATGTTGATCAACGCCAACGGCTATTGGCTGATTAGCCCAGACGAAAACCAGAATTGGGGATTTATCCTCATGCATCAACAGAGCTTTAACGGCAGCTTCAAGAACGAGTGGGACACAATTAAACGCATACCCTCCGGTCAATTTGAAACCGAACGCGGACTCTTTACCTTTACCACCGTACACCCCTATAACCGAGGTCTGGACGAGGCGGGATATGAACTCAACTCTGAAGCCAAAAATTACTTCTGGAAGGTGGTTTCCTTCGCGCCCCAGTTTCTACTCAACGCGCCCCGTTACGAATTTCTGCGCAACAACGGTTTAAGCTACTCCATTACTCTGCTGGTCGCACTACTCAGTTCGGTGATGATCAGTCGGGTTCGTCAGCGTCATGAAGCGGTGTTGATCCAGAACGCCTATGAGAGCAGTTTCCGTCGTGTTCTGGAGAATATTCAGATGGCGGCAGTGACGCTCAACCGTTACGGCCGCATCACCTTTTGTAACGACTATTTTGTCAAGCTGATTGGTTTTAGTCGCACCGAACTGCTTAATGAGGAGTGGAAAACCCTATGGCCCGACACCTCCAGATCTCAGCGGGACTATGATCGGTTTCTGGAAGATTTGGCCAATCACCAGTTGCCGGAAACCGGTGAGGAGGAAATCTTCACCAAGGACGGACGACAGCTGCTGCTGTCTTGGAACAACACTTACAGCCTCGACACCCATGACAAGGTCGTAAGCGTGACCCTACTGGGCCGGGATATCACTCTGCAAAGAGATATTGAAGAGCAACTAGTTAAGCTTAGTCAGGCGGTGGAGCAAAGCCCAAACACGGTAATGATCACCAACGCCCGCGGTGATATTGAGTACGTTAATCCGAAGTTCTCGAAGCTAACTGGTTATCAACCGGAAGAGGTGATCGGTTGCAAACCCAGCATTCTCAAGTCGGGTCATACCAGTCCTGATGAGTACACGCGAATGTGGTCCGATATTTCGCAGGGTAAGACTTGGCACGGAATTCTTAAAAACGTAAAAAAGAACGGTGACTTTTATTGGGAAAAAACCACTATTTCTCCAATTCTGGATACCCAGAATCATATCCGTCACTTTCTGTCAGTGAAGGAGGATATCACCGAGAAGGTTAAGTTGGAGCGAGACATTGCCCTGCAAACAAAAGAGACTCGTAAAAACCGGGAACTGGCGGCAGTAGGGCAAATGGCCAACATGGTTGCCCATGACTTACGCAACCCTCTAAGCTCAATCAAAATGGCGATACAAATTCTCAATAAGGAAAGCAGTAAATCTCCAAACTCAATAAACGCGCCGTCCAATATTACCGAGCTATTAATCATCGCCCAGGACCAGATCCGTTATATGGAGGGAATCCTCAGCGATCTCATGAGTTACTCTCGCCCCGGCAACCTCAATTCCGAGTGGCTGCGCCTCGATAAACTGATGGAAACCACTATTATCAGCCACCTCAAAGATATTCAGTGCAATAAGATTGAGGTGGAGGAACACTACCAAAAAGGTTTACCTACCCTCTATGGTGATCCAGTAAAACTGCGTCAAGTGTTTAGTAACCTGCTAATCAATGCCATTCACGCAGTCAAAGATAGTGAAGATCCGCGCATCACTATCAGCATTGACCTGCTAATGTCCGATGTCGGACCTAAAATTAAGGTAACAGTTATCGATGATGGTATCGGCATCGATCCCTGTCAGACCAATATGGTGTTCGAGCCTTTCTACACAAATAAAGCGAAAGGCACCGGGCTTGGCCTTGCTATCGTCAAACAGCAGATCGAACAACACAACGGTTCCATTAAGCTGACCCCTGTTGCACAGGGCGGTACCCGAGCGACCCTGATATTACCGATCAACCCAGAATTGCATAACGAGTAACCAGGATGACACGACTGTTAATAGTGGATGATGATGAAGCAATATGCAGGATGCTCGAGTTTCATTTCCTAGACGATGACTACGAAGTCAAGATCGCCCATTCTGTCGATGAAGGGATGGCAGTAGCTACACAGTTCGAACCGGAACTGGTCATTCTTGATATCCGCATGAGTGGTAAAAGCGGGCTTGAAGGCCTATTGGAATTCAAGCAATTAATTCCCAACGCACGGGTCATCATGATCACAGCTTTTCACGATATGGAAAGCACCATCCAGGCGATGCAGGGCGGTGCAGATGATTATATCCATAAACCTATCGATCTGCAGGAGTTGGACAACGCGGTCAACAAAGCGATGAAACACCTGAATTCTTCGGATCAAGAGATCAGCGTTGAAGAGGGCAGCATTATCACCAGCGCCATGGTGGGTAGCAGTGACTCCATGCGTGACGTGTTCAAAACCATCGGCCGAGTGGCTGGAAATACCGCCACCATACTCATCAACGGTGAAAGCGGCACCGGCAAAGAGCTGGTGGCCAGTGCTATCCATAACGCCAGTGCCCGCCGTGATGGTCCTTTTGTGGCTATCAACTGCGCAGCCTTGGTTGAGACGCTACTGGAATCAGAAATGTTTGGTCACGAGCGAGGTGCTTTCAGCGGCGCGGTCGCCCAGCAAAAGGGGAAGTTTTCCCTGGCAGAGAATGGCACCCTGTTTCTTGACGAGGTTGGTGAGCTTTCCTCCACTATCCAAGCCAAACTGCTGCGGGTACTCCAAGAGAAGGAATTCACACCAGTGGGGGGCAGGAAAGTACTGACTACAAACGCCCGTATTATCGCCGCCACGAATGTCAACCTGCGCCAAGCTGTGGAGGATGGAAAATTCCGAGAAGATCTCTTCTACCGCCTAGAAGTGGTCAATATTAAACTCCCCCCCCTTCGAGATCGCATCAGCGATCTACAATTGTTGGTACCGGCATTATTACACCGGATCAACAAGGAATTGAATGCCAAGGTCAACCGTCTAACGCCAGAGGTTATGTCAGCACTGCGCAACCATCCTTGGCCTGGTAATGTCCGCGAACTAGAGAATATGCTCACCAAAGCGGTAGCACTGTGTCCCAGTGATTGTCTGACCTTGGATCTTCTACCATCGTCAATGATCGTAAACCAACCCCATCTCGCCAATAAAACATCGACGGATGCAATACGTGAGCACCACTATAACAAACCTGTCACCAGCTACAGTTTGAAGGAAATAGAGTTTGAGCATATCAAGCGAGTATTAGAGGAAACCGGGGGACATAAAGGCAAGGCTTGTGAAATCCTCGGAATCTCCCGACCTAAGCTTCAGCGAATGCTGGTGCAACTGAATCTGGACGATCTAACCTGTAATTAATTCGGTGAAACTGCCAAGGTAAAATCTAAGGAAGATCTGATTAAGTCCCGCCGAAAGACTTGGCACAATGACGCACCACACTTTTCCTTCGCGACTTTATGTACCAGGCACATCCAGTCCATTGGATGCATTACGTAGAGACGCTATCAAAATGTCCACTTTGTGCGCGAGAAGCACTAGGGATCGGCACATTCCGGACGTTAACGGAATTGGATCATGGGCAGCAGTTTCCGCTCTTTGCGGACACTCGACGTAGGTTTATTCTGTCATATCAAACAGGTTGTCTATCGCCGCGCAGTTGGGCAAACCGCCACCTGTGCATTGGGCGGCCATAGACTCCAGGCTGCTTTCCAACCGCACCAATTCCTCAATCTTATTTCTAACAACGCTTAGGTGGCTAAGCACAATCTGCTTGACCTCATCGCATGAGTAGCCGCCATCGGTTAGCTCCAACAGGTTACGCACTTCCTCCAGCGTGAAACCCAGTCGGCGAGCCTTACAAATGAACATAAGTCTTTCCTGAAAGCTCTGTGGGTACTTTCGATGCCCTCCTTCGGTTCTGGCAGGGGCAGGTAGTAGGGAAATTCTTTCGTAATAACGGATTGTTTCGATATTGCAGCCAGTCAACTTCGACAACCCGCCAATACTCAACGAACCACCTTTATTGGCCATCAAAACTTTCTCCATATTATGTCTTGAATCTGTAGTTACTACAGGTTTTATACTGTGAGAATAACACTGACTATGGAGCTTAGAGAATGGGTCTTGATGAAAAACCTGACAACAAGAGCTGGTGGTTGGCAACAGGCGGAGTGGTTGGGGCGGTATTGGCTTCGTCCTGCTGTATTGCGCCCTTGGCATTATTCCTTCTAGGGGTGAGCGGTGCGTGGATCAGTAATTTAACCGCTCTGGAGCCGTATCAGCCTTTGTTTATTGTGATTACCCTTGGCCTCGTGGGTAGTGGCTTTTGGGTGGTTTACTTCAAAACCAAGAAGTCGTGTGCTAAAGATTCTTACTGCGCTAAGCCAGAGTCAGTAAAGCTATTAAAGAGCCTCCTGTGGACTTCGGCAGGGCTCATTGCTGTCGCTCTGGTTTTTCCTTACGCAGCCCCTCTACTTTTGAACTGACCGAGGTAAACCCAATGAAGAAGCTGGTCGCCTTAACGTTATTGCCACTTGTTGTTACTGCCAGCAGCGCTATTGCTGAAATGAAAACGGTATCGCTAAAAGTGGAGAACATGACCTGTGCCGCATGTCCCTTCATCGTCAAGAAATCATTGTTAAAAGTAAAAGGGGTCACTGAGGCCAGTGTGGACTTTGGTCAGAAGATCGCCAGTGTGACCTTTGATGATGAGAAAAGCTCAATTCCTCAGCTAACAACAGCTACGTCGAATGCAGGTTACCCATCTGCATTACAGGAGTGACATCTATGGGCAACTGCTGTTTATCCAGTTCTGAGAAGGTTCAGATAGAGGCCAAGAAAGCAGCTCAATGCCCTTGTTGCGGTACTTCTGCGAAACCAGTTGGGTGGGGCACACTCATTCATCAAGTGGTTGCCCCACTTAACCAACAACTACCGCCTGATGAGTTCTTCTTCTGCGCTAGTACTGACTGCAATACCGTGTACTTTTCCAATGGTGGTGTAGTGATTGAAAGGCCCCAGGTTCGCGGTGATGTGGGTCAGAAATCAACAAATGCAAATCGAGTCATTTGCTATTGCTTCGACATTAGGTACGCCAAGGTGCTGGAAGAGATCGCGCAGACAGGAACCAGCGCGAGTAAAGCCTTTGTAGTCGAGCAGACGAAGCTTCAAAACTGTGCTTGCGACGTCAGAAATCCATCGGGGAAGTGCTGCCTCAAGGAGTTTCCCAAATGAGCAATGAGATTATCCGAGAGTCCGTACTCACATGCCCTGAGTGCGGTGCGCAAACCAAGCAAACCATGCCTACGGACAGTTGCCAGTATTTCTACCAGTGCCCAGAGTGCAATGCGCTGCTGAGGCCGAAGGGGAAAGATTGCTGTGTCTTTTGCAGTTACGGCTCGGTTCCATGCCCTCCTGTTCAGGCAGCGATGGGCTCAACCCGCTAAGAATCGATAACTAACAAGGCGCTATTAAGCGATGAAGAAAAACACAGTTCTTCTCAAAACGGGCATTATCGGCAGCGTTATCGCTGCATTGTGCTGCTTTACTCCAATCTTGGTTATATTGCTTGGGGCGGTAGGCCTTTCCTCTTTAATTGGCTATCTCGATTTCGTCCTATTGCCCGCTCTCGCCTTGTTCATTTGCATAACCATTTATGCGATAGCACGCAAGAGCAAGGGCTGACCTTGGTATAGAAACTAGGTGATTTCAGCTCTGAATCGAACATTGCGTGTGACTGCTCAGTGTTGAGAGCAGCCTCCTAGCCAACTTTCCTGAACGTCTCCTGTTGGGCGATAGCTGAAATTCTTGAGAAGGCTTACAAGTATCCGTTTAAAATTGAAGACCAAATGGAACGCAACCTGTCGTGCCAACACTATATACTCCTACAGAGCTTTGAAAGATTAGTTCTTTCAGCGAAGGCAACCATTACAACTTTTACGGTGCTGCTCTCTACTGGACGAATCTGCAATCACCATTAACCAACTTCATTCAATATTGGCTATTCCCTGTAGTGCCTCTTTTGGTCAAATTAACCAACTTTTATTAATGAGACACCTTCTACAGAGCCCAAGACCAGAAGCTTCAGTTAACCAACTAAGTTACACAGCCTCAAATCTTCAAATATCTAACAATAAAAGCGGACATCAGTGTCCGCTTTTTGTGCCTAATACTTATCTGCTTTCACCCTCTTCGATAAATATTCCAACTCTGGTAAATCTAAAACGCTTTTTGCACTAATATTTAATTAGGAGAATTTACCCCCCGACCTTCATGGACCTGTCAGCAGCTTTCAATTGCTGGCCTCTAATTTCGGAAACACCTATGCATCCCTTAACCAACGATCTGATCCCTTTCAACGACTTTGAAGCAGCTACCCGGGAAGTACTGAGTTACCTTCACAAACGCCTGGGATTCTCTCTATGGATGATGACTCGAACTGAGGGACAAGATTGGATCGTACTGCAGGCCGAGGACAACGGCTATAAAGTAGAGGAAGGCATGGTATTTCAGTGGGCAGATTCATTCTGCTCAAAGATGGTCGAGGGCTTGGGGCCACGCGTAGCGCCGTGCTCGGACGAAATACCTGTATACCTTAACGCGCCTATCGGACAGCAAGTTCCCATTGGAGCCTACATCGGTGTGCCCGTCAATCGCAGTGACGGATCGCTATTTGGCACATTATGCGCAATAGATCCGGAACCACAAAACGTCGCTATCATAAGCGAACAGCCAACCATCGAATTGCTGGCTCGGCTCTTGGAAACTGTCCTTGAATACGATCTACGGGACGCTGAACAACAGCGACTGCTAGAGCGTTACCGTGAAGAGGCGCGTACGGATAGTCTAACCGGGCTTCTAAACAGGCGGGGCTGGGATCAATGTATTGAACAGGAAGAAGCCCGCGCCAAACGCTTTGGAAACCCGGTCTGCATATTTATGATCGATATTGACGGCCTGAAGAAAATCAATGACTCTGAAGGACATAGCAATGGAGACGAGCTAATACAGAAAACTGCAAATAGTCTGCGAGATTCCGTGAGAGAAGTAGACTTAGTCGCTCGAATCGGTGGTGATGAATTTGGCATATTGGTGGTTGAAACAGAAGCCCTTGGCTGTGAAGCGCTACATCATAAAATTGCCAAAAAGCTGTCAAAGCAAGGGATTTCTGCATCCATCGGACGCGCTATGCGAATGCCAAATCAAGGGATAGAAGCTGCTGCTGAAGAGGCGGATAACGCGATGTACCAGGATAAAAAGCGGCACCGTCAAGGAACCTAGAAAATATCTACTTCAAATATAAATTCTAATCGACGGCTGCCGTTAATCTTCGGTTCAGCTAAGATCTTCATACTGTTCTCGATTCAGATAAAGGACTTCCCATGAAAATAGTGCCTCATTTAAAGAAAGCCGCCCCAATTTCTGCACTGATAATTGGCTTCGGCTTATTAAGCTTCCAACCTCTGCATGCAGGCTGGGGAGATCTACTGAAAAAGATCGAAGAAAAAGCGCCTGAGATAATGAATTCCGAGGAAGGAAAAAGCGCGGCTGGACTGGACACCGAAACACTGATCAAAGGCCTGAAGGAAGCGTTGGCTGTGGGTACCCAACGGGCAGTTGAAGAAGTGTCTAAGACCGATGGCTATTTCTCCAATCCAACCATTAAAGTTCCGATGCCGGATACCGTTGAAAGCGGTGCAAAGTTGCTTCGTAAGTTTGGTGGTGATTCGCTGGTGGATGATTTTGAGCTATCGATGAACCGAGCCGCCGAAAAAGCCGCTCCGCAGGCAACCGAATACTTCCTGAACGCCCTCAAAGCGATGTCCATTGAAGACGCCAAGAAAATTTACGAAGGCTCAGACGATGCAGCCACTCGATATTTCCAAGACAAAACCTCCGGCGACCTTGAAAACACCTTCAAGCCCATTATCAAAGACGCCATGAAACAAGTGGGGGTCACTCGCTACTATCAACAGATGGTGGACGAGGCGAGCAAATACCCGCTAGTTGGTGATATGGACCTGAATCTGGAAAACCACGTCACCGACAAAGCCCTCGAAGGTCTGTTTGTCATGCTCGCTGCTGAAGAGAAAAAGATTCGTCAGGATCCAGTGGCACGCTCTACCGACCTGTTAAAACAGGTATTCGGTAACTAGTCCTCTCCCCTAGTTGACGATGATCCGGCAACAGCTGTTGATAATTATCAACAATTGCTGGATCTCGCTGACAAATTGTTGAAGAATATTTCACCAGCTTCACACCCTCTCTTTTCCACTAAGTTAACAAGGAGTTAATGATGGAAAACGTCGATCTATCCGTACTCGAGAAGTATCAGGACCAAGCCATTGAATACGCTAGCCTTTACGGGAGTAAAGTGCTGTTGGCCATCCTGACGCTGATTATCGGCCTGTGGATCATTAAATACATCGTTTCCGGTGTCGATAAGGCACTAAAAGTAGCCAAGGTAGAAGACACCCTGGCGATCTTCCTGGAGAAACTGATCAGTACCATCCTCAAGGTACTGCTGTTTATTTCCGTCGCCTCCATGGTGGGCATCGAAACCACCTCCTTTATCGCCATCTTCGGTGCTGCCGGTCTGGCGGTGGGTTTGGCGCTACAGGGCAGTCTTTCCAACTTTGCCGGTGGCGTACTTATCCTACTGTTCAAGCCCTACAAGGTGGGTGATTTTGTTGAGCTTCAGGGTTTTTCCGGTTCGGTTAAGGAGATTCAGATCTTCAATACCATCCTCCACACAGGTGACCGCAAGACCATCATCATTCCCAATGGACCGATCTCCAACGGCAGTATCGTCAACTATTCCTTAAGCCCCATCCGTCGCGTCGACATGGTGTTCGGTATCGGATATGACGATGATCTGAAGAAAGCGAAGGAAATTTTACAGCGCCTTGTTGCAGAAGATGACCGCATTCTTAAAGAGGAAGACAATCAGGTTATGTTGTCGGAACTGGCAGACAGCTCGGTGAACTTCACCGTTCGAGCCTTTGTTAATTCCGCCGACTACTGGGGCGTTTACTTTGACATGCAGGAAAAGGTCAAACTCACCTTTGATGCTGAAGGTCTGTCGATCCCCTACCCTCAGCAAGATGTCCATATGCATCAGGTCGAGAAGGTCGCCTGATTGACCTAAACCACAGTCTCAGCCAGACATTCAGAACTGGTAGTAACACATGCGGGAGCCAAAAATTATGGCTCCCGTTTTATATTCCCTTGTGTTCATAGCGGATGAATTAGAGAAACCGAATACCTCCGTTATCCTTAGTCAATCCACCGCAAGATTGGTTTTCAAGAGATCCAAGGGGACTACTATCGACCCGCCATGAGCGCTGTTGATCTGGCAGAGCTGATCGCCGCTCAAGAACAAAAAGTACGCTCAGAAGTGCGCACTGAAGTAAAAAGCACCTGAGCTAGTTACTTTCGTAAACCGGTGTCAGCATCCGGTCTTTCAGTAACTGTTCGAACTCTTCCGCCGGCACCGGCTTGCTGACCAGATAGCCCTGAATTTCATCACACCCCTGTTGGCGCAAGAAATCCAGTTGGTCATGGGTCTCCACACCTTCGGCAAGGGTTTTCAGATTGAGGCTGTTAGCCAGACGGATCACCGCAGTGATAATCGACTCGTCGTCGACATCATGGGAGATATCCCGGACAAAACTCTGATCGATTTTTAAACGGTGAACCCGGAAACGTTTTAAGTGGGATAGCGACGAGTAGCCGGTTCCGAAATCGTCCACGGATAAACGCACCCCCTGGTGATGAAGACGATCCATGATCCTTATCGCCGAGTCGACATCATCCATGGTCATACTCTCGGTCAGTTCCAACTCCAGCAGACGTGGTTCCAGTCCCGCTTCATCCAGCACTTCCTGAACTCGGTCGGTCAAGTTGTAATGACGAAATTGTGCCGCTGACAGGTTTACCGCCACCACCAACGGTGGATAGCCCGCCCGCTGCCAATTCACATTCTGCTTGACTGCCTGATTGAGTACCCAATCACCAATCGCCAATATCTGGCCGCTCTCTTCAGCAATAGGAATAAATTCCGAAGGCGGTACCATTCCAAGATCCGGGTGATGCCAACGCAGCAGCGCTTCACAGCCGATAATCCGGTCATCTTCCAGCGAGACCTGGGGTTGGTAGTACACACTCAGTTCATTGTTGCTAATGGCGCGACGCAAGGCATTATCCAGCTGCAATGCGCGACTAGTATGCAACTTCATCTCCGGCTGGAACATCCGGAACATATTACGACCATTCTGCTTAGCCCGGTACATAGCCGAGTCTGCACATTGCAGCAATTCATCGACGCTTTGGCCGTTATCGGGATAGATAGCGATACCAATCGAAGGAGTAATATTCAGTTCATGCTCACGAATTTGAAAGGGTGCGGCGATCACTTCCAGGATCTTCTCAGCCACCTGGGCAGCTCCGTCGCCGGTCACCTCAGGCAACAGCAAAATAAATTCATCACCTCCCAGTCGAGACACCGTATCTTCGCCACGCACTGTCGATTTAAGACGCCCAGCAACTTCAATCAACAGCTCGTCGCCAAACTGGTGCCCCAGCGAGTCATTGACTTTCTTAAAGCGGTCTAGATCCAAAAACAGTACCGCCATGCGATGCTGTTCCCGTATGGCACGACTGATACCCTGATTGATACGATCATTGAGTAAAGTCCGATTCGGCAGATCGGTGAGGGCATCGTAGTGGGCCAGGTGACGAATATGTTCTTCAGCCTGCTTGTGCTGAGAGATATCGTTGATTATGCCGATGTAATGGCTGACCTCCTGCTGATCCCCATAAACAGTCGAAATCGATAACCATTCTGGGAACACCTCGCCATTCTTGCGGCGATTCCACACCTCCCCCTGCCAGTGGCCCTGCTCTTTTATCTGTATCCACATATTGCTGTAGAAATCTGGATCGTGTCGACCCGAACTCAGCACTTTCGGATTTTTCCCCAACAATTCTTCAGAGCTGTAACCGGTTATTTCACACATTGCCCGGTTAACCATCACCATCTCTCCATCGGCATTACAGATGATGATCCCTTCGCTACCCTGCTCAAATATCTGAGCGGTCAGCTCCATTTCTGCCTGGGCATGTTTACGCTCAGTGGTATCGGTGGCCTGGACGATATAGCACTGCACAGTCTCCTGTTCATCGAAAAGGGCGGTAATAGCCGCATCCGCGCTACGGACCTCACCGTCTGCGGTAAGAAAGATATCGTCGGTTGTAACGGGCGCTCTAGTCTCCACGGCCAGATGCATTCGGTGCTTCCAGATATTTTTCCACTCGGGTAACGATGCCCATGCCGGGGAATCCCAAAATGGCTTACCCAAATAATCCTCTCGACTGGCCTTTTGCACTTTCAGGGGTAAATCGTTTATCTCCTGCACAATCCCCTCGGGGGATAGCACAGCCATAAACTGAAACTGCTGATTGAAGATGGCACGAAAACGCTCTTCGCTGGCCCGAAGTTTGGTTTCAGAGGCTTTCTGATCTTCCAGCAAGCTGAGTAACGCTCGCCGGGAGCGGTCCTCTTCACGCAGCAACGATAGCGTGTCTTCCTGGGATTTCCGCAGTTCATCTTCCAACCGCTTATGCTCGCTGATATCGAATATGCTGACGGGGATAGAAGACCATTGGTGCTTACTTTGGGGAATCGGCATGGAGATGATCGCGGTGAATTCTTCCCCTTCAAGGTTGGTGAATTTCGCCTCTGATCGAAACGAAGTATCACCAGCCCAGATCGCGCAAAGCTCATCCAAAAAAACCTGATGGGCACCTTCGCCGAAGGTATTCCCGATCGAGGTGATCAGCTGATTTTCGCTGGCTGCCTTAAACAACTTCAAACTGGCGCGATTAACCTGGTTGATGGTTATCAGCTCGGCAATCTCAGCGAGACGCTTAGGGTTTTGGGTGAGATACTCACGTAAATCCTTAACGCCGAGCCGACGCATCTCCTCCAAGGCCAGATAGACGCTGTTAAAATCTTCATTCCAGATAGAGATTTCGGAACTGTTAAACAGTTGGCGATAGGCGTTGAGGTGACGATTGCGAACTTCACCCACCTTCTGCACACGATACTGGGCCCGTTCAATTCGCATTATCAGCAGATAGGCAAGGATTGCCGTAACAACCACGTAAAACCAGCCTTTGTATAGCTGTACCTGGGCTAATTGGATTGGATCTGTAACCAGTGATCGAGCCACTGAATCGCTAAATAAAATCCATAAGCTACCAAAAATCAGATAGATAACGGCTACTAGAAAGCTGTACGGAGAAAACTTCATTTCTTCACGCTACCCAATATATTGATACAGTATCTAACCCTAACTTACACTTATCCGATATTTCTTTATGCCTTTGGCTCCCCATATCTCGGCGATTCACCCAAGCGGCTCAATAGTTCGTTGACTTCATCTTTCAGTTCCAAAATCCGCTCCTCACGCCCCAGAGTCATCTGATGCCAGCGTCGCAACTCATCCAGTTGCTCGCTCTTCCGCTCCATGGTCTGCTTCTGGTCGCTGATATCGGTCATGATCGACATCGAATGCAGCAAACAGTCCTTGTCATCGTAAACCGCATTGGAATTAATCAAAACGGTCTTAGTTTCTCCCTTACGATTGCGAACCAGTAGTTCACCATTCTCAATCAGACCCGTTTTAAGCCATTGCTGAAATAGTTGGTCTGCTAATTGATGACAGCTCGGGTCTATTAACTTTTTTCTAGATTCACCCTGTAGTTCTGATTTGTCATAACCAAACCACTTCAAAGCTGCCTGGTTGGCATCTAAAATATGATCATCTGGTGAGACCATAAAACAGTAGTTAATATTGGTATCAAAAAATTTATGAAAACGCCTCTCACTGGTGCTGAGGGCTTTTTCCACCCGTTTCTGTTGGGTTACGTCAACAAAGGTCGCCAAAAAGTCTTGGCCCAGAGTGATCCCCGAAATGACCACCTGTTTCTCAACGCCATTGCTACATGTGACGTTGTATTCCTGCGGCGCTATATCCCACTCCCGCTCAGCCGCTTCATCAACCGCCTGTTCCCAAGTGCTGACGACCCAACGTCGGTAGTCTTCATCGGGATAGGCTTTCTGCCACCAGTGATCAATGTCTGGAAGATCATTAAGGGTATAACCAAACAGCTGGGTAAAACGCTGATTGATAAACTGGAATTGACCGTCGCTGGCTACATGACATAGGGCTAACGGCAGGCGCTCAAACAAAATCCTGAAACGGGCTTCACTTTCCACCGCTTTTTGAGCAGATAATTCACGGTATTCATCGGACAAAATAGCCGCCAAACGCTCCAACATGCGGTGCTGACTCAGCACCCCCACCATATGACCATTGCCACAATTGACCACCATATGGCGAATACCCAACTCCTTCATCGACGCAGATGCCTGCTCAACCGAAGCCGAAATACTGATGGCGTGTACAGGCGAGGTCATCACGTCACTCAGTGTCACAGATTCCGGGTCTGTGCGCTGGACCAACAAACGTGTCACATCACGCTCGGTAACAATTCCCAGAGCATCCTGATCTTTACTCACCACGATATGATCAAGCTTGGCCAAGGTCATATGTTCCAGGGCTTGACTCAAAGGCACATCGGGCGCCATCTGAGCCACTTCACTATCCATGACTGCACTTAGTTCGTGAATTCGTTCGAGCAGATCACTACTGATATGGCGGCGAAAGTCGGTCTGACTGACAATGCCCGACAATTTTCCCCGTTGATCTAGCACGATTAGATGACGAACGTCGTGATCGCTCATCATCCGCTGAGCATCCAGACAGTCCAGATTGGAATGCGCTGTCAAAATAGGTGTAGTCATCACCTCCGATACCGGCCGCCCCTGTGGAATCCCTTTATACATCAGGCGTACCACATCTCGTTCGGTCAGTAATCCTATAGGTTCAGAGCTTGCTGCATCAACGATAACCACACTAGAGCAGGCATGATCGCTCATCAACTTGAGCGCATGAGCGATCAGCTCATCGGGCTGGACCGTAACCACATCAGCGCTGGCAATATCGGAAAGAAGTAGGTGCTCAACGGTCATTCCTGAACCTATATCGAGGCAGACGAATTAAGCTCTAAGTATTACCGCAACCCCTAGATTTAACAACCCGATTTCAATCAATACAAATTGTTAGTAGATTGTTTAGAAAGGAAAAATTGAGCATCAATCACTTAGTGTCGTTTTGGCCCAACCAAAACCACCAAACAATAGCGGCGATCAGGGCTATTCCACCCAGATTTACAATCACAGAAATCATGCGCTGCCCTCCCCTTTGCCCAGCTTCAATAAACGCAGGCGATTGGCATTGGAAACCACTGTCAGCGATGACAAGGACATCGCCACGCCGGCAATCACCGGGTTCAGCAGAACTCCAATAAAGGGATACAACACCCCGGCCGCGATGGGAATACCGAGACTGTTGTAGCCAAAAGCACCCCAAAGGTTCTGGCGGATATTACGCATACAGGCGCGACTGAGTTCGATACTGTCAGCGACGCTATGCAGCGATCCTCGCATCAGAGTCACATCGGCGCTTTCGATGGCCACATCGGTACCGGATCCGATAGCAAAACCGATGTCAGCCTGGGATAGCGAGGGGGCATCATTAATACCGTCACCCACCATGGCTACCCGCTTGCCTTCGTCCTGAAGTTGACGAATAAATGCCAGCTTATCATCTGGCATCAACTCGGCCCGGTATTCATCCACTGCCGTGGTACGAGCAACCGCTTGAGCCGTCGCACTGTTATCACCGGTCAGCATCACCACCTTTAAGCCATGCTCACGCAGCCGCTTTATCGCAGCTACCGCATCCGACTTGATCTGATCGGAGATCGCCAGCAAGGCCACTAGCTCACCATCAATGGCCAAGTAGACTACCGTACAGGCTTTAGCGTGCCACTCAGCCGCCAGATTCTGGGCTATTTCAGTATCTACCTGGTGTTGCTGCATCAATCGCGCATTACCCAGCAGCAGTTGTTTTCCATCAAGCTGGGCACTTACCCCCAGCCCGGATAGCGCTGAAAATTGAGTCAGTAAAAGCTTCTGCTTACTATCAACACAATCAATTCCATAGCGGCAAATAGCCTCCGCCAGTGGGTGTTCAGACTGGGATTCCAGGGTGTGGATGAGAGCCAGTAAATATCCATCGCTCAGTGTCGACAGGTTCCTGAACTCACTGACACTGGGTTGCCCTTCGGTGATGGTGCCGGTCTTGTCCAGCACCACCACATCCAGTTCGCTAGCCCGTTGCAGCGCCTCGCCATTACGAATCAAGATACCCGCCTCTGCCGCCTTGCCGATCGCGATCATCACCGAAATCGGTGTCGCCAGACCCAGAGCGCAGGGGCAGGCGATGATCAACACGGTACAGGCGCTCACCAGCATATAGGTGATCTGCGGCTCGGGGCCAAGGTTAAACCAGGCCAAGGCAGTGACCACGGCAATAATCATCACGCTGGGAACAAACACCGACGCGACGCGGTCGGCTAGATGGCTGATGGCCGGTTTACTGTTTTGAGCCTGGCGTACCATCTCGATAATCTTCGCCAGCACCGTATCCTGTCCGATTCGGGTTGCTCGATAGACCAGACTACCACTGCGATTGATAGTACCCGTCGAAACCTGATCCCCCGCCGTCTTCACAACCGGCATAGGCTCACCTGTGAGCATCGCCTCATCCACCGAGCTCTCACCGTCGACAACCACGCCATCCACAGCAAACTGCTCTCCCGGGCGAACGCGTATCTGGTCGTCTAATTCGACTTGCTCCACCGGCAGATCCAGTTCCTGTCCATCCCGTAATACCCGAGCGGTTTTCACCTTCAGATTTAGTAGCCGTTTGATCGCTTGGCTGGTACGCCCGCGGGCCTTAATCTCCAGCGCCTGGCCGAGATTAATCAATCCGATAATCATCGCCGCCGCTTCAAAATAGAGTCCACGAGCCTCCACTGGTAACCACTGAGTTGCAAACACCACCACCATGGAATAGAGCCAGGCCGAACCGGTTCCCAAAGCGATCAGGGTATCCATATTGGCGTTATGGTTACGGAAGGCTTTCCAGGCCCCCACAAAAAAGTGTCGCCCTGCAGTCATCAGCAGTACACCGGTCAGTATTCCTACCAGACCCCAGCCCAAACGCTCAGCACTGCTGGTGACACTCATATGGAAAAACAGGCCGTAGAGCATTAAAGGAATACCAAGCCCCAATCCCAGCCAGGTATTATCGATACGACGCCGGTATTCACCTTGTTCGTTCTGTTCTCTGAGCTGTTCAGCTTGCTCAGCATCCTCTACCTGACTGGCTCCGTAACCGGCACCGTCTACAGCAGCCAGTACCAGCCCCGCTATTTGATCGACGTCGGTGTTGGCTTGCAGATAAACCTGAGCATTACGACTGGCAAAGTTGACCTTGGCCTGGGCTACGCCTGCCACCGAATCAAGAGCATCTTCCACGGACTTCACACAACCGGCGCAGGTCATACCGCTTATGGCCAGGTGAATACTGGCACCCGCGGCAGCAGAAGGGACATCCTGAGAGGCGCTATCTCGTCTCGATTCACCCTCTTCTACAGGTGAATCGGCTAATGCCGGTTGCGCTACCGACTCGCTCTCTAGCAGAGGCTCGCAACCATAGTCCAGTTGCTGTAACAGCGCCTGCAACTGATCGGGCTCTAGTCTGGAATTAAAATGAAGGGTGGACTGTTCTAGGTCAGCGTCCACTTCCGCAGCGCTATCCAGTTGCTGCAACTGTTTGCGGATCTTGTTCACGCAGCCATTGCAGCGCACACCGGTCACTTTAAAACGGGACTCGCGCGGTTCTATCGCAGAAGCGGTAAACCCCAGTGCGGTGATAGTCGAGACCAAAATGGGTTGAGGTAGGAAGCTAACAATGGTTGCGCGCTGGCGTGGTAACTGAATATCAACCTGCACAGCTTGATCCTGCTCCAGCAAGGCATTACGGATCTTGTTTACACAGCCATTGCAGTTCACCCCGGTTAACTGCAGGTGGTAGTCATGTGTGGATTGATCAGCCAAGGTACTCATTGTGTCAGTCCTAAGGATTAGGTACCAAACAATAAGATAAACCCTAAAGTAAACTTTAGGGTCAATAAAGATTGATTAAATTGATATAAAAAAAGTTAAACCCACTTTTTTCGCTCCAGAGCCACATAAGCGCCAGACAGGCGGAAGCAGAGTTCGCCGCCTTCAATCACCTGCACCACCACATCCATGCGGGCCTTGCCCTTTTGCTTGATCTTATCGATAAACTGATCGGTATCGGCAACCTCAGCAAATTCAGCACGAACCTGGAAATCCTGAGTCACCGGCAGGAAGTATTCCAACCGGCTGTCGCGAATCACCACGTCATAGTCCTTTTCCAAAGACTCCAGCAACAGTGTGATCAGCCCCCAACCGCAGAGGTTGGCACTAGCGCTGAGGGAGCCGGCAAAGGCTGTGCCCTTGTCGTTATGATTCGGCTCCAGTGACAGCGAAAACGTCAGAGAATCACGGTCATACTGCAACTGCTGGAAACCCATATGATTGATCAGCGGAATATCGTTGCGAACCCGCTCCTCAAACTGCTCTATCAGTGTCTCAAGGTCCTGACTCATGCCTCACCTTCCCAATTGCTGACAAAATCCTCAACCGACAATTGTGGTACTTTTTTCAGACGATCTGGCATAGCTCCCAGGTAGAGATAGCCGATGATCTGTTCTTCCACCGCCAGCCCCAACGCTTTTTTCACCTCAGGGTGGTAGGCCATTTCGCCGGTGCGCCACATGGCTCCGACGCCCTGTGCAAAGGCGGCCAGCAGCATATTCTGGGCAGCCGCACCGGCAGATACTTGCTGCTCCACCACCGGCACTTTGGGGTGACCACTGAGTTTTGCTACTACCACGATCAACAACGGTGCTCGCAGAGCCATCTTGCCGAGTTTATTAAATTTGGCATCATCGATTTCTGAGTCGTCATTTTTAGCCGCTTGCTGAAATACCTTGCCCAGTGCTTCACGGGCTCCGCCCTCAACAGTAATAAAGCGCCAGGGCCTTAACGCTGCATGATCAGGCGCTCGCAAGGCCGATTGGAAGATCACTTGCAGCTGTTCTGGGTTGGGGCCCGGCTCTGACAAATTCGGTGTAGAGACCCGGTTTAGCAATAATTCGATAGCATCCATGAAAAATCCTTAACTTACTGCGTACACGCCCAACTATTGGCGTACAAGTCGTTTGTTCTCTGCACCCGTCGATCTGTCGGTGCTGCGGTAGGGATTAATATCCAGGCCTCCACGACGAACATAGCGTGCGTAGACCGTCAACTCGGTTGGCTTGCACTGCTGCAGCAGGTCCATAAATATCTGCTCGACGCATTGCTCGTGAAAATCCCCGTGCTCTCGATAGGACACCAGATACTGCAGCAAGCCAGCACGATCGATAACTGGACCATGGTAGTGAATTTCGATGCTGGCCCAATCGGGCTGACCGGTTACCGGACAGTTGGATTTCAACAGATGGCTGTACAGTTGCTCGCTGACTTCTGTTTCAGGCTGGCTCTGCAATAGCTGCGGTGCCGGTTGGTAGTGTTCAATCTCGATATCCTGATGATCAAGGCACTCGCCCCCCAGGCACGTAAAGCTGGCGGGGTGGTCAAGATCATGAATAGCAACCTCCACCTCACCGCCGGCGCAGGCACTGAGATCCTTGACCATCTGCTGCTGCACCTGCTCAGGATTGTCGAAACGGGTCAGGTTATAAGAATTAAGGTAGAGCTTAAACGACTTGGATTCGATGATATGGGGAGTATCGCAAGGCACCCGAAACTCGGCCACCGCCACCTGCGGCAAGCCTTTGGCATTAAGCCAGGAGACCTCATAGGCATTCCAGATATCGACACCGTCAAAGGGCGCACCGTCATACCCCCGATCCTGCCAGTTGTTGGCGCGCGGTATGGGACATAACTGGCTGGGATCATACTGACTGACGTATTCGGTATCCCGCCCCAGTGGCGTGTGGTGAAGATTATCGTGGCTCATAACTACTTCTCGTCTATGTTCTCTGCTGTATTCTCTATCGTCACTGTATGACGACTCACTGCCTGATGCCCTTTCCGATACGCAGCAGGTAGTAGGCAAAACTATACAGGCCGATTACAAATCCAATAATAATTGTAAACGCTATCCCTAGAGGAATGTCAGTCACACCTAAAATACCGTACCTAAAGGTGTTGACCATATAGAGGATCGGATTGATCAATGAAACATTCTGCCAGAACTCCGGCAGCAGGCTGATGGAATAAAACACCCCGCCCAGATAGGTCAACGGCGTCAGAACGAAGGTCGGAATAATAGAGATATCATCAAAGCTGTTGGCGTAGATGGCGTTGATAAAACCGGCAATAGCAAACAGGGTGGAGGTCAGGGCCACCACCGACAGGGTTACCCAGATGTTATGAATCTGCAAATCGGTAAAGAATAGCGACAGGCAGGTAACAATGGCTCCCACCGACAAACCACGGGCAACGCCGCCGACCACATAGCCGATCAGAATAATACTGATGGGGATGGGCGATACCAGCAGTTCCTCGATATGACGCTGGAATTTGGTGCCGTAAAAAGAGGACACCACATTGCCGTAGGAGTTGGTGATCACCGACATCATAATCAGGCCGGGGACGATAAATTCCATATAGCCGTAGCCACCCATTTCACCGATACGGGGGCCGATCAAGTTACCGAAGATCACGAAATAGAGGCTCATGGTGATGGCAGGTGGCAACAGCGTCTGCAACCAGATTCTTAAAAAGCGACGTATTTCGCGATAGACGATGGTGTAGAGGGCGATGGACGTTTCTCGAATTCTCACAGATTACTCTCCACCAAACGGACAAACAGCTCTTCAAGACGATTACTTTTGTTGCGCATACTAGCCACCTGAATGCCCTGCTGGTCCAGCTGCTGAAACAGGCTGTTCAACCCTTTGCTCTTCTCCACATCGACGATCAGGGTGTGATCACCCTCCATCTGCAATGGATAGCCTTCAATCTCTGGTGCGGTGGTCTGGGCTGGAGCGATATCCAAAACGAAGGTTTCTACATTGAGCTGCGCCAACAGCTCCCGCTTGCTGGTGTTGGTGCGAATCTCACCGCGATCGATAATGGCGATATTGCGGCACAGGCTCTCGGCCTCTTCCAGATAGTGGGTGGTGAGAATGATAGTGGTACCGCGACTGTTAATCTCGGTGAGAAATTCCCACATGGAGCGGCGCAGTTCGATATCAACGCCAGCCGTAGGCTCATCAAGGATCAGCATTTTCGGCTCATGGATCAGCGCTCGTGCGATCATCAAACGACGCTTCATACCGCCCGAGAGACTACGTGAGACCTCGTTGCGCTTCTCCCACAATCCCAAAGCCTTCAGGTAATGATCACAGCGCTCACGGACCTCACCTGCTGGCAAACCATAGTAGCCCCCTTGGGTGATGATAATGTCGCGGACTTTTTCCCACTGGTTGAAATTAAATTCCTGAGGTACCACACCCAGCATCTTCTTGGCATTAACCGGATCGCTGAAAACACTGTGACCGAAGATCTCCACCTCACCCTCGGTGCGATTGACCAGCGACGAGACAATTCCCAGCGTGGTGGATTTTCCAGCGCCATTGGGACCCAGCAGAGCAAAGAAGTCCCCCTGCTCCACATCGAGATCGATCCCTTTAAGGGCGGTAAAACCGTTGTCGTAGGTTTTACGTAACCCACGAATCGATAGCGCCTTAACGGATGGGTCCGGCACAGAAATACCGGCACTGGGAGAGGACAGGGGTTGGAACATAGTTGGGGACCTGTAGAGCATGCTGCTAAGACTGTCTATTTGGGGTCTAGGCGAGTTATTTTCAAGGCTGGACTGGACCCTCACCGGCAGGGTTTCTAAAATAGTCGTTTATTAATCTTTGCAGTGAAAAAACCACCATGAGCGATCATCTTGACCATCAGGCGTTCCACATCAATCTGCTGAAAGCCAGCTTTAATCGCCTGGTCAAACAAGCGCCCTTTAATGACCAAAATATGGCCGAGGGAGAACAGAGCTTTTTGGCCCAATTGGTGATTCTGGTGAAAGCACTGGAGGAACACGACGACAACTCAAACTATATCGGCCAGGAAGTTCTGAGCAGGCTGGTGCGTTGCTACCCACATCTAGTGCCACTGTTCGATCGCGACCTGTTCTGGTTCTTCGGCGGCGACTGCCTGCACTTTATGCCCGACGAAGAGATCGAACAATTCCAGCAACTAGACGAACTGAGATTTAAGGCCGAAGCCAAAGGTGAAGTGTTCAACGTAGAAGAAGCTCGGGCGCGAATTTTTAAACTGCATTGAGCGCCCGAATAACTTTCTGTTTTCCTGTGGGTCTACTGGCTGAAGTTTTCCCGCCAGTAGATTATCCGGTCATGTCCACGGTAACGGCCAAAAGTAGCCTGCCCCTGCGGGTCAGTATCTCCAGCCCCCAACCAATCAAACTCCAACCACCCAGGGGCGTCGTAGATCACATCTACCTGCCCCTCGTTACCTTCATCAGGTGCAGACAGTACCAGCGGAGTTGCTACCAAACTGTTGCCTGCACTTACCGCAGTGGCTGTGGTAGGATCGGTAATGCTGGTTTCTCCTGAATCCAGATTATCGCTACCATAACTGCTGTGATCCAGAGAGGCATCAGTATCGATATAGGTAGTGCAGCTATCATCACCATTCACGACAAAACCACTACCGTTGTAATACTGCAGCTGTAGCGGAACGTTCAGATCTTCGGTTTCCGGCCCAAAGGCATTCTTCACATACAGTCGACCGTAACGGATGACAGTCGACGCCACCAGACCGTGTTCATCACTGCCGTTGCTATCGACATCCAGATTAAAACTGTCCAGTTGAGCATCGCCATCATCTGGGGCAGTACCTACCGATAGACTACCAAAGGGACCGTCCACACTGGTATCCCGATTGAGCCTTAAATCTACGTCCATCGTCCCGATACCTGCGCTGACATTGCCAACCGCTGGCCAGGTTAGTGTCGCAGCCACGGCAGCCAAACGGGATGTTAGGTCAGTACCTGAGTTCACGGCCCCCAGATTGAGTTCACTGACGTTATCCAATTTGGCAAAGCTGCCAGCATAGTTGCTGGTGGTTGCATTGCTGGTATTTTCTGCGGTCAACGTATATTGAGTATTAAAGGTCTCGCCCATATAGGTGAAGGTAGAACTGCAACTGCCAATATCACTTCGATTGGTGAGCGTTGCAGAACCAAGGCTGAAGTGATCCGGGTAGAAGCGCCCCACATAAGGCACACTGCCGATAACAGCGCCTGCGCCCAGGTAGTCGTTATCGGTTAATGCCGCAGCAAAACTGATAACTCCTACTTCGCTCCAGGCGAGGCTGGTATTGGTTTTTGCGCCACTGCTAAATCCACTAAAGCTGGCATCAGCCAAGGCCGGATTGGCGCCTCCACTGGGTGCCACCAAGGCTCGGGAAATTGTTACCGTTTCGGCAGAACTTTCCTGTCCGAAGTTAGCCGTCGAGCCATTATTGGATAGATCAGCGCCACTGTCAGGAACACCGTCATTGTCACCATCATCAGCAGACTGCCAAGGGACGGCGGTCACTGTGGTGGAGAACGTCTCACCGGCCGCTTTAAATTTACTTCCTCCGGCCCCGGTAGCTCCAGGGTTTCCTGGCACGTCCACGTGGAAAGCAAAGGGTCGGACGACAAAGCTATTGGAGCTGCCGTTGAGGGTCACTTCTGGATCGTCGCCACTAGCCGCAATGATTTTGGTCGCATGCAGACGAACCTGACCCACGTCGGAATAATCAAAGGTAAATGCCGCCTGACCGTTAGTGCCGAAATCAAGGCTGACGTTACTGTAATTGGTGACCCCAGAAGCGGGATTGGCTCTTAAAGTGGTTGCGTCGTCAATAGTGAGTTTGTTATCACCCTGACAAGTACTGGGGTTCTGGCATTGATAGGCCATCTGCACCACTTGAGTGTTTAACAAGCGGGCTTCACAAGCGCCGGTATCGGTATTGGTCTGAACTGCGCGGATTTCGATGCTCTGGTTTCCGGGAGCGATATTACTCTCTTTTCCGGCGATCTGATTGCCAATATTGTTTGCCACATTGGCACCGTAGAATCGGAAAGCAGCATCCCGAAATTCCAGCTTAGCATCCTCGGTGGCATCACCGTCGTTATCGGTCGCGCTATCGCCGTCGACAATATCGATATCCATATGGGGAGCAGTTGTGGTCGCCAGATGCTGGAGCATCAGCGTTACCGCAGTTTCGCCAGCACCCCAGGTGTAACTGGCAATACCATCGTTGGCGGTACCGTTAGCGAGGCTACCGCCACCGCTGCTTAGTATCCAATCACCAACACTAGTGCCGGTGTTGATAGTCATCGTCACACTACTACCCGGTTCGACGGCCGCCTCGCTGGCGTCGTGAGCGGTTATGGTGACCGTTTCCGCTTCACAGGTAACCCCCAAGCCACTATGGCTGATGGCATAGTGATCCACCGCGGTTGTGCAGTTGGTGTCTTCGGCAACGATCTCAATATACTCGACAATAAAATTCTCATTGCTGCCACCGTAAGTATTGGTAACGCGAAGACGTATTTGGGTATTGCTGGCGATATAACTAGTGATAGTCAAACTGATGGTGTTACCGGAAGTCGCGCCACTAATACCACTGAAATTCTGCAACGTACTCCAGTTGCTTCCACCATCTGATGAAATTTCCAGGGAAACCTGATCACCACTATCGACACCGCTAGTGGTGCCGTAACTCATATTTAGAGTTGCTGTGTCATAGCCGGAAAGATCCACTTCTCTAACAACACCCGGTGTTCCTCCCGTATCGGGCTGATCATCAAGATACAAACCACCACTGGTGATAAAGGCATTGCCGCTGGAAGGATCGCCATCATCATCGATTTCAGTCCAATTTCCTGCCCAATCGGCATCACCGTCATTATTGTTGTAGGCCGTTACCGAAAAGTTGTCTCTGAAGGTATCGGTACAGGTCACACCGGTAGGACAATCTCGCGATTCTCCATCCCAATTATTTCCGGCAACAGTATTGGTGTAGATACTGGTTACCTGAGAAGCAGAAACTGCTTCGTGGAATATCAAAACCTCATCAACTAATCCTTGCCAGTCCTGACTGGGATCGAAGCTGCCCGCCAAACTGTCTTGTTCCTGACCAAGGATTAAACCGCCTGAAGCAATACTAAGTGCGGATGTTGATCCTGTTGAGCAGCCCTGAAGAGCGGTATCACGATAAAAACAATTTTGGCTTCCACTACGGACCCAAACCAAATGATGCCATTGGTCATCAGCAATACTGGAAATACTAATATTGCTCAGCGCACTGCCTTTTAAAAATGGTGTAAATGTAGAACCGTTGGTAAACCACATGATCAGTTCATTATGCTGGGAACCACTTGATCCAGATACCAACGATTGGTTGCTATTATTATTAGTTTTCACCCATGCCGAAATGGTGAAATCGGTGGCGCCATCAAGTGCCGCATTGTCTACTGAAATATAATCACTGATACCATTGGCGCTGAAGTCTGCAGCGTTACACAGCATTCCCGTTGCAGGATCGGTTGAAGCAGCTATACCATGATTCGCCCCCTCGCTATCCACCACCTCGTCAGCCGAACCATCCCAACTGGTTTCATCAAAGCGCCAATGGGCTACTGGCGTGCCTGCACAGGCGTGAGTTTCAGCCAATATCGTACTTAATTGAGAGGTTCCAAGAGCGCCCTGATAAAACCGGATCTCATCCAAATTGCCATAGAATCGATTATTGGTTTCGCCGCTATTGGTTTCACCACCTATGGATGCCATACCACTATCCGTTCCCCAGGTACCGGTAAAGCTACCCGTTGTGGTATTTAGTAAAGTACCCGCTGACGAATAGACATAGATGGTCTTCTGACTGTTAGTGATATCAGCCACTGCCGCAACGAAGTACCAGGTATCATTTGTAATGATCGAAGGAGTATCAAGACTGACTGGACTGGTGCCTCGGTCATAAAACCGAATTCTACCGCTGCCCGGATCACCCAAGCTCAAGGCAAAACCACCGGTGGTCTCATCATCGGCGAATACTCGCTGCCCAGACCTGGATACATCACTAGATCGAATCCAACCGGTAATGGTGAAATCTGAGGTTTGATCAGGGAAATCCGGAATCGCTAGATAGTTACCCGATGAACCACCGGCATCGTCAAAAACACCGTACCGGCAGGTTCCTGGATTGCCAGCAACCACCGGATCGGTTCCTAATGTGGTCGCGCCATTCACTGCAATAGCGTGGTTGCCATTGCCGCTGTTATCCACCACCTCATCAGAAACACCGGACCAAGTAGTTTCATCCATCCGCCATTCGCCTACCAAGGCACCACTGCAAGATCTAACTGTTCCATCCCAACTCTTATTACCAGCGGATTGGTTGCTATAGATCGAACTGACTTCGGAAGCACTTAGGGCTCCGTCAAAAATAACCAGCTCGTCCACCAAGCCTTCCCAGTCCTGCCCTGAACTAAAGCCACCGGCAAAGCTATCTTGCTCTTGTCCAACCAGCAAACCACCATCAGCAATACTCAGGGTCGATGTGGTCTTGGTTGAGCAGCCCTGAGAGCTACCGTCAATGTAGAGGCAGTTTTCGCTACCTTCACGAGTCCAGACAAGATGGTGCCACTGGTTATCAGCGATACTGGTAATACTGATACTACCGTCACTTGTTCCCTTGAGGTACGGCGTGAACGTGGAGCTGTTAGGGAACCACATAATCAGCTCATTGTGCTGAGAGCCGCTGGACCCAGAGACCAGTGCCTGGCTTCCTGTATTGGATGTTTTCACCCAGGTAGAGATGGAAAAGTCTGTTGCCCCATCAAGCGCATCAGCATCCAACAACAGGTAATCTGAAGTGCCGTTATCGGTTAAATCAGCAGCCTGGCAAACTTGTCCAGAAGCCGTGCTCGTAGCAAAGGCCGAGGTACCATGACGATCATTGCCACTGGAGTCTTCAATCTCATCAGCAGTGGTATCCCAACTTTGTTCATCAAACCGCCATTCCGCTGTGCTGGTTACTGTAGAAACGCAGTCATCATATGAAAGCTCAATATCGTCGGCGTAAAAACCCACAACAGCGTTAGTAGCCGATGCTAGAAATCTTATTTGAGTATTGCTGGCTATATAGGGAGAAAGATCCACACTTTCAGCCGTAGCCGACGCATTGCTAGAGCTAATAGTGTAGGTTCGCAGGGTAGTCCAACTGCTGCCCCCATTAGAGGAGGCCTGCAGAGTAATTGTTTCCGAACCCAGCTGTACTCCTGTCCGATAGTTGAAGGTTAATGTTGCTGAACTAGCTCCGGTTAAATCTGCTTCGCGACTTACACCCACATTAGAATAGGTTTGCGCTGAACCGCCCGATATCACCCCTAAACGGAGACAATTTCCTGAAGTACAGCGATCATTTCGAACTCTTGCCAACCCAGCACTAACACCATCACTTTCACCCACTTCCTGCCAGCTTCCAGACCAATTCTGAGAGCCATCATTCTGTGAATAGGAAACGGAGTTGAAATTGTCTGCAACGGTCTCAGTACTGCAACTTCCGCCACTGGATACAGTTACAGCATTGGACAAGGTATACAGATTACTCCCACTGCCTCCACAAGAGTTGTCATGTGAAGCCTCGAAATAAGCATTGTAGATGCCCGGCGTTGTAGGTGCAGTTATGGTAAAACTTTCGGTGTGTGTACCCGAAGAGCTGATATCTGCTTCGTTGTTACAAGAGTAGGACCCGCTAGAACTGGTAGAGATAAGCCAATCTGTTGACTCCCAGTCATTGCTGACTCCCCCTCCAGAGGTCGTAACATTCAATGAAACTGTGATTGTAGCCCCAGGTGCTACTGTCACGCTGCTAGAACCATCCAGTGTCGCCGAGTTAATCGTTCTCGCCGCGTACACAGCATTGGAAACCAACATCAGAAATGTTAGTTGTAAGATCACCCTCAAAAGGCGACTTTTTTGCCAAAAACTAATCTCAAGCATACGTTGATCAACGCTGAAGGTTTTAGGAACTAGCAGCAAAAGTACTATGCTTCTATGGATTCCTGGGCATTAGACACCGTTATCGGCCTTAGCAAAGAATACTACATTGCTAATAGGATCATAGCCTTAACGGCAACAGAGTTGATTTAGATCGCAGAAAAAATATAGAGGATATATAAAGTGAGATTTGGAGCGGGAAACGAGACTCGAACTCGCGACCCCAACCTTGGCAAGGTTGTGCTCTACCAACTGAGCTATTCCCGCATTTATCAAAAGAGTCAATTACTCAAAAAGAGTGGCGTCCCATAGGGGGTTCGAACCCCTGTTACCGCCGTGAAAGGGCGGTGTCCTAGGCCACTAGACGAATGGGACGCAGCCGATGCTGTTGCTGTGGATATTTGGAGCGGGAAACGAGACTCGAACTCGCGACCCCAACCTTGGCAAGGTTGTGCTCTACCAACTGAGCTATTCCCGCATTTCTCAAATGAGCATATTACTCAGTAGAGAAGTTGGCGTCCCATAGGGGGTTCGAACCCCTGTTACCGCCGTGAAAGGGCGGTGTCCTAGGCCACTAGACGAATGGGACGTCGTAAATATCCAACGTTGGATGTCATTTTCATGAACATTCCCCAACAAAGGAGGCGCGTATAATAGGGATTTATAAAAATATCGTCAAGCGCATAGCCGCAAAAATTGTGTTTAAATTTTGAAGTGATGAAAAGCTGTACAACCGCAGAGCAAAAACCCTTCAAGGTTTAAGTATTTGCAGTAATCGTCGATAATAGGCAGATAATTAAAGCAAGCAGGATGTGTGGATGAGTGCCGGTATAATTGCAACGTTGATTCTCGTTGGTGTAGGGGTCTTGGTCGCCATTGCCTACGTTTCGCAATCCATTGAAAACGCCAAGCAAGAACGACGCCGGCAGATACTCGCCCTACAGGACCGAACGCGAACGGGCTGGAATCTCATAACCGAGCTGCCTCCAACGTACCTTCCTACTTCGCTCCGCCAATTCCTTCTGCAATACCTCACCGCACGTTATCAGGACATTCTTAGCATCGACCCCAAACACTCCGGGGCGACCAGCCAGCTGAAAAACATCAATGAGCTAAACGAACAGCCCTACAGCAGTGACCTAGATACCCCCGAACCCATTTTTGGAGACCTGTTAACAGCAAAGAACGCAGCCGGCCGCATCAAAGACCTGGTTAACTACTTTGCTGAACTCCACAAAGATGGCGCTTTAGATAAAGCCCAAGCCCAGCAGTACATCAATCAAGGCAAGGCTCTCTATGCAGTAATAAAAGCGGATATAGGCCAGCTAACAGCCAGACAGGTAGAGGCTAGCGACAACGCCAAATTGGCACTGGCTCATTACAACAACTGCCGCAAGAATCTCGAACCTTTCAATAGCAAAGGCCAGATGCAGCAACGCATTAAATTCCTCGATGAACGCATCCAAGCTTTAAAAGCCAAGGCGCAAGAACAGGAAAAAGCCGAGCAAGAAGCCAAAGAGCAAGAGAAGCTTAAAGACGAATGGAACGAATTCGATAAAGGCGACGAAGACTGGAAGATTAAGCACGAATACGAGTAACGACACCTAATCAGCTAAACCACTTCTCTACCCGCTAAACACTAAAATTGAAGCACTACAAGAAAATGGGTCGGGACGGCAGGAATTGACCCTCACACCCCATGCCACTCCAGAGTTAAAGAGCCGTTACCAGTCTGAGGTACTACAAGAAAATTGGTCGGGACGGCAGGATTTGAACCTGCGACCACTTGCACCCCATGCAAGTGCGCTACCAGGCTGCGCTACGCCCCGACAGATGCTTGATTAAAGCAATGACCTTAGGGTAAGAAGAAATGTTCAGGATGACAGGGGTTAATCCCCACACCCATGCAGCTCCTAACTAAAGAGCCGCTACCAATTTGAGGTACTACAAAAAATGGTAGGGACGGCAGGAATTGATCCCTACACCCCATGCCGCTCCTGAGTAAAGAGCCGCTACCAATTTGAAGTACTACAAAAAATGGTCGGGACGGCAGGATTTGATTCCTACACCCC
>JAPHRD010000030.1 GCA_026196225.1 Motiliproteus sp.
ACATTAGCGCAGACCACCCTCGTCATCGCAATCAGCTATTGCAACAACGAGGGGAACCATACATTTTGTCTGAATTGTAGGGTAGGACCGGGTCAACATCTGTCGGACAGCCTCCCCTTACGGTTGCTAAAGCAGATCATTAAGCGATCTGTAAAGATTGGTTAATAGATTCGGTATGTAGTGGTCGTGCGACTGAAAAAGAGATGCAGGTTGTCCGTCTATCAATAGGCAAAACTAGAGAGGCTTAGGCTTTAGATAGCTATGTTCCACCCGGCCCTGTGAGCTGAGCTTTTCGGTGAATTCGGCGATAGGGATGGGGTGGCTAAACAGGTATCCCTGCAACTCTTCACATTCATGCTCCAGCAAAAATGCTGCTTGATCTTCGGTTTCAACGCCCTCTGCAATAATGACCATGCCTAATCGTTTTGCCATGGCAATGATGGTCAGGGTGATCTGTGTGGAATTGTCATCGATGCCAATGTTTTGCGTAAAGGACTGATCGATCTTCAAGCGATTGAGAGGGAAGTTTTGCAGTTGGCTGAGAGATGAGTAACCGGTCCCGAAGTCATCGATGGCGAAACTAACCCCCAGTCTTTTAATCTCCCTCATGGTTTCGATCGCTTGCTCTACATTGTCGATCAGCGTGGATTCAGTGACTTCCAGCTCCAATTGCTGGGGGTTGATGCCTGCATTATCTATCGCGGCTTTTATTTGGGATATCAGGTCTGCAGATGAGAACTGTAGCGGAGAAAGATTGACCGCAATGCGCAGTGGCCCCAGGCCTTGCTTTTCTAGAGATGCCAGATCGTTGCATGCTCTGTTGAGTACCCAATCACCCAATTGCACAATTAATCCTGAATGTTCTGCGACCGGGATGAATGTAGCCGGGCTGATACGGCCGAGTTGAGGATTGTCCCAACGCAACAGCGCTTCGGCTCCGATGATATTGCCGCTGATGGTATCTATCTGTGGTTGGTAATAGACTTCAAACTCGTCCCGTTCCATGGCATATCGCATAGCCTGTTCCAGCTGTGAACGGGTCTTGATCTCTTGACTGATATCGGCGGAGTAAACACAGAGTCCCTGGTCAGCATCCATTCTGGACTTGAACATGGCGGTATTAGCATTTTGCAGTAACGCCAGGGCATTGTTGCCGTCTGTAGGCCAGATGCTCACGCCAATATTGGGGCTCAGCACAACCTCATCGTCGAAGTGAATAAAAGGCTTTTTCAGCTGGCGGAGGAACTCCTCGGCAACCTCTATGACTTGATGGTTATCTTCCTGTTCTGAAAGCAGAATAGCAAAATCATCACTGCTGAGATGGGCAATAAAGCTGGGCGGATTGGTAGTGGTTTTTAGCCGCAATGCCACGCTCTGCAAAATGGAATCTCCCATCGAACGACCCAAAGCGGTGGTGGCTGATTTGGGCCAGTCAATATGTACCAACAATAGAGCGGCAACCGTAACTCGCGATGGTTGTGCGGTGAGGCGGCGTAAATACTCCTCCAGCAGGTGCTGGTTTGGTAGGCCGGTAATTGAGTGATGTTGGGATTGGTGTTCCAAGCGTTGTTTCAGTTTTTTGGTCAGGCTTGACTCCACTCCCAGGCGCCAGACACTCCAGATACCCCATAGTCCGATCAGCATTGCGATGGTAGGAGCCGGAGAGAACCAGAGTCGGTACGAGATGAGTAATAATGCAGATGTGCCTAGAGTAACCGCTATTTGGCTGATCAAAATAAAGGGGGCGAAGCGGAACGGTAAGCAAAGCGTGGTTATTCCAACGAACAGCGATAGCCCCAGAGTCAGAAGTATTTGGGTCTGATTTGAAACCGGTGCCAGTGGTTCCTCCTGAAGGAGTCCATTCAGTTGTTGCGCCAGTAAAGCCACTCCGGGCATACGTTGGTGGGAATGCTCTGAAGGTGAATAGAGCATATCTCCAATTCCGGAGCTGGTGGTACCCACGAGAACTAACTTATTTCGAATGTCTAAAGCAGATACGTGGCCGTCAATAATGTCAGAGTAGGAGATTTGATTGGGTGCTTGGTCATGGGAGCTAAAAGGTATGTAGCGCCGATGGGATCTGACCCAGCGGTTTTCGGGCGTACTCGGTTCTGCGGCAGAATTCTGGTTTGGGTACAGTCCTGTTGCGTTGTGGTCTATCCCTGCAACCTCCAGCATAGCCAGGGCAGCGCTGGGCCAGTGTGGGGCTCCTATGCCGCCGTAGAGGTAGAAGTGTCGGCTGATGCCATCAGAATCCAGTTCAACATCTACATGACCTAAGGCCGCAGCATGTTCTGCCAAGGCGGGGATGGGTAGCAGTTCAGAAATGTCAGCATCCGAAGTCTCCTTGGCAGGAGCTACCACCAGAACCGTTCGGCCGTTGCGTTCTATGGCATCGGCAAAAGCGCTATCTGAAATGGGGTCGCCGGCCTCCGAAAACAAGATATCGAAGACGACGGCGCTTGGCTGAAATGCGGTGAGCTGATCCAGGAGTTCTGCATGTTGCTGTCGTGGCCAGGGCCAGCGCCCGATTCGCCGGATACTGGCCTCATCAACGGCGATGATGGTAATTTGATCGCTCATGGATGGTGCATGAAAGGGTAGCAACCAGTCGTAAGCGATCAGGTTGAGACGACTTAGCATAGGGCTTTGAGTGAGCCCCAGGTTAACCGGAATCAGCAGTAAGATGGCGGTTAGTCCTATGGCTCGTGCCAGGTGGCGCGGTACCATATGTGTCACTCGACTAAATTAATAGCAGTAATGAGCCGATTAAGACCGTCCAATAGCCCCGGTCAGGCGGCGGTAAAATTCGTTGGGTAGCCCCCCAAGGACCTTCATAGCCATCGGATTCGATCTGTTTTACACGCAAGTAGCGGGTTAGACCGGTGGATGGTGGAATGTCGAGCTGGGCTTCGGAAACGGTTTGATCAACGGTAATCTCTTTGAATTTCTTGTCGTAGGCGATCTGGACCTGATAACGGGCATCACTTGTACCAGGTCGCCAGCTGGCAACTGCTCGGCCATCTTCAGAGACGGATAAACTCGGATCAACCTTCTCGGGGATAGCTTTAATCTGATAAGAGCGGGATCTGCCTACAGGGCCTACTTCACCATCGGCGGCAATACTAGTGAGGCGCCAGTGGTAGGTGCCAGGATCTTTCAATTCTGCGGGTTTAAATTCTGTCGATGTCAGTGCCATTTGATCCAAAAGTAAGGTTTTAAAGTTTGCGTCAGCGGCGATCTCCAATCGATAGCCGGATGCGCTTTCTGGTTTGGTCCATCGTAGCGTCGGCGTTGCTCCCCGGAGTACCTGGCCCTCAATCGGTTCAAGGGCGATGGGTGGCTGCGGACGTGCGTCTAGGGTAATCAATTGGGTTTGGTTTAGTCCTTCGAGACCCAGTGAATCGATGCCTCGGACACGCACGAAGTAGGTGCCATCCGGCAGATCGGGTATTGCACTGCGGTTATGTTCACTGCGCTGCTGCCAAACTACGGTATCGAAGCTACGATCGTTAGCGATCTCAACACGATAAGCGACGGCATCTTTGAGTGGCTTCCAGGTGACGCGCCAGTTGATCTCTCGGATTCTTTCGGGAATATCTCCCAGCTCCGGTTTTGGTAGCAACTGGCGAGGACGCAGCGGCTGTTTACCGGTGCTTACCTGAGTACCGAATCCGGCAGAAATTAAGCGTTGCTGCTTGGCGCCAGTCACTGCAACCTTGCCATGAAGAACCTCGATGTTAGAGGTTTTGCCGTTTTCTTTGACGGCCGCACGATAGACGGTTCCACGGACAGCGCTAATGGCTGATGGGGTGTGGATTTCGAATCGGGAACCTGGTCCTTTGGCCGGTGTGACTTTAGTGTCCATGCGGCCTTTTAGCAGACGTAAGCGAGAATCCACCATGCCGGTGCTGCCATGGGCGCTGAGATGGTCAAAGCGGACTTGGCTGCTGTTATGCAGCGTTAATATGGAACCATCGGCAAATTGTATCGCCACAGTGGTATTGGCGTCGGTCCGAATTTCGTCTCCTAAGCTAGCCATATTGCCGACCGCCAAGGGTTGGGCTGTTCGTTCACCTACCGGAGTAATCTGCGCTGATCCCTGAATTGAAACGATTTTTGCTGGCACGGGGTTGCTACGTATCCATTTCATAGGGATGCGTATGCGGGTGCCCGGCTGCAGGCGTTTGGGATATTTGATGTGGTTCATTCGGCGAACTTGCTCGAACCGTGTGACCCGATCGAGGTGCTTCTCACTCAGATCCCAGAGGTTATCACCTTCGCTGACCACGTAGACCCACTCCTGGGCCCAAGTCTGGGTTGGTGCGAAGAGTATCGCAACAACTAGCCAGCTTATCCGTGAGAAGTGCTTTAACGTTTGATATTTCAATGGAATTCCCTCGCCATAAAATAATCAATAGCTAAGTAACCAACTGCTAAAAATGGCTTAACTGTCTGATATCTGTAGGCAGAATAAACGCCCTGTTGTATGCACGCAAGTTCAATAAAAACTAATTTAAACGACCGTTAGAAGGTTTGCATTCATCCTTCCGCTGGGGGGAAAGGCTCGGCTCATCCTTTCTTCGTAATTCTTTCCAGCCCGATTCAATCCTGTTCTATAGGAGAGGGGGAGAGAACTCTGCTCAGATAACTATATTTGTCTCAGCATCTTGTCTGCCCATAAAGGTTCTCAGCGAATCTGTCTGGATAGGTCCTCTTTGTGATGCTGCTACGTTTCAGTCCCCCGCTGTTAACCCAGTCACTATGGGTGATTAGTCATGATTGCTATGACTTTTTTTGTTATTGGTTTGTTATGAGCTTGGTCAATTTTGTAAGCAAAAATGAATTTTAATGTTATTGCTGGAAGTGGTTGGTTTTGTCACTCTTGCATGGTCGTGGACCTCGCGTCATCACTGATTGTGCGTGAGATAAGAATAAATAGATCTGATTGGCTATAGTTTAGGAGCATTTTGACTATCTAGGTGATCATTTCTGTCAATAACCAGCCTGATAATGATAAAAAGTGGAATGGGTTATGACGTTTTTTGTAACTACCTGTAAAAGGCCTTTTGCATTCTGGCGTGAGCACTCTTGGCTGTTGTTGTGCGCGTTAGTGTTGTTTTTTGGTCATATTTCAAATCTTTTCGCAGCGGATGAGGATCGCCTGAATCTTCCCGCTCTTGCTACCAAGTTGGCCCATCGTTCACTGCTGTTAGATCTTGATCGCGCAGGGGAAAGGCTGTTCGCCGCCGGTGAGCGTGGCCATATAATCTATTCGGAAGACCAAGGATCCAGTTGGCAGCAAGCCACTGTACCGGTTTCCTCTTCTCTGACGGCAATAAGCTTTGTCGATGCAAATACCGGATGGGCGGTGGGGCACGATGGGGTGGTTCTGAAAAGCAGCGATGGTGGCGGTAGCTGGGTTAAACAGTTGGATGGCTATCAGATCAACCGTATGGTGCTTGCAGCCTATTCTCAACAGATGCAGCAGTTACGGCAGCAGCTGGAGCAGCTACAAGATCAGGAGGCTGATACCGAAGAGCTTGAGATTACTATCGAGGATCTGGAGATTGTACTCGAGGATGCTCAGCTGGCCGAAAAGGAAGGCCCCACCAAGCCTTTGTTGGATTTGCTGTTTCTAGACCCTATGCACGGCTGGGTTATCGGTTCCTACGGCTTGATTTTGGAAACCCATGACGGTGGCAGCAATTGGTTGCCGGTGATGACTTCCCTGGATAACCCCGATGGCTTTCATCTCAATACTATTTTGCGTACCTCTCGAGGGGATCTGCTGATCGCTGGCGAAGGGGGCGTGCTGTTTCGTTCGCAAGATGAGGGGGGGAGCTGGCAGCGTCTGGATTCTCCCTACGAAGGTTCCTACTACGCAGCGCTGGAAACACAGCCTGCCGGTACGCTGTTGGTGGTCGGTTTAAGAGGTCGAGCTTTTCGCAGTGAAGATGGCGGTGACAGCTGGTTGGAATTAGACAGCGCTACACGCTCGACCCTGTCGGCAGCGTTGCAGCTAGATAATGGTGATCTTTTGCTGGCTGGTGGCAGCGGCTCTTTATCTATGCAGGCTGATTCTGAAGGCGCTTTCTTCAATTACGTCGAACCACAGCGCCGAGGTTTCACCGCATTGCTGGAAGCCAGTAATGGTGATCTGGTGCTGAGCGGGCAGGGCGGTATTACCCATGTTAAACGACAGCAGTTTGAGGAGGCCATGCGATGAGCCGGAGCAATCAGCATAATCACTCCGGCGGCGATAAGTCCGGTCGAAATCTTGAGCGGCAACTGCTGGAACCTATTCGTCAATCAGAATCGCTGATCGAGCGCTTGGTATTCCGAAATCGTCTGCCGATTCTGTTGCTGTTTTTGCTAGCCAGTTTGCTGTTGGGATATCAGGCCACCGGCCTGAAGCCAGACGCTAGCTTCGAGAAAATGATCCCTGCCAGTCATCCCTATATTCAGAATTTCTTAGGACATCGGGAGGAGTTATCGGGGCTGGGTAATTCGGTGCGGATCGCTGTATCTACCACAGATGGCGATATCTTTACCGCTGAATACCAAGAACTACTGAAACAGATCACCGATGAGGTGTTCTTTATTCCGGGAGTGGACCGCTCGGCATTGAAGTCCTTGTGGACTCCAAATATCCGCTGGAAAGAGGTCACCGAGGAGGGGTTTGTCGGTGGCCCGGTCATCCCAAACAGTTACGATGGCTCCGAGCAGAGCCTGGAACAATTGCGTCAAAACGCTTTGCGTTCAGGGCAAGTGGGTAGGCTGATCGCCAACGACTTTAAATCTTCTATCGTCCATGCGCCGTTGTTTGATATCGACCCCCAAACTGGAGAACGGTTGGATTATCAGGTGTTTTCCGAGCGTCTCGAAACCCTGGTGCGGGACAAGTATGAGAATGAAAAATACAAAGTGCATATCACCGGCTTCGCCAAGGTGGTGGGCGATCTGATCGACGGTGCTTCTCAGGTTGTGCTGTTCTTCCTGTTGGCCTTAGCGATCACCGCAGTGCTGCTCTATTTGTACACTCGATGTCTTCGCAGTGCTCTGATAACACTGTGTTGTTCTTTACTTGCAGTTATTTGGCAGCTAGGTCTGCTCAACAGCCTTGGTTATGGTCTTGATCCTTATTCAATGCTGGTGCCGTTTTTGGTTTTTGCAATTGCCGTTAGTCATGGTGTGCAGATCGTTAATGGAATCACCATCGAGAGCAGTCAGGGGGCAGAGCCTCTGGCGGCGGCCCGCCGAACTTTTCGGATGCTTTATATTCCCGGTTTAACCGCTTTGATCAGTGATGCCATCGGCTTTATTACGCTGATGGTGATCGATATCGCGGTGATTCAGGAATTGGCCGCGGCTGCGGCTATAGGCGTGGCCGTTATCGTACTGACTAACTTGTTGCTGTTGCCTGTATTGATGTCTTATCTGCCGATGGGTAAAGGCGCTTTGGCCCATATCGATCGTCAGCAACAACGCCAGACTCTGTGGCTGTTTTTGCAGAAATTCAGCCGTCCGCGCACGGCGGCGGTGACGGTGGTGGTGGCAATGCTGCTATTTGCCTTTGGCGCCGATGTTAGTCGCAATCTGAAGATTGGTGACCTGGATCCAGGTACGCCTGAATTGCGTCCCGATTCCCGTTACAACCTGGACAACGCTTTTATCACCAGCAACTACAGCACCAGCAGCGATATTTTTGTGGTGATGGTAGAAACTGAAGATGAGCAGTGCGCCAGCTTTACCAACCTGGATCTGATCGATCGGTTCCAATGGCGTATGGCCAATGTCGACGGTGTTCAGTCAGTCTTAACCTTGGCGGACGTGGCCAAGCTAACCCTGTCGGGGTTAAGTGAAGGTAGTCTCAAGTGGCTAGCTCTCAGCCGTAATCAGTATCTGCTCAACGCCGCGCTGGCTTATGTACCCCAGGGAATGGTGAACGCGGAGTGTAATCTGACACCGGTGATCATCTTTCTAAACGATCACAAGGCAGACACGCTGGAGCGGGTGATCAGTGCCGCCGAGGCCTTCGCAGCCAGCAACAACAGCGATAAGATCCGTTTCAAGCTGGCCGCCGGTAATTCCGGTATCGAGGCGGCCACCAATCGGGTGATCGGTAAGGCTCAGTACCAGATGTTGGCCTGGGTTTACGGCGTGGTCAGTCTGCTCTGTTTATTGACCTTCCGGTCCTGGCGTACCCTGGTTTGTATTATCTTGCCACTGGCGTTGACGTCGGTGCTTTGTCAGGCCTTGATGACCTGGCTCGGTATTGGTGTGAAAGTGGCAACCCTGCCGGTAATTGCCCTGGGGGTGGGAATTGGAGTCGACTACGGTATCTATATCTACAGTCGCCTGGAATCTTATCTGCTGCAGGGGATGCCCCTCAGTACCGCCTACCTGCATACCCTTAAATCCACCGGCCGGGCGGTGGCCTTTACCGGCATTACCCTTGCCATCGGTGTGGGAACCTGGTTGCTGTCCCCGATTAAGTTTCAGGCCGATATGGGGATCCTGCTGACTTTTATGTTCCTGTGGAACATGTTGGGAGCGCTGGTGCTGTTGCCAGCTCTGGCCTATTTCCTTATTCGACCGAAAGTGGTGGAACCGCTGTCGGTGATTACACACAGCGATTATCAACCGGATGCCGACGGTAACAAGGGTGACTCGACTTTATCTAATCAGGAGCTTAAAGATGCCGTTCAATAACCGATTGTTGGTCGTTATCCGCTGCGGCAAGGATGAGCAGCCGGCCTTGGAACGTGGAAAACTGATTGCCCAGCGTCTGGGTGCGACCCTTCACCTGTTACCCGATCATAAACCTCGCGGTGATCAGGATGGATGGTTGCAGGGAATGGTTGATGAACTGTCTGATCAAGGGTTTAACGCCGAGCTTGAAGACTGGGGTGAAGGGGATCTCATAGCCAATGTTTTGCAAACTCTTAAAAAGCAACGCTGTGGACTGCTGCTTAAATATCGGGATCGCAGGCATCCCGTTACCGACGCCTTTGTTACCCCTCGGGATTGGAAATTGTTGCGCTACGCACCCTGTCCGGTGCTGATGATTAAGCAGAACGAGTCCTGGCAGGGGCGGCCATTGATCGCAGCCGTTGATGCTGATCCTGAGGATGGTGATCATCGCTTGCTGAATGAACAGATTGTTCGAATGGCATCACAGATCGCCGACTTAAGCGGCGGTCTGATGCACCTGGTGTCGGCTTTTCCAGCTCCGATGCAGTCAGCCGATGCCCATTCGCAACTGTTAGCCCAGATCCAACACCGCTACCAACAAAACTGCTTGGAACTCTGTCATCGCTTGCAGTGTCAGGCTGATGTCTTGGAAGTAGCGGAGGGTCCTCCAGAAACATTGATCCCCGCTTACAGCAGTTCCAATAATGCCGGGCTGGTGATTATGGGGACCGTTGCTCGTCGTGGTGTGCGGGGTGCCTTGTTGGGAGGGAATACCGCTGAAGCCATTCTTTCTCAATTGAAGGCCGACGTGCTAACCCTTAAGCCCAAAGGTAGTGATGAAATTTTGGATCTTCTGCTGCATCAGGGCGAAACTCAATTGGCAGAGGAGTGAGTTATGGCTGAGGTAACGGTTCCAACGTCCTATGTCCATTCGTTGTTGAAGTCTCTGGAATCCCAGGATATCGATTTGAACGAATTGTTGTCTGCAATTGAGGTGGACCCCAGTGCGCTGGAGCAGGAGGAGTTTCCTGCCTTTAGCTACAGCAAACTGTTCCAAAAAACCTGGTTGCTGATGCGCGACGAATCCTTCGGCATGCCCAGTGGCGGCCGTATCCCCAACGGTACCTTTCGGATGATGTGCCTGTGCGTGATCCACTGTAAAACCGTGGCTCAGGCTATTCAGCGCTGTTCTGAATTTTACGAGATTTGCCGAGGAGCGCGAATCAAGCCGTCGCTGGAATACCGTGGCCGCTATGCTCAGGTGGTGATGAGCCATCTGGAGTCGGTTTCGGAGGCGGAGTTTCTGGAGATTGTTGATAGCAGTCCTGAGGTGGCGGTGCGCACCGCGATGTCGGTGTGGCATCACTATGTGTGCTGGTTGGCGGGTCGACGCCTCGAGCTGGAGTCGGTGAGTTTTACCTTCCCCAAGCCGGATCGGGTTTCCGAATACGAGGTGCTTTTTCAATGCCCGATCAAGTTTGGTCAACCGGACAACATGATCAGATTTTCCAGTTCGATGCTGGATCTGCCAGTGGTGCAAACCGAAGAGACTTTGGAGGGTTTTCTTAAAACCGCCCCTTATCAGCTTTTGGTGATGGTGAACGATGACAACAGTCTGAAGTCCCGTGTGGAATCGATTATTGGACGTGATTTTAGTCGCGAAATGCCGTCGGCAGAAGCAGTGGCGCGAACGGTGAATATGTCGGTTACTACCTTGCGTAGGCGGTTGCAGAAGGAGGGGACATCGTTCCAGAAGATTAAGGATGAGTGTCGTCGCCAGGCCGCAACCAACTACCTCAGTTGTCCGGAGTTGAGTAATAACGATGTGGCAGCATTGATGGGGTTTGATGAAACCAGCGCCTTTTTCCGCTCCTTTAAGAAGTGGACAGGGATGACCCCAGGGGATTTCAGGCGCAGTGCATTTTAAGCCCAGTCTCAGAGCTTTGGGTAATTCCTGGTGGGGGGATTTGTTACTTGGCGAAATGTCAGCTCGGTACTTTTAGTGAAAGTTGTCCCTTTATGTGGGGTTGGATGGAGTGTCGCGATGGTTGTGGCGTTTTTTGTTAATAATTTCGGCAGTAAATGCTATTGAGCAAAAAGTTCCAATATTTAGACTAGAGTAATTAACTGGGAGTCTGGTTGTTGCGCCTTGTCGGCCATATTCCCGAGTCAAAACATGTTGCGATTTCGACAACAATAAAAAATAGGTGAACGAATGATTTATCAGGGTAAAGCCCTTAAGGTCAGTGCGCTGGACAACGGTATCGTCGAGCTGCAGTTTGACCTGGAAGGGGAGTCGATCAATAAGTTCAACGAGCAGACCATCAACGAATTGCATGAAGTGGTTGCTCTGTTGCGTGATCAACAGGATATGAAAGGGCTGCTGATCAGCAGTGCCAAAGAAGCCTTTATTGTTGGCGCTGACATCACCATGTTCCACGGTGTCTTCGAAAAAGCTGATGATGAGATCGTCGCCATCAATATGGAGATGAACCGTACCCTGTCCGGTATTGAAGATCTACCCTGCCCAACGGTTGTTGCGATCAACGGCCTAGCCTTGGGTGGCGGTTTTGAGCTCTGTCTGACTGCGGATTATCGGGTGATGGCCGAAGGTGCCAAGGTGGGCCTGCCAGAAGTTAAACTGGGGATCTTCCCCGGCTGGGGTGGCTCCGTCCGTTTGCCTCGGCTGATCGGTCCTGATAATGCATTCGAGTGGATCTGTGCCGGTAAAGAGAAGAAGGCCAAAGACGCATTGTTTGAAGGTGCTGCCGATGTAGTGGTACCCGCTGAGAAATTACGTGAAGCGGCTCTTGATCTGCTGGCGCAGTGCCAAGCGGAAGGGGCTGCCAAGATAGATTATCTGACCAAGCGGGAAGAGAAGAAGCAACCGCTTAAGCTTGGTCAGTTGGATAATATGATGGCGTTTGAAACCGCCAAAGGGTTTATTGCTGGTAAAGCGGGTCCTCACTACCCTGCACCAGTTGCGGCCATCAAGGCGATGCAAAAGCACGCTATGCTGGGTCGCGATCAGGCACTAGAAGTCGAAGCTAAGGCCTTTGTTAAAGTTGCCAAAACCGAGGTCTGCAAAAACCTGGTTGGTTTGTTCCTAAACGACCAGGCGATCAAGAAAGCTTCTGCTGCACATGCACCTAAAGCTTCCAAGGTTGAAAAGGCAGCGGTACTGGGCGCTGGCATTATGGGTGGTGGTATCGCCTATCAATCAGCCAGCCGTAACACCCCGATTATCATGAAGGATATTACCGAGCCTGCGCTGCAGACCGGCCTGGATGAGGCTGCCAAGCTGCTGGCCAAGAAAGTAGACCAGGGTCGAATGACCAGCGCCGAGATGGCCAAGGTCCTTGGCCGTATTCGCGCTACCCAAAGCTACGGTGATTTTGAAGATGTGGATCTGGTAGTAGAAGCGGTGGTCGAGCATCCTGCGGTGAAAGGCAAGGTGCTGGCTGAAGTGGAACAGCAGGTGAGCGACGATGCTATCCTGACCTCAAACACGTCGACAATTTCCATCACCCAGTTATCAGAGTCCCTGCAGCGTCCCGAAAATTTCTGCGGTATGCACTTTTTTAACCCTGTGCATCGAATGCCGTTGGTTGAAGTTATCCGCGGTGAGAAGAGTAGCGACCGCGCTATCGCTTCCACAGTTGCTTACGCACAAGCGATGGGTAAAACGCCAATCGTGGTCAACGACTGCCCGGGCTTTCTGGTTAACCGGGTGTTGTTCCCATACTTCGCTGGCTTCAGCAAATTGCTCGAAGATGGCGTTGATTTCCAGCGTATCGATAAGGTGATGGAGAAGTTTGGCTGGCCAATGGGTCCTGCCTATCTACTCGATGTAGTTGGTCTGGATACAGCGGTACACGCGCAGAAAGTAATGGCTGAAGGTTTTCCCGATCGTATGGCTGCCGATGGTAAAGGTGCTATCGATGTACTGGCAGAAGCAGGACGCTTGGGTCAGAAAAACGGTAAAGGCTTCTATAACTATGAGCCGGATCGCAAGGGTAAGCCGCGCAAGAAGCCGGCCGCCGAAGTTGCTGAGTTGATCCAGCCGTTGGCCAAGCAAACCCTTGATCTGACCGATGAGCAAATTATTGAACGGATGATGACACCGCTGTGCATCGAGACCATTCGCTGCGTTGAAGAGGGTATTGTTGATACTCCCGCCGAAGCGGATATGGGCTTGATCTACGGCATCGGATTCCCTCCCTTCCGTGGTGGAGCGTTACGCTACATCGATAGCATCGGCATGGCTCAATTCTGTCAGCAGACAGAAGCCTACCAGCAGTTGGGCGGTCTCTATCAGCCCACTGAAGGTATGAAGGCGATGGCCGCCGACAATAAACGTTTCTATCAATCCTAATTGGGGAGAATGATCATGAGCTTGAATGCTAAAGATGCAGTGATTGTAGATGCTGTGCGCTCCCCGATGGGGCGTTCTAAAGGTGGTGCGTTCCGTAATGTTCGCGCTGATGAATTGTCCGCAAAGCTGGTGGATGCACTGTTTGATCGGAATCCTGGGTTGGAGCCGGCTGCGGTGGAAGATCTGATCTGGGGTTGCGTCAACCAAACCAAGGAGCAGGGTTTTAATATTGCCCGTTCTGTGGGGCTGTTAAGCCAGTTGCCTTATTCGGTTGCGGCACTGACGGTTAACCGTCTTTGTGGTTCCTCCATGTCGGCGGCTCATTCCGCCGCTCAGGCGGTACAAAGCGGTAACGGCGACCTGTTTATTGTCGGCGGTGTAGAGCATATGGGACACGTCTCCATGACTCACGGTGTCGATATTACTCCTTCCTTGAGCAAGCATGCCGCCAAGGCATCGATGATGATGGGTCTGACTGCCGAGATGCTGTCCAAGTTGCACGGTATCAGTCGCGAGCAGCAGGAAGAGTTTGCGGTGCGTTCTCATGCCCGTGCATATGCGGCGACTCTAGAGGGTGGTTTTGCCAACGAGATCGTTGCTATTGAAGGTCATAACGATGATGGCTTTAAGCGTATGATCGAGGTGGACGAAGTGATCCGCCCCGAGACTTCGCTGGATACCTTGTCTACTCTGCGACCAGTGTTCGATCCTAAGAATGGTACGGTGACAGCCGGTACCTCTTCGGCGATCTCTGACGGTGCTTCGGCGATGATTATTACCTCCGCCGAGAAAGCCCAGGAGCTGGGGTTGAGGCCCCGTGCGGTTATTCGCTCCATGGCGGTGGCTGGCTGCGATCCATCAATCATGGGATACGGTCCGGTACCTGCCTCCCAGAAGGCGCTTAAGCGCGCGGGAATCACTGTTAATGATCTTGACTATGTGGAGTTGAATGAGGCCTTTGCGGCTCAGGCGATTCCGGTATTGAAAGATCTTAAACTGCTGGATGTGATGGACGAAAAGGTCAATCTGCACGGTGGTGCCATTGCTTTGGGTCATCCGCTGGGATGTTCCGGTACCCGGATCATGGGGTCGCTTCTGAATGTTATGGAGCAGCGTGAAGGCACCTTAGGCCTGGCCACCATGTGTATCGGTATGGGGCAGGGCATCGCCACCGTGATCGAGCGCGTCTAAGCCTCTTTGTGTTTCACATTTTCTTCATAAAAGGGTGTTTTGGTTAGCCAAAGCACCCTTTGTCTTTTTTGATAAATGTCTCTGTATCCCTCTAAAAACAGCTAATCTGAGTGAAATGCTCGGGTGGTTGAGATCGAAAATGTCATTAAATTGGGTTTTTTTTGACATTGCTGGATCGCAGTCTTTGAACCATTCTTACACTATTGAATAAATGCATGCGGCTGCCTTTTCTCGGGTGATTGCCTTTAGTGTCAGCAGCAGCAAACCCAGCGCGGATTAAAATAAACGGAGGGCCTCATGCCTGAATACAAAGCGCCGCTACGAGATATTCGTTTCGTACTTCATGAGCTTTTAGAGATGGATAAGCATTATGCCAGTCTGCCGGGGGCCGAAGAGGCCACGCCCGAGCTGGTGGATGCCATCCTTGAAGAGGGTGCGAAATTTGCTGAGAACGAACTGGCGCCACTTAATCGTATCGGTGACCAGGAAGGCTGTCAGTGGAAGGATGGTGAGGTTATTACCCCGACCGGTTTTAAAGAGGCCTACGACAAATTCGTCGAGGGTGGATGGCCCTCTTTGGCACATAAGCCAGATCTGGGTGGTCAAGGCCTGCCGGAATCTATCGGCATAATGATCAACGAACTGGTGGGCACCGCCAACTGGTCCTGGAGTATGTATCCTGGTCTCAGTCATGGTGCTATGAACACTCTGACCGCCCACGGCACCGATGAGCAACAGCAGACCTATCTGGCGCCGCTGATCGAAGGTCGCTGGACTGGAACCATGTGTTTGACCGAGCCCCATTGCGGTACCGATCTGGGATTGCTGCGTACCAAGGCTGAGCCAAATGGCGATGGCAGCTACGCCATCAGCGGTACCAAGATCTTTATCTCTGCCGGTGAGCACGATATGGCCGAGAATATCGTCCATATCGTTCTGGCCCGCCTGCCGGATGCACCTGAAGGTACCAAGGGTATCTCACTGTTTATCGTTCCTAAGGTTAACGTTAATGAAGATGGCTCTCTGGCTGATCGCAACGGCGTTAGCTGCGGCTCCCTTGAGCACAAGATGGGTATCCACGGAAACGCTACCTGCGTGATGAATTTTGACGATGCCAAAGGTTACCTGATCGGTGAGGCCAACAAGGGTCTGAACTGCATGTTTACCTTTATGAATACCGCCCGTATCGGTACTGCGTTGCAGGGCCTGGCTCACACTGAATTTGCGTTGCAGAACTCCCTGGCTTACGCCCGCGAGCGTTTGCAGATGCGTTCTCTGACGGGGCCCAAGGCTGCTGACAAACCGGCTGACCCGATCATCGTCCATCCTGACGTGCGTCGTATGCTGCTAACTCAGAAAGCCTTCGCCGAAGGTGGTCGGGCACTGGCCTACTTTGCTGCCCAGCAGGTTGATATTGTCGCAGAATCAGAAGATGTGCAGCAGCGTGAGCAGGCAGATATGCTGCTCTCTTTCCTGACACCTATCGCCAAAGCCTTTATGACCGAAACCGGTTTCGAAGCTGCTAACCTGGGTCTGCAGTGTTTCGGTGGTCACGGTTATATTGCCGAGTGGGGTATGGAACAGAACGTGCGCGATAGTCGTATTTCCATGCTTTACGAAGGAACTACGGGCGTTCAGGCGCTGGACTTGTTGGGTCGTAAGGTGCTGATGAGTCAGGGTGAATCGCTTAAAGGTTTTACCAAAATCGTTCATAAGTTCTGCCAGGCTGAAGTCGATAATCAGCAGATGCAGCCCTATGTTGAGCCGCTGCAGGCGATCAATAAAGAGTGGGGCGAACTGACTATGAAGATCGGTGCTGCGGCGATGCAGAACCGCGATGAAGTGGGCTCTGCTTCTGTGGATTATCTGATGTATTCCGGTTACGCCGTGCTGGCTTACTTCTGGGCTCGTTCGGCGTTGGTTGCTCAGCAGGCGTTGGCGGCAGGCACTGATGAAAAGGCTTTTTATGAGGCCAAGCTGGCAACAGCTCGCTTCTACTTCAAGCGTATTCTGCCACGTACCCGTTCACTGGCTGAGACCATGCTGGCTGGCGCCGATACGCTGATGGATCTTGATGAAGATCACTTTATTTTTTAAGGCGTGGTTTGGGTTCATTGCCACACAGTTGGGCCGCAGCTGAGCGCTAGTTCGGTGCGGCCATTTTTTGAAAATACGGACAGAATAAGAATCAATCGGAGAATATACGATGACCACTGACAACCATTTCGAACAGATGTTGAACCGTTTTGATCCTGCTGCTGCCGGCAGTCTGGATGTGGTGTTCCAGTATCAGATCGAAGATCTGGGCGCCTATCACTTTATCGTTAAAGATCAAAACTGCGTATTGGGTAGCGGTGAGCATGAGGCTCCTTCCGTAACCCTGAAAATGAACGAAGAAACTTTAGTAAACATTCTCGACGGCGAGACCGATGGCATGGCTGCTTTTATGACTGGCCAGCTGAAGGCAACGGGTGATTTGATGTTGGCTACACGCCTGCCTCAACTGTTTCCTGCAGCTTGATCGACACCTGACTCCTCTCTGAGAAAAGGAGCAGAGATCGGTTTCCCCTGCTAACCTCTGCTTCATTTCCTGCCAGATCCCGATAATCGGGATCTGGGTCTATGGCAACCATTATTATAAAAATCGGGGCCGGACATGGCCCTAAGAGTAGAGAAGCCTGTCGTTATGAATGCCAACGCACAATTATCTAAGTCGGTCGGTTCCGAGATACAAGACAGCGGTGAATGTTATCTACCTTCCATTAACCGTTATGGAACCTCAAGCATTGTTGAGGTGCTGGAGCAGGCTTGCGAAAAATATGCAGCTAATCCGGCGTTTACCAGTCTGGGAAAAACCCTCAGTTACGCCGAACTAGATCGACAATCGGCCGCCTTTGCCTCCTACCTTCAGCAATCCGGATTAAAGCCCGGAGATCGCATAGCGGTTCAGTTACCTAACCTGATCCAGTACCCGGTTGTGGTGTTTGGGGCGATTCGAGCGGGTTTGGTGGTAGTAAATACTAACCCACTCTACACCCGCGATGAGATGCGCCATCAGTTCCGTGATTCCGGCGCTAAAGCGCTGGTGATCCTGGCTAATATGGCGAATCTGGCCGCTGATGTGTTGGCAGATACTGATATTCGTCATGTGGTTGTCACCCAGATCGCCGATCTGCATACACCTGTTAAACGGGTAGTGCTTAACAGTGTGGTCCGTTACGTCAAACGGATGGTGCCCAAGTACCGAATTCCCCAAGCAGTTTCATTGCGGCAGGCGTTAAAGCAGGGTTCTAAATTACCTTTTGAACGCCATGACCCGCAGGTTGGAGATGTGGCTGTGCTTCAATACACCGGCGGCACAACTGGGGTTGCCAAGGGTGCTATGCTGACCCACGGTAATCTGCTGGCAAACCAGCTGCAGTTGACCGAGCATTTCGGTGATTTCCTTAAAGATAGCGGCAAAGAGGTGTTTATTGGACCGCTACCGCTTTATCACATCTACGCCTTTACTCTGCACTGTATGCTGTTACTGGGAGCCGGCAATCACAGTGTACTGATTCCTAATCCTCGTGATATTCCTGGCTTTGTCAAAGAACTCAAAAAGTGGCGTTTTACCGGTTTTGCCGGGCTCAATACCTTGTTTGTGGCGCTGTGTCGCGATCAGCAGTTCTGTGAATTGGACTTCAGTGCCCTTAAATTTACTGCCTCCGGTGGTATGGCCCTGACCCGTGACGCCGCTGAGCGTTGGGAGGAAGTGACAGGTTCTGCTGTACTGGAAGGCTACGGTCTCACCGAAACCTCACCAGCGGTAACCTTCAATCGACCCGGCGAGCATCAGATCGGCTCCATTGGCGTCCCTGTTCCCCTTACCGAGGTTAAGGTGCTGGACGATGATGGTGTTGCTCAGGAGCATGATATCCCCGGCGAACTCTGTGTTCGTGGGCCTCAGGTGATGAAAGGATATTGGCAGCGCCCAGACGCTACCGCAGAAGTACTCGATGACGAGGGTTGGCTGAAAACCGGTGACATGGCTGTCATTCAACCGGACGGTTACCTGCGCATCGTTGATCGTAAGAAAGATCTTATTATCGTCTCAGGCTTTAACGTCTATCCCAATGAGATTGAGGATGTGGTGGTGACCCTGCCAGAAGTGACCGAGTGCGCGGCTATCGGGGTGCCTGATGATAAATGTGGCGAAGCAGTGATGCTTTATGTGGTTTCCGATACTCCTCAGCTTACCGAGGAGGATGTGCGTACTTATTGCCGCAGTAAACTGACCGCCTACAAAGTGCCACGAAATGTGCTGTTCTGTGACGAGCTACCAAAAACCAACGTCGGCAAAGTGCTGCGACGGGCGTTGAAAGAAAAAGCAATTAAAAACTAGATCGGCCAAGCGCCCGCCATGTACGGGCGTTTTCTTATTAGGGTGAACGGAAATGGATAAGAACACAGAGTTGACGCGTCAGCTGCTGCATACCAGGCAGGTCCACTGCCAGGGTTATTTACGAAGCGATGGTCTTTGGGATATCGAAGGGCGGATGACCGATGTAAAAAGCTTCGATATGGCCAATCCCGACCGTGGCGGACAGATCGCCGCAGGTGAGCCTCTACACGATATCTCGCTGACATTGACTTTTGACCGTACCATGCAGATCAAAGCCGTTGATGCCAGAATAGACTATTCCCCATTTAATCAGTGTCCGCGTATTACCAAGGCGTTTCAGAAATTGGTGGGACTGCGGATATCCTCTGGTTTCAGTCGTCAGGTCAAAGAGCTGTTTTCTGGCATCAATGGCTGTACCCATTTGATCGAGTTACTGCCTCCCATTGCGACAACCGCCTACCAAACTCTTTGGCAGTCAGAGCGCGGTTACGACGGCGACGATCCAGCCGTTAGTCAGTTTTTGATTAACAGTTGTCATGCTCTGGAAGCGGGTGGTGAAGTGATACGAAGCCACTGGCCGGAATATGCCAATGTGGTAGAGATTGATGCCTGATAGGGCCTGTCGGAGATTCGAGAGATGACTGAGCTGGTCACGCTATATCAGCAGGGGGCCGTGTTACAGATTACGCTGCAACGGCCCGAGAAAAAGAACGCCCTCAATCAAGCCATGTACCTGCAACTGACAGCGGCGCTTGAGCAGGCGGCAGATGATAAATCTGTTGGTGCTGTTTTAATTACCGGTAGTAGCGACAGCTTTAGTAGTGGCAACGATTTAGCCGATTTTGTAGCCATGGCGGATAAGCCGGAAGGGCTGGCGCCGGTGATGGAATTTCTCCATCGCCTGGCCGCTTTTCCAAAGCCAATGATTGCAGCAGTAAATGGTCTGGCTATCGGAATCGGAACGACCATGCTACTCCACTGCGATCTGGTTTACGCCTGTCCAGAGGCTAAATTTCAGTTGCCTTTTGTGGATCTGGGGTTGGTACCTGAAGGCGGCTCCAGCCTGCTATTGCCTAATATGCTTGGCCACCAGAAAGCGTCGGAACTGCTATTGCTAGCTGAGCGCTTTAACGCTGAAACTGCGTACCGTCTGGGGCTGGTTAACCAACTGGTTAATGTGGATGAATTGCAGCACCATGCAATGGAGCAGGCGGAGAAATTAGCTAGCAAGCCTCCACTGGCGTTGCAGGCTGCCAAGCAGATGATCAAGTCCCACCGGCAGATGGGGCTTTCGGAAGTGATCGATATTGAAGGTCGTGAGTTTGCTACTAAGCTGAAGCAGCAAGAAGCCAGAGCAGCGTTGGCGGCGTTTCTACAACGCCGCTAGTAGGGCAGCTGTTAGTCGGTCTTCTCAGCGCATCCTGCCTGCAAGAAGCTAAGCTTTTACCGAATCGACTTTTTTATTGATGACCTCCGGATCGGCCTCCACCTCTTTGTGCGTGACCCGTCCCATATAACTGTAGATGGAGGGGATTACGAACAGCGTCAGCAGGGTGCCAAACAGCATTCCTCCGACAATGACCCAACCGATCTGGCGTTGGCTCTCTGCGCCGGCACCATCTGCCAGAGCTAAAGGCAGCACACCCAATACCGTGGCGCCGGTGGTCATCAGAATGGGTCTCAGGCGCAGTGTGGCGGCCTCAAGCACAGCTTCGTTGAGACTGAGGCCCTTGCGTTGTAGCTGGTTAGCAAATTCCACGATCAGAATACCGTGTTTAGTGATTAGTCCCACCAGCGTGATCAGGCCGATCTGACTGTAAACACTCAGGGAGCCGCCGCTGTACTGCAGGGCGAACAGTGCACCCATCATCGCCGCTGGTACCGAGATCAGAATGATCAGGGGTGCCCGGAAACTCTCAAACTGAGCCGCCAGCACCAGATAGATAAAGGCCAGTGCCATCACAAAAGTGGCTTGCAGGCTACTGCTGGAGGCCTTGAACTCCCGGGATTCGCCCGCGTAGTCGATCTGTACATCTTTGCTGATTTCAGCGATGGACTGTTCCAGAAACTGCAGGGCGTCGCCAAGGCTATAGCCGGGTGTCAGCGAGGCTTGGATGGTGACCGACTTTAGCTTATTAAAGTGGTTCAGTTCCCGTGGTGCCACGCTCTCGCTAACCTGTAGCAAGTTGGAGAGTTGAACCATGGTGCCGTCGGTCCCGCGCACATAAATATTGGTGAGGTCGTCTGGATTGGAGCGATCGACGTCTGCCACCTGCAGGATTACATCGTATTGCTCACCGTTCTGCTTGAATTTGGTCACCTCCCGGCCGGCCATCATGGTTTCCAAGGTGCGACCGATGGATTCGACGTTGGCACCAACGTCCGCTACCTTGTCGCGATTCATGGAGACCCTCAGTTCCGGTTTGTTGAGCTTAAGATTGTTATCCGGTTGGGCAAAGCCAGGGTTGTTGTAGATCTTGGCCATCAGTTGGTTGTTGATCTGCTCCAATTCCTGATAGCTGGCGCTGGTCTGGATGACGAATTCTACTGGTCGAGTAGCGATACTTTGCCCCAATGAGGGTGGGTTGAGCGGGAATGACATGGTGCCGGTGATGCCGCCGAACATCTGAGGCATCAGCCCCGCTACGATCTCCTGTTGAGTGCGTTGGCGCTGATCCCAGGGCTTCAAACCCAGGAATCCGATCGACTGAGTGCTGGAGGGGTAGCCCACCACCATAAAGTAACGGTCGCTCTCTTCCACCTGACTGAACAGACCTTCTACGTGATGGGCGTAGCGATCCAGATAGTTTACCGAGGCACCGTCCGGAGCCATGGAGAAACCGATGATGGTTCCGCGATCTTCCACCGGAGCCAACTCCTGAGGCAGGGTTTGGTAGATCATCCACGAACCGTAGCAGGTCAATAGAATCAGTGGCAGCGCTAGAATCCGCAGTTTCAGTACTCCCACAAGCAAGCGGTGATAGCCCGAGGTTAAACCGTTAAGTCCGCGCTCAAATAGGTTGTAGATAGCGCTGTGCTTAGTTTCATGCTTAAGCATCCGCGAACACATCATCGGCGACAGGCTAAGAGCAATAAAGCTGGAAACCACCACTGCTGCTGCCAGAGTTAGTGCGAATTCGGTAAACAGCTTGCCGGTGCGCCCCGGGGTAAAGGCGATGGGAGCAAACACTGCCACCAGGGTGAGGGTGGTGGAGATTACTGCAAAGGCGATCTCCTTGCTGCCCTTGAACGCCGCTTGAATTGGGTTGAGGCCGTTCTCGAGGTGTCGATAGATGTTCTCCAGCATGACGATGGCGTCATCCACCACCAGACCGATAGCCAGTACCATAGCCAGCAGGGTCAGGGTGTTGAGACTGAAGTCCAGCATATACATCAGCGCAAAGGCACCTATCAGTGACACTGGGATGGTCACCAGTGGTATCAGGGTGGCCCGCAAATTGCGCAGGAACAGGAAAATTACCAGAACGACCAGAGCGGTGGCTTCTGCCAGTGTTTCGTAAACGGAGTTGATGGACTCTTCGATAAACAACGCTGAATCGTAGGCGACATCCACTTCCATGCCTTCCGGCAGCAGCTCGCGAATCTCTGGTAGCTCCTTGCGGATCGCTTGTGAAACTTCCAATGGATTGGCCGTAGACTGCTTAACCACGCCTAGGGCAACGGCGTTCTGGCCCTTGAAGCGTGAGATTTGGCGCTCGTTTTCGGCACCGATACGGATATTGGCTACATCACTTAAGCGAATCGGGTAGCCGTCCTCGTGGCGAATCACAATCTGTTCAAACTCTTCTACGGTGCGCAGGTCGGTTTCGTTGAGAATGCTGAATTCACGCTCTTTGCTTTCAATCCGTCCGGCAGGAATCTCCAGATTCTGCTGCCGCAGTGCCTGTTCGATATCCTGACTGGTCACTTCGTAGGCGGCCATTTTGGCACGGTCCAGCCATACCCGCATGGAATAGCGGCGTTCTCCAAAGATCATCACACTGGCGACGCCGGGTACGACTTGGAGTGGATCTTTGACTCGGCGATCGGCAAAGTCGGTAACCTCCAGGGGATTGTGGTGGTCACTGGAGAAGGCTAGCCAGATAATCGGCTGGGCATCGGCCTCGACCTTGGCGATGATGGGTTCGTCGATATCATCCGGCAGCTGGCCCCGTACTCGTCCTACCCGGTCACGAACATCGCTGGCGGCGGCATCGGCATCGCGCTCCAGTTTGAAGGTGACGGTGATTTGACTCTGCTCGGAGCGGCTCACCGAACTCATAAAATCGATCCCTTCAACCCCTGACAAGGAATCCTCGATGATCTGGGTAACCTGAGTCTCGATGATGGAGGCGTTGGCCCCCGCGTAACGGGTCTCGACGGTAACTACCGGGACGTCGATATTAGGGTACTCGCGCACTGTCAGGCGGTCGTAGGCGATAATTCCCACCAGTACCACCAGCAAGTTGATAACAGTGGCAAAGACTGGTCTTTTGATGCTGATATCAGAGAGAACCATCAGGAGCCTCCGTCAGCTTTACCAGCTTTACCAGCTTTACCAGCTTTACCAGCTTTACCAGCTTTACCAGCTTTACCAGCTTTTGGACTGGGTGCGTGACTGGTTTGAGGTTGTGGAAAAAGCGGAGTTACCGGTCCGCCGGGCTGTAACTTCAGCTGGCCGGCCGTGACGATAACTTCGCCCGCATCAAGACCGCTGACTACTTCAACTTCGCCACGCTGGCGTAGCCCAAGCTCGACGGCTTGCGGGGCAATTTTTCCATCTACTACTTTGTAGACCAGCTGTGTTTTTCCACGCGGTACGATGGCCTGTTCTGGGATCATGAGTGCGGCATCTTTTTGTTCCAAGACCAGCTCGATGCGAGCGAACAAGCCAGGTTTGAGGCGGCCGTCCGGGTTGGGGACTCGAGCGCGCATAGCCAGGCTGCGGCCCCTGACGTCAATCTGAGGAGCGGTGGCATAGATCTCACCGCTAAATATTTCATCCGGATAAGCGTCGATCTTGATATGCAGGGTTTGGCCGGTGGCTAGCTGTGACAGGTAGACTTCGGCGACGCGAAAATCGGCTTTAATCTGTTGTAGATCGACCAGCTCAACCAGGTTCTCGCCGCTGTTAACGTAGTCACCAATGCTGATCTCCCGTAGGCCGGTGATTCCGCTAAAGGGGGCGTAGATGGTCATCTTGTTCAATTCAGTTTTTGCCAGCTTGGTACGGGCCTGATCAATTTGCAGCTGTGCCAATGCCGAGTCGCGGGCATGTTTTGAACCTAATTTTTTGCCCAACAGTTCTTGGGCTTGGTTATATTCGATACGGCTCAGTTTTTCCCGAGCCTGGGCCTGTTCTAATGCGGCACGGTAGGTCGATGACTCAAGGGTAAAGAGCGGGCTGCCTTTTTCAACCGCTTGGCCTTCCTGAAAATGGATGGCGTCGATGCGACCGGTCTGTTCCGGGCGGATAATAACCGCCTCATTGGCGCGTAGGCTACCAACCACTTCAAGGGTGCGTTCGAGCACCCGGGGCTGCACTTCGATCACTTCGGCAGGAAGCCCTTGGGGTTTGTCCTGGCTGAACGCGGGCGCTGCTAACAGGATAGTGAGCAGAAGAATACTGGTTTTGGATATGGGGGAGCGGCTGAACATGGTGTTATGTATCCCTACGAGTGTCGGAGCCTTCAGGCGATAAAAACAGGTTATCAAGCAGCAAAGTGACAGTATTTTTAAGGGGGGCGGTTGAGCGGCTAACCTTCATTCGTAGCATCGCACCCTGCCAAGTGTCCCAGAATAGAAGCGCTAATTCACGAGGAGGGATATCGGTACGCACGGTTCCCTGTTGCTGGGAAATGACCATATCTTCCTCGATACATTGCAGAACCTGCTCGGTGGATGCCTGAATAGCCTTGCGAAAATAGGGGCTGCTGTTGGCCAGTTCGCCACTTAGATTGGCGATCAAACAACCGATTTTGGCGGTTTGTACTTCGTATTCGGCAATAATGATCTCGAGAATATCCCGAATCTGACTGAGCCGGTCGCCCTGATGATCGGCCAGGTAGCTTTCCCAGCGGTCAAACTCGATAGCCCGGTAATGGTTGATGATCTCTACGGCAAAGTGCTCTTTGGATTCAAAGTAGTGGTAGAAAGACCCCTTGGGAATGCCGGCGGCATCAAGGATCTCTTTCAGCCCAGTGCCGTGGTAGCCCTTATCGTTAAACAGCTGTAATCCCTGCTTCAGTATATGTTCACGGGTTTGCTGGCCTTTGCTCGCAGGACTCATAATGTTCTCTTTTTAAAAATAGACCGGTCGTCTAGTGATGAATCGTCATTTTAGGACAAAGGGTTTATTTGTCAATCAAAAGCGAGGGAGGAGTGTGCTCAAGGGTAGGGGAGATTTTCTAGTAACGGGAAAAGAGGCCCGCGAATGCTAGGTTTTTGGAAGTCTGGGGAATTTGCTGGAAGGGTATGTGGCCTCCCCGAGAGGACTCGAACCCCTATCTAAGCCTTAGGAGGGCCCTATTCTATCCGGTTGAACTACGGGGAGGCGACGGGCGGAATTCTAACGGCTAGCCGAGTCCAAGTCGAGAGTCAGAAGGGTAAGTTGTTGGAAAAGCTTAGGCTTTACCCAGGCGGTTCTGGGCGCTGTAATTTCCTTTAGAGCCGGCCTGGTTGTAGAGGGTAGTTTTGGTGGAATGTCCTTGAAGGATGCCTAGCAGTTGAGCCATATTCTTCTGGCTGCGCTGGACAATTTTTTCGTTGCGTTCGTTGAGTTTGGCGACTTGCTTGAGCTGCTCGGCCAGTTTGCTCCAGGCTTTTTGGATCGCAACGGCTTCTGGTTTGTTTAGGCTGCTAGTAAAGCCGTTAAAGCCGGTTTCGTCAGCACTGAAACCGCCATCGGCAAGTATCTGGTTACGTTGGCTGATATTTTCGGTGATCTGCAGAAGAACGGTTTTTTTGTCGTTGACCACCGCTTTCAGCTGTTCAGCGGAATGAGCTTCAATAGCGGCTCTTTCACGCTCACATAGATCACAAAGGGCAACCAGTTGCTGGTTGCCCTTTGAAATTAACTGATAGAGCTGTTGTGAAGGCGTGCTCATTGCTTGGTGAATATCAACCGAACGTCTGGTCTTCGAAGTTAATAATGCTGGCTGCCAGCTTTTCTGCGTCCACACTATAGCTGCCATCTTCGATGGCTGCCTTGATCGCTGCTACGCGTTCGCTATTAACATCGGGTAGTTGGCCTACCTGTTCTTCCAGCTTTTGCAGTGACTGCGCTTCGGTACTAAGCGTCACCGATCCAGCCGGACCATTACGTTCAGCAACATCTTGCTGGTTCTTGCCAGTTGTTGACTGGCCAGGCCCATCCAGCTTGCTTCGTGTGTTGGCTGAAGGTGTCGATGACAAGCCTGTCAGATCGATCGCCATCCCAAAATCCTCAAAAATTCTTCGCTATGTTAAAGTTTTTCGGCAGTTTGGCCGGTAGCTTTAGGAAAAATTTCATTTAATATTTGAACAGGGCTTAAGTATATAGGATCTATCGTGTAATTTATTGTTACGGTGGCGGTTCTGCTGCCTCAGATCAAGGTTTAACGCCCAACTCTTACCTGTCCAGTCGCTGTAACCCGGGCGTTGATTACCTTGCCTGAGCTCGAATTGCGAATGCGTATCTGCTGGTTTTTGCGGCCATCTTCCAAGGCGATGCCGGCGACACGTACTGCCAGTATGCTGCTACTTCCTGCATGGATAATGACTTGTTCGTCCTTTCTGACCAGCAGTGGCGGAAGTAGCAATCTTGGAGTCAAAATTTGATGTTGCTGAAGAGATCGTTTGAGTTCGTAGCCGATGAGAGACTTCGGATCACTGTAATAGCCATTTCTCAGGCGGGATAAACCTTTTAGTTCCAGTTCCAGATCTGATAATTCAAGTACGGTGTCTTTAGGTAGTGGGCGTTGGCTGACCACCACATGCCTCATGATATCTACCTGACCACGCATGCTTACGGTCCAACGGCGTGGGCTGTTGCAACTGGCCTTGATGGAGAAGCGCCCCGGTCGAATCGGTTTGGCAGAATTAAACTGTATCTGATCCCGGCAGGGGGTTAAGGTTAGATGGCTGCTGACAGGTTGGACAACCACCTTGGTTAAGTCGGTTTCTTCGGCCTGAGGAGCGATCTGTTGCTGGATAAAATTCTGTGCCTGTTGTTCGAGGGTGGGTGATGCAGTCCCTGAGCAAGGATAAATTGTGACAATCCCTACAAAAAGAAGAATTTTGAATGGCTTTAAACTACCCTTAATCACAGAAATACCCTATTCTTTGGGCCCTTAGGAAGGTCGGCCACGACCGTGGTAAGATACCCGTATTGGCGTCATCTGAGGCCTTTAGTATTAGAATTCTTCTTCCCGTATAACGCAAGCAATCGAATGGGAGTTGGACATGGCTAGTGTCCTGGACAGTGTCAATCAAAGAACACAGCTGGTCGGAAAAAACCGGCTGGAACTTCTGTTGTTTCGACTTGAAGGCGATCAGGTCTATGGCGTGAATGTTTTTAAGGTTCGCGAAGTTATACAGTGCCCTAAGCTAACCGCCATGCCTAAGTTAAAGGCCAGTGTTAAAGGAGTTGCCCATATCCGCGGCCAGGCCCTTCCGGTTCTGGATCTAAGTGCTGCGATGGGACATACGCCCATTAATGACATAAGCAACGCCTTCGTTATTGTTACTGAATACAACAACCAAGTGCTTGGTTACTTGGTTCATCACGTTGAGCGTATCATCAACACCAATTGGGAGGCTATTCATGCGCCACCAAAGGGTGCAGGCAAAGACAACTATCTGACCGCTGTCACCGATCTTAACGGTCAGTTGATTGAGATTCTCGATGTTGAGAAGATCCTTGCTGAGGTTGCTCCCCGTTCTGAAGTGGTCAACTCTGATCTGGTTGATGAGATCAAGTCCGCTCAGGACGTTCGTCAGCATGTCTTTATCGTTGATGACTCTATCGTCGCTCGCAAGCAGTTGGAACGCTGTCTTACCGAATTGCATGTTGATGTTACCTCTAAGAAAAATGGTAAAGAGGCCTGGGATTATTTCAAAGAGTTGGCGGATGATGGCGTCAATATTGCCGAGCATTTTATGATGATTATCTCCGATATTGAGATGCCGGAGATGGATGGCTATACCTTGACCGCCTCGGTGCGTTCCGATGAGCGCATGAAAGATGCTTACATCATGCTGCATACCTCGCTCAGCGGTGTGTTTAACCAGGCGATGGTGGAAAAAGTCGGTGCTGATGCGTTTTTGGCAAAGTTTCAGCCAGATGAGCTAGCTGAGCGAGTTCGCGACCGGATAGTGGCTATAAAAAGCTAATAGACGATTACACCTTTTTAAGGGCAGATTGAATGGTATTAACGACAGGTGTGAAGTCCAGACCGCAAATTTCAGCGGGGGGGTTTCAGCTATTCAAATCTTTTCTAGAAGATGCCTGCGGCATCTTGCTTGGGGATAACAAAGAGTATCTAGTCAGCAGCCGTTTGTCCGGCATTATGCATGACAACCAGTGCCCAACACTTGAGGAACTGGTAGAAAAGATGAAGCGACCTGGCGGCAATCGGCTGAAAGAGGCTGTTGTTGACGCCATGACCACCAACGAAACCCTCTGGTTTCGAGATATTCATCCTTACAATATTCTTGAGAATAAATTGTTGCCGGAAGTGGCGGCTAAGTTAGGTAGCCAACCTCTGAAGATTTGGTCGGCAGCCTGTTCATCTGGCCAAGAACCCTATTCCATCAGCATGGTTATTGATGCCTTTAAGCGCTCTAAGCCGGGCCAGCTTAGAGGTGGCGAGCGAATTACCGCGACTGATATTTCTGCCAGTATGCTCGAGCATGCCCGCCAGGGGCTTTACGACATGTTGGCTCTGGGTCGGGGCCTTCCCAAGGAGCGCTTGGAGCGTCACTTTATCAAGCAGGCTGATGGTAAATGGAAGATTAAGCCGGAGATACAGACCCGCGTTGATTTTAAACCCTTAAATCTGCTCGGCAGCTACGCCATGCTGGGTAAATTTGATGTGGTCTTCTGCCGGAATGTGTTGATCTATTTCTCTTCTGAAGTTAAAGAGCAGATCCTTCGTAAAATCCACGCTTCATTAAAACCGGGCGGTTACCTCCTGCTCGGTGCCTCGGAGTCTCTTGGCCAGTTGACTGATCTCTATGAAATGGTCCATTGCAGCCCCGGAATTATCTACCGGGCCAAATAGAGTTCTACTCTCAAATAAACAAAAAGGGCTGCAGATTTTGCAGCCTTTTTTATTGCTACTGCTGTTCCATTTCCTCTCTGTCTCTACTTGCCGCCCCCTTTGCCGTTTTTACCTATCGAGCGGAAAGTCATTGCCGCTGAAATCCCCATCAAGAAAACAGATGTTGCTGCAAAGCCCTTGAAATCGCCATTTTAGTTTTTTGGCATCTTTATTGCTTTTTAGTGTTCGAGGGCAGTTAGATTCAATGATCGCTGCCATCATAACCGAACAATCAAATTGTAATGGGGCTAACAGATGGCAATTTCTTTTGACAGCGCATTGGGTATTCACCAACAAGCGATGTTGGTACGCACTCAGCGTGCAGAAGTTTTAGCCAATAATATTGCCAACGCCGATACCCCCAATTACAAGGCGCGTGATCTGGATTTCAAAGCCATATTGGCAGGCCAGTCTGATACTCAGCAATCGCTGGCGATGGCGGCCACCAAGTCCGGTCACAGCGGCGGCATCATTGAACCAGATTTTGCCGCAGACCTGATGTACCGCGTGCCTCTGCAGCCATCCATTGACGGCAATACCGTTGATCAGCAGATGGAGCAGTCTGAATACGCACGCAATGCGTTGGATTTTCAGACCAGTTTTACGTTTCTAAATCGTAAGTTTACCGGGCTAACCAAAGCGATTAAGGGTGAATAATAACCATGTCTCTTTCTAACGTTTTCAACATCGCTGGCTCAGCCATGAGCTCCCAGTCCATCCGTCTGAATACGGTGGCCAGCAACATGGCTAATGCCGAGAGCGTTAGCAGTAGTGTTGACGAGACTTACCGCGCTAGGCATCCGGTTTTTCAGCTGATTCAACAGCAGGTTCAAGATGGATATGGTCCTGAAAACGGCTTGTCCGCTGGTCAGGGTGTGCAGGTGGTGGATGTTGTTGAAAGCGAAGCACCCTTGCGTCAGCAGTATGAGCCCAATCATCCGATGGCGGATGAGAATGGTTATGTGTACTACCCCAACGTCAATGTGGTGGAGGAGATGACCAATATGATCTCGGCATCACGTTCATTCCAGACCAACGCTGACATTATGAATACTGCCAAAGAGATGATGCAGCGGGTGCTGACTTTGGGGCAGAGCTAGGAACTAAACTGATGGTATAGAGTTTTATCTAAGAATTTATAGCGGGTTCAGGAACGAACCCTAATGACTCCGATGGTGGGAGTGGCTGTGTCCGAAATGTCGGCGTCGTGATTTTGCGGTGTTGGATTGCGGTTATGGTTCAAGGTGAGCGAGCCTGGGATGGCAGTGTTGACCTGCCAGTTTAATAAGTCCTAGAACGCAGGGGCCTGAGCCTTTGGTGTTCAAGGGAGGAATCAGATGGCTGATGTAAATGGTGTAAATAACCAAAATAACGTATTTACCGACCTCAATAAAACCGAGGAAGTTCAGGGTGATACGACCCAAAGCGACATGTTTATGGAGTTGATGATCGCGCAGCTGCGTAATCAGGACCCCAGTAATCCGACTGATTCGACAGAGTTTATGAATCAGATCTCCAACATGACCATGGTTGAGGGTATTACCAACCTTAACTCGTCTTTGGAGAATCTAAACAGCTCTCTGTTATCTAGTCAGACGGCTCTGCAAGCCTCATCAATGGTGGGGCAGAAGGTGTTCGTACAGTCAGACCAGGCCAGGGCTGCTAGTGCCACCGGGCAGATCGACGGTGTGTTATCGCTGGATGTTAGTGCTTCGGATGTACAGATCTCGGTGTTCGATGAGGGTGGGGCCTTGGTTGACCGTTTCTCATTGGGCTCTCAGTCGGCTGGCGATGTTAATTTTGATTGGCAGCTGGACGAGGGGATGCGTCTGAGCGGCTATCGACTGGAGGCAAGCGCCACCATCGATGGTTCACCGACATCGGTGCCCGTCTTCGTAGGTATGAATGTAGATAGCGTCACACTGGGGCAGAACGGTGTCGGCATGAAGGTTAACTTTGAAGGTGGCTCCGCGTCACTGGATGAAATTAAGCAGATAGGCTAACGGGGTGTAACCATGGCTTTTAATACAGCAATTACGGGGATCAAGGCATCCCAGATAGAGCTGGATGTGACCGGTAATAATATCGCCAACACCAGTACCGTGGGCTACAAGTCTGCACGGACGGAGTTTTCCGATATTTTTACCACGGTGGTGGTTGGTGCAGGTAGTACCAACAATCCAGGTGCAGGTGTTATCGTTTCTGATATCGCTCAGGACTTTACCGCCGGTACCATCGAATTTACCAACAGTAATCTGGACCTTGCCATTGATGGTAGTGGCTTTTTCCAACTGGATGATGGCCAGGGTGGTACAACCTATACCCGTGCTGGTGGTTTCGAGCTAGATAAAGACGGAAACGTCGTGTCCAAGACCGGTAAATTCCTCCAGGGGTACGGATTGGATGATGCAGGTAACCAGCAACCTATTGGTACTCTGGCAGTATCACAGAGTGAAAGTCCTCCTGAGGCGACTACCGAACTGGATCTGTCTTTTAACATAGATTCTCGAGATGATGCCTCGACTCTAGTTCGGCCCTACGATCCAGACGATTCGGCAACTTTCACGTTCAGTACCACTACTCGGACTTTCGATAGCTTGGGTAACGAACATACCTTGAAGTTCGATCTAGTAGAGCAGCCTCCATTTCGAGAGCGCCAGACCATCGCGTTAACTAATACAGCTACGGCAACGGGTAATATTGAGTTTGCCGGCGCTACCATTTCCATAACCAATGGTGATACGCCTGCTCAGGTTGCGACCAAGATTGCGGCGGCGGAATCAACCATTCGAACCTCAGATTCACGGATCTCTTCAGTGGCTGTGGATCCGAACAACAGTAGCCAGTTGCTGGTGACCTACTTTGCTTCTGCTACAGACGTCGAGCCTTTGGTGTATACAGACCGGGGTACTACCGGGGTAACTGCGACTGTGTCATCAGATCCTGATGTGGCATCTAACGAGCAGCAAGCCGTGTCCATCTCGCAGCCTGGGGGCGCTGGTGCGATTGATTTCGGAGGAGTGCAGATCGCGGTAGATAATGCATCTGTTCCACCGGATACAGCTACCGATGTCATTAACCGAATAGTGGCAAACCAAGCGGCGATTTTGGTTGCCAACCCTCAAATTGAATCGTTGTCTGCGGATTTAACCAATTCTCAAGTGGTTATCAACTACAAGCCCGAAGAAGGTAATGTTGGTCTACTCAGTATCGATGATTCAGGGACTGGTGTATTTGATACTCAAGAGCAGCAGACGATCAATGTCTCTGGTGCTACCGGGGCAGGTACTCTTACGATTAACTTAGGCGCAGTTGTTAACGGTTTGGGTATTGCCGATCCTACGGTTGCCTTGACCGGTAGTGAAACAGCAACTCAGGTTGGTGACGCTATCGTTGCAGCTTTTGCGGCAATTCCAGATATTACTGTGACCAACTCATCGGGTGCATTGACACTGGCTTACAACGGTTCCTTGGGTAATGTCGACAATATAGCTGTGACGGCTGGTACTACCGGTGTTGCCGGAAGTGGCCAAGCCAATACAGTCGCTTACGCGAATGTCACCACAGCAGCTGGTGTTGAGGATGGAGATAATACTTATGAGGGTGTTTATCAGCTCTATGCATATCTGAATGGCGAAGACCTTTTGGATATCGGTAAGCAGGTTGCTCCTGGAGAAGTTGGCAGTACATCTACACCTCCGTTGACAGAACCTGGTGCAATCTTGCTGACATTCGACAACACTAATGGTGTATTGAATACAGTCAACGGCACAGCGGTGAGTGGCGGTGGTCTCGCTCCGGCATTAACCATTCAGGGTGCAGATCCAGCCGATCCGGCGGTTACTATTGAGTTAGATCTAACCGACACTACCCAGTTTGCCTCCGAATCGATTGTTAAATCAGCTCAGCAGGATGGTTTCGCTAAGGGTGACTTGATTGGGGTAACTTTCTCTCCTGACGGTACTATGGTGGCCAGTTTCAGCAACGGGCAAAATACCAATCTAGGTATCGTTGCACTGGCAACTTTTGAAAACCAGCAGGGATTGCAGTCGGTAGGTGATACCGAGTGGAGCGCGACGCTTGAATCTGGTCAGGCGGTTATCAACCCACCGGGAACCGGTCTAAACGGCCAGCTACGGTCGGCAGCGTTGGAGCAATCCAACGTGGATCTTTCCGAAGAGCTGGTAGCATTGATCGAGGCGCAGCGGAACTTCCAGGCTAACTCCAAGACTCTGGAAACGGAAAACGCCGTAACCCAGACCATTCTGCAGATCACTTAAGATCGCTGAGATCATCCGCACTTCGCGGGTGATCTTGTCCCCCACGGTAAAAGCACAATCCGTTGGTTTTCGGATTGTGCTTTCTGTCGTCTCAAACTTGGCATCGCTTTTGCTCTAGTTACTCCAAAGATATTCCAGCGCGAGAAAAGTTCTGTGCTGATACCGGGGAGTAACCATGGATAAGTTTATGTACCTGTCGATGACAGGGGCCAAAGAAGCGATGCTGGCGCAGGCATCCCACGCCAATAATCTGGCCAATGCTCGAACCACCGGTTTTAAATCAGATCTGGCTCAAGCCCGCGCGATGCCAGTGTTTGGTGAGGGGCATCAGAGTCGTGTCTATGCCATGACAGAGCGTCCTGCGACCGATTTAACTTCCGGCGTTTTGAATCACACTGGCCGTGATCTGGATGTGGCGGTCCGTGGTGAGGGTTGGTTTGCAGTACAGGCACCGGACGGCACTGAGGCTTATACCCGTGCCGGAGAACTGCAGCTTTCTTCCACCGGCCAAGTGCTGACAGGCAGTGGATTGCCGCTTTTAGGTGAAGGAGGGCAAATCGCTTTGCCGCCAGCGGCCAAGGTGGATATCGGCCAGGATGGCAGCATCACCGTGCTAGATGAGACCGGTGGGCTTGCGGTAGTGGATCGCATCAAATTGGTAAACCCACCGGCAGCCGACATGGTGAAAGGCGAGGATGGCCTGATGCGCCTGCGTACGGGCGGCGCGGCGCCGTTGGACCCGGTAGTGGAGCTCGAATCTGGTTATCTTGAAACCAGTAACGTCAATGCCGTTAACGAGCTGGTTTCCATGCTCGATCTGGCTCGACGTTTCGAAATGAATATCAAGATGATGCAGAAGGCAGAGGAAAACTCTGATGCATCGGCACGTATATTGCAAAATTTGGGTTAGTTGACGGTTTAACCGAATTGATATTGCCGCTTCTGAGAAAGAAGCTGGTGTAGGAGCTGAATATGAATGGTGCGTTGTTTGTGGGGAAGACTGGGCTAAGTGCCCAGGATACTGCGCTAAGGGTTATCTCCAACAACCTGGCTAACGTCAATACCGATGGTTTTAAGAAAGATCGGGCGGTTTTTGAAGATCTGATCTATCAAACGCAGCGATCGCCTGGTGCTCAGTCTGGAGACGGCACCGAGCTACCCTCGGGATTTCAATTGGGTTCGGGTGTTCGCACCGTTGGTACCCAGAAGCTATTTACCCAAGGCACTTTGGAAATCACCGAGCAGAATCTGGATGTTGCCATTGAAGGTCCTGGCTTTTTCCAGATTACCCTGCCGGACGGTTCTACGGGCTACACCCGAAATGGTCAGTTTCATGTCAACTCTACTGGTGACATGGTGACGGCAGAAGGGTTCTTGATGGATCCCGGCATTACCATCCCCCAGGACACAACGTCGCTGACTATCTCTACCGATGGTGTGGTTTCGGTCACCCAGGCTTCGACCACCACGACCACTCAGTTAGGCACTATTCAACTGGCAGATTTTGTCAATCCTGCCGGTCTGCAGGCGATAGGCAGCAATCTTTATAAGGAAACTACTTCAAGTGGGGCTCCAACCACGGGTAACCCCGGTGATACCGGAATCGGTACGACGATTCAGGGAGCGTTGGAAAACTCCAACGTCAACTCGGTAGAAGAGCTGGTGGATATGATCACGGTGCAGCGTGCCTTTGAGATGAACTCCAAGGTGATCTCTACCGCCGATCAGATGCTGTCCTTCGTAACACAGCAGCTTTAACGGATAAAACAGGCTTACGGGCATAGGGTTATGAATAGGTTAATAAGTATCACAGCACTAACGATCTCGGTGACAATAGTGGGTTGCGTTAATAATCCCCCTAAGCCGGATAACCCTTATTATGCCCCGGTACCGCCTGCTGCAATGATGGCGCCCAAAGTGAATAACGGAGCCATCTATCAGGCCGGTTACAGCATGTCACTGTATGAGGATGATAAGGCTAGACGCATCGGCGACATCCTCACAATTACTCTGGTTGAGCGCACCCAGGCTTCTAAGACCGCAGAAAACGAAATCAATAAAGAAAGTACAGTAAACATCGCCGCGCCTACTCTGTTCGGTGAAGAGCTTTCTATTAAGTCCGGCCATCCTCTGTCGGCCACCTTAAGCGGCGGCACCCGTGATTTCAAAGGTGAAAGTGAAGCGACCCAGAACAACAGTTTATCCGGGAATATCACCGTCACCGTCGCTAGCGTTTTGCCAAATGGAGTGTTGCAGGTTCGAGGTGAGAAGTGGATGACACTGACCGATGGCGATGAGTATATCCGCATCAGCGGGCTGGTTCGCCCTCAGGATATTAATACCGACAACACTGTGGATTCAACCAAGTTGGCGGATGCACGGATTACCTATAGCGGTGCAGGTTCCTTCCATGAAGCCAACACCATGGGTTGGTTGTCGAAATTCTTCTTCAGCGCCTTGTGGCCGCTGTAAGCGAGGTGTTTAACATGAAGACTACAACGAACACCCTAGCGCGACTGTTACTGCTTTGCTTCTGTTTCAGCAGCGCTACAGTCTACGCTGAGCGACTTAAAGATATTGCCTCCATCGCCGGGGTTCGGACCAACCAACTGGTGGGTTACGGCCTGGTTGTCGGTCTTAGCGGGACCGGAGATAAAGGCGGCTTTACTTCTCAGACTTTCAAAAACATGCTGGGTCAGTTTGGCGTTACCTTGCCTGCCGGTACTAATCCCCAGTCCAAAAATATCGCTGCAGTGTCCATCCATGCAGAACTGCCTCCCTTTGCCAAGCCAGGACAGACGGTGGATATCACCGTCTCATCTATCGGCGACGCTGCCAGCCTGCGCGGAGGCAGTTTGATTCTGGCACCATTAAAAGGTGCCGATGGTCAGGTCTATGCCATCGCCCAGGGAAACCTGGTTGTAGGCGGGCTGGGTGCTGAAGGTCGTGATGGTTCACGTATTACCGTCAACGTTCCCAGTGTTGGTCGTATTCCCAATGGTGCGACGGTTGAGCGGGCGGTACCAACCCCCTTTGCCAGCGGTGACCATCTAGTTATGAATCTGAATATTCCTGATTTCACCACTTCTCGACGTGTTGCTGAACGCATCAATGCTTTGCTAGGTCCAGAAGTGGCTTCTTCGGTAGATGCCACCTCGATCCGTATCCGTGCCCCCAGAGACGCCGGCCAGCGGGTGACCTATCTATCCGTACTGGAGAATCTGGAAGTAGCGCCGGCAGAGGAAGTGGCGCGTGTGATTATCAACTCTCGTACCGGCACGATCATCATCGGCCAGAATGTGCGGGTTTCGCCGGTAGCTATTACTCACGGCGGGTTGACCGTATCAATTCTTGAAGATGTGGCTGCCAGCCAACCGGGTGCGTTGTCCGGGGGTACTACGGTGGTGGCACCTCGCAGCGGTATCGAAGTAGACGCTGATAGCGGCCACATGTTCTCCTTCGCGCCGGGCGCATCCCTGAATGACATCGTTGAGGCGGTGAATCAGGTGGGGGCAGCTCCCGGTGATCTGATGGCGATTCTTGAGGCCTTGAAGCAGTCCGGCGCCCTGAAAGCCGAGCTGGTTGTGATCTAGGAGCGGATGCCGTCATGGTCAGCAAAGATCTCTCATTTCGTTCTTACGCCGATCTTCAGGGGCTCGATAGCCTTAAGCTGAAGAGTAAGAATAATGATCCTGAAGCGCTTCAGGCAGTTGCCAAACAGTTTGAATCACTGTTTCTCAACATGCTGTTGAAAAACATGCGTCAGGCCAATGAGAGTTTTGGCAAGGGCAGCTACTTCGACAGCAATCAGACCCGCTTCTATCAGAATATGCTGGATCAGCAGATGTCGCTGACGTTGTCGGAAAACAATAGTATCGGCCTTAGTGAAGTGCTGGTCCGTCAGTTGAGTCCTAAATCCAGTCTTGAGGAACCCGGCAAGGTTAATACCGATTTTGGTGGTCCGGATCAGCAGCGTCGAGTCTTTAATCAGGCGCTGGAACGCACGGCTGAAGCAGCCGTTAAGGCTGCGGAGAAGAATTCACAAAGCGGTGAATCAGATGCGCTTCCAGAGTTGCGCCCCGGGGACTTTGTGGATGCCATCAAAGCAGTAGAAGCAGAGTTGATTGGCGATCCAATCCCGGTGGAGCAGGTATTGGCCAAATTGCAGCCTACCGTGAGTGCGCCAGTGGCAGAGCAATTGCCCCCGCGCTTTGATACGCCGGAAGCCTTCATTCGGGATCTCTATCCCATTGCTCAGCGAGTAGCAGGTGATCTGGGGGTGGATCCTAAGGTCTTGGTGGCTCAGGCAGCACTGGAAACGGGCTGGGGAAAGCATCTTCCCAATACTAACGATGGCAGTAGCAGTTTTAATTTGTTCGGTATTAAGGCCGACCAGCGTTGGGGCGGAGACGCCACCCTGGTCAATACATTGGAATACCGAGATGGAGTAGCGGTGCGAGAGAAGGCCGCTTTTCGAGCTTACGGCTCTTATGAAGAAAGTATGCGGGATTACGTGGATTTTATCCGCGGTAATCCCCGTTATCAGAAAGCACTTGAGCAGGCCGGAGATGGCCCTGCCTATCTGCAACAGCTCCAGGCGGCCGGCTATGCTACCGACCCCAACTATGCCAGTAAAATTGCCGGCATTGTCGATGGAGAATTGCTGCAGTCAGCGCTTGCTGGAATTAAAGAAAGCTAAGGGCAGGCCGATGACTAGAGGTATTCAGCATCGACCCTTACTACCAGTGTCCACGGTGTATTGCGCTTTATCTCAAAGCGATCTTAAGCATCCGTCAACGCCACTGAATTATCAGCCTGTCACTTGGCCTGTTAACACTTAATGGATCGCGCGCTAATCCTACAAGTATTAACAGGCCTTAATAATCCAACGGGAGGTTATCATGGCTGGATTGCTTAATATTGGTGTTCAGGCCCTGAACGTAAACCAGGCTGCACTGGACATTACCGGTCAGAATATTGCCAACGTCAATACGGTGGGTTACACCCGTCAGGCGGTGGAGCTTAACTCGCGTGCTGTGCCTGAGCTGGGGGTTAAGCTGGACGACATCAGTCGTGTGGCGGACCAGTTCGCCACGCGCCAGTTGTGGGTGGATACGGCTAAAGCCAGTAGCTCAGAGATCTTTGAAGCGCAGGCAAACCAATTAGATAATCTGCTGGCTGACAGCAGTACCAGTATCTCATCAGCAATGGATGACTTTTTTGGTGCATTGCAATCAGGTGTTGATGATCCCAGTTCTATCTCTAGCCGCCAGGTTGTCCTATCACAAGCTGAATCTTTGGTACGCAGATTCCAAGATTTGGATCATCAGTTGGAGCAGCAGAACGCGCTGATTTCCAGTCAGATCACTGCGCTGTCCTCACGGGTAACTGAGCTATCTGCACAGGTTGCCGATTTGAACCAAAAAGTTTCATTTGCAGTAGCCCGTCAAGAGCCGGCCAATGAGCTTAAAGATCAACGGGAAGAGATTGTCCGTCAACTTTCAGAAATTATCGGTGTTTCGGTACAAAGCTCCGGTGAGGACGGTGATATCAATCTGTTCGTGGGTAACGGACAACCGCTTGTCATCGGCAACCAGGCGAGTAGCGTTGGAGTTTTAAATGGTGACCCGGATCCCGACAAGTTACGGGTGATGGTTACGGTAGCGGGTCGCTCTATTGAAGTGGGAGGTGATATCACCACTGGGCAGATTGGCGGAATGTTGACCTACCGAGATGAAGTCCTCATCCCTGCCTGGAACGAGCTTGGTAGGCTGGCGATTACTTTTTCTGAATCGATGAATGAGCAGCATCTCAAAGGTGTGGACCTCAATGGTGATATGGGAGTCAACCTGTTTGATGATTTGAAGCAGACCGGGATTGTGTCGGCTTACACGGGCAACGAAACGGGAACCACGGTGAATCCCAGTGTCTTGATAACCGATACCAGTCTGTTGCAGGCGAGCGACTATACAATCACATTTACCGATACGGACGATTTTCTCATTATCCGAGAGTCGGATGGTGAGCAGTTTCATCTAGGCTCAGATATCAGTTTTGACAGTGGTGCCAGTGTACCTTTGGCCGCCAATACTTATTGGGCAGATTTTCCCAACGGCGATATTCGCGTCAATATCGATGGCTTTGAGGTGACGCTGAATGGTGAAATTGAATTTCAGCAAGGTGATAAGTTCCTAGTCCAGCCAGTACGGAGCGGTGGTGAGCTGTTAGAGCTAGCAATCGGTGACGGTGAGTTGCTGGCTTTTGCATCTCCAATCAGGGCAACAGCTGATTCTGACAATAGTGGTTCTGCGGTCATTGATTCAGTCACAGTTACTGAATCAGGTAATGCGACCTTTACCACCACTGCTGGGGCAATGTCGCCTCCGGTGGAGATTGTTTTCAATAACACCGATCCGGCTACCTTTGATGTGTTGGATACGACCGATCCTAACAATCCAGTGCCCTATTTGCTGAACGGTACAACTGCGCTCAGTGGTCAGAGCTATACCAGTGGTGATTCGATTCAGCTCAATGGTTTTAGTGTGACCTTAAAGGGGGTTCCTACGCCGGGCGACCGCTACACTTTTGATTACAACACTGACGGTGTTGGTGATAACCAGAATGCCTTGGCGCTGTCTGATCTTCAGATTGCCGCGACGACGGACGGTGCTTCTTACCAAGATATCTACAGCCAACTGGTTGAGTCTGTGGGTACCCGTGCAAGTGTTGCTCAGATCACTGCTGCGGCCGATCAAACCGTGTTGAAAAATTCCACATCGGTTCGTGACAGTGTATCCGGCGTCAATCTTGATGAAGAGGCGGCCAACATCATCAAATTCCAGCAAGCTTATCAGGCGGCGGCTCAATTGATCGAAACCAGCCGTACGCTGTTTGATACCTTGCTGAACGCTTCTAGGGGTTAGTCATGAGAATCTCGACACAACAGATTTTTAATCGCTCTGTAGAGCAAATGCAGTCTCAGCAGACCCAGCTGGCGAAAACTCAGGAACAGATATCTACGGGTAAGAAAATACTGCAGCCTTCCGATGATCCAATAGCTGCCGCGCAGATCCTGAAGTTAAATCGAGAGATCGCTCGTTTTGATAAATTTGAGGACAATATTGATGTTGCCTCACGTCGCCTGGAACTGGAAGAAACGGTATTGGACCAGGTTGATATTGCCGCTGACCGGATGAAAGAGCTGACCATTCAGGCTGGTAGCGCCACTCTAACTGATGCAGATCGCTCCTTTATCGCCGAAGAGGTCCGTCAGCTGCAAGACCATATAGCTGGTTTGATGAACACCCAGGATGCGCAGGGCGAGTATCTTTTTGCAGGTAGCAAGGCGAAGACACCGCCATTTGTGGAGCAGGGGGATGGTAGTTTTATCTACCAAGGTGATGATGGCCAGCGCTTTATTCAGGTGGGGGCTGAGGTGCAAGTTGCCAGTAATGATTCTGGGCGGGCTATCTTTGAAGTTATTCCCGATGATATCGAAGTGGACGTGTTGGGGGCTGACACCAGTTTAGTATCTAATGTCTCAGTGTTGGATCCAGAGGCGGACACCTATAAGACATTCTCGGATACCTTTGGTGATGTTCGGGTAGTTATTAGTAAGGAAGGTGATACTGCAGGCGCCTACCGCTATTCGGTTTTAGACAGTGCGGGCAGTCCTATTACAGGGACCAATCCGGCAGTGTTGCTAGATGATATCAGTTTTGACTCATCTGACTTGGTAGCTGATACCGTTGAGTTTGGTGGTATCCAGCTAGATTTGAGTGATTTAAGTGGAATCACCGATACGGCTCTTAGCATCGATAAGACGGCTGGTAGCCCTGATACTTCGATCACCAGTGATGAAAACATCACCAATGCCGCCACCATGAAAGCGTTCTTTGAAGCCAATGGTGATGTTCGACTCAACTTCAGTAAGCCTGCCAATACTTTTACGGTTACTCGTATCAGTGACGGTGCGGATGTGACGCCTGGTGGTGTCCCCATTGATTTCTCCTCAGGAACCATCTCCTTTGCCGGTTATGAACTGACTGACGTTTCTATTGCCGATGGAGATACGCTGGATCTGCGAGCATCAGCTGATGTGACTTTGCGTGCTGAAGAAGATAGACACAGCTTGCTGCAGACCGCTGAAGACCTGATTAATTTATTGGAAACGCCGGTAACGGATACAGCCTCACGGATTGCGCTTAGTGAGGGATTGGCTACGGCATTGGAAGAGCTAAGTTTGGCGAAAGAAGGGAATTTAAAAGTGAGGACGGCGGTGGGAGCCCGAATAAATACCTTGGACGATCTAACCGCAGTGAACGCCGATTTTAAGCTTTTTACAGAGACGACATTGTCCCTCTTGGAAGACGTCGATCTGACCGAAGCGATCAGCGAATTCCAACTTCAGGAAATTACCTTGCAAGCGGCTCAAGCAACCTTTGCCCGCGTGCAGAACCTTAACCTGTTTAACTTTCTATAATGCCTTGAGTGAGTTGTAGATCACGAGAAAGCGGTGCTTAGGCACCGCTTTTTTATTTATAGGGGTTATATTTTGCCGTGCTTGTTAGAGCCTCAATCAGTAGGGGCGTTGGGTATTACCGTAGGCTGCCTTCATCTTCTTGCCTTTATCTGATTTCTTCAGATTGTTGAGAATTGCCGTTTTGTTCTTTTCTACAAGCATCATCAGTTCTTTGTCTGATTGCTTAATCACCGCAATAGCTCGCCGAACATCTTCCGCCTGATCGGTTGAAAAATCGACACTGATAAGCTGATTTAGCTGTTTATCACGGCGCTGAATTAAATTTTCCAATTCTTCCCATCGTGACGCTTGAGCTGCTTCAAGTAGTTCTTTCGATGCGTCAATACAGCTATTGAGCAGTTGTTTATGGCTATCCACGGCCCCATTCCAATTTTATTGATCCAGGTCATAAGTCTGAAGCTAATGGAGGCTAAAGACAATATTACCGGTGCCGATAGCCTTACTCACAGCGGCGAAATCTACCAATTACAAGCGCTGAAAAAAAATTAAAGCGTTTGTTTAACCGGTCGATAAACCAAACAAGATTTACGAATCGAAGGGCTCTGTTGCCCTCTGAAGAAACAACTAATATCGCAGTAGGGTATTCAGGAGAAGAATCATGGCTCTGGTAATTAACACAAACGTTCAGTCTTTGAACGCACAACGCAACCTGACACTGTCCGCAGGTGATATGGATCAGGCAATGGAACGTCTGTCTTCTGGTAAGCGTATCAACAGCGCTGCCGATGACGCTGCAGGTCTTGCAATCTCTAACCGTCTGACCTCTCAGGTTAGAGGTTTGGATCAAGCAATTCGAAATGCAAACGATGGTATCTCTCTGATCCAGACTGCTGAAGGTGCTCTTTCGGAATCTACCAACATCCTGCAGCGGATGCGTGAACTATCCATCCAGTCTGCTAACGGAACCTTCACAGATGGTAACCGTGAGACTCTAAATGCTGAGGTTCAGCAGCTTAAGACAGAGCTGACACGTATCGCAGAAACAACTACCTTTAACGGCCTAAACATTCTGGATGGCACGTTGGGAACTGTAGATCTTCAGGTAGGTTCAGAGGCTAACGAGACAATTACTATTCAAACGGGTAGTGGTTTTGATGCTGCGTCTTTGGGTGTGAGTGGCTCTAATGCTGTTGTAACTGGCTATGCAGGAACATCGGTGGCTGCAACAGGTATTCTAGAAACCAATGCTCTTGAGATTAATGGTCAGCTAGTAAACTTCGGTGCGGATATCGATTTGTCTGATGTTGATGGTTCTGGTAACTCTGCTGCTACTTCAGCAGGTTTCAAGGAGCTGCTTGCCAAATTCAATGGTGGGCTTGATGGCGTTACGGTTACCGGGCAGACAACGGCAGAAGCTGATACTGTAGGTACAGGCTTGTTGGATGCCTCGAACACCTTAACCATAACTTCGAATAACCCTGATGGGGCCGAAGCTGTAACCTTTACTAGCTCTTCTAGCTTGGAAGATCTCGTAAGCCAAATTAATGCAAATATGAGTAGTGTCAGCGCAACCATCAACGATGCAGGGCGTATCGTTCTCGAAAATAGTACTGGTGGTAATATTGCGATCACGGATACTGGTACCGGTGATGCGAACGCAGGTTTTGGTACGACTACCAGCTTTAACGGATCTCTAGTCTTTACTGCTGATGATGGCAGTGGGGTATCAATCGCTGCAGGTTCAGAAGATGGCGATGGTGAGACCGTCCAAGAAAACCTTGATAGAGCTGGACTAATGCTCTCTTCGGGAACAGGTGTCGTCTTAGGTTCCTCATTTACTGCTACTACGGTAGATGATTCATTTGAAGCGAATGCTTTGAGCATTAACGGAGTAACGATCGGAACGACTGATACAGATAGCTTCAAAGGTAAACTTGATGCGATCAATGCGGTCACTAGCCAAACCGGTGTAACAGCATCTGCTGCAATGGAAGTAACTATTGAGGTCCTTGATTCCACTGGTGGTTTGTCAATTAACGGTGCTACCGCCTCTACAGGTACGAGTTTGAACGCATTGGCTACTGCGTTGAACGCTGCTGATACTGGTTTGAGAGCAGAGATCGTTGGTGATGGTACCGGAACCACCGGAACACTGGTCTTGAAAGGTGAATTGGAAACAGCATCTATCGCTGCCGCCGCAACCGGAGACTATGAGCTAGATGGTGCCGAACTTAATACAGCGGGTAACCAGCAAGTTTATGGTGGAATAAAGCTCAACAGTGATAATGGAACTGCTATTAGTGTTGACCTAAGTCCTACAGCGACAGCCGCGAACTATAGTGTGAAAGAGACGAACGCTGCTCCATCATCAGGACAAAGTGTGGAGGGGATTGATATCTCTACTGCAGCTGGTGCTCAAAATGCTATCGGATCTATCGATAACGCATTGGAAACTATCAACGATGCGCGAGCTGATTTGGGTGCGATCAACAACCGTCTAGACTTTACCATCAACAACCTGAGCAGTATCTCTCAGGCGGCATCGGCTTCTCGTTCTCGGATTGAAGATGCTGACTTTGCAGCTGAATCTGCGGCACTGAGTCGAGCTCAGGTACTGCAACAGGCAGGTACTGCTATGTTGGCCCAGGCGAATGCCCAGCCACAGCAAGTACTGTCACTACTGCAGTAAGATGAGATTGGCCTAGAGCTGATATAATTAAGCTGCCCCTGTCAAAAATAGGGGCAGCTTCGTTCTAAAAAATGGAGTAATGCAATGGCAGATTCAATGAATGTGACCGGTGTGACTCCTCAACTGCAGCAAGGCACCGGTTCTAGTTCCGCTAATTCAGTGCCAGCTAGACCTGTCGCACCGGTATCCGAAGCCAGTCAGGCAGCCGTCGAACAGGCTCAGATCTCCGTTGAGGATATTCAGGCAACCGTCCAACAACTTAATGAATTTATGTCTCAGGGACAGCGTTCGCTTTCGTTTTCTGTTGATGATTCAGTGGGTGAAGTGGTTGTTCGTGTTACCGACAAAGAAACCAGCGAGTTGATCCGTCAAATTCCTTCCGAGGAAGTTCTAAAATTCAAACAGCATCTTGATGCTATGCTGGGGATGTTGTTTAACGAAAAGGCCTAGGGTATCTTGCCTTAGGTTTTTCGGAGGTTATCCCCTATGTCTGATAATATTATTTCCAGTTTGGGTGCTGGCTCGGGAATTAACACCTCTCAATTGGCCGATGATCTGATCTCAATCGAGCGTTCTGGCACCGATGAGATCCTTGATAATCGACAGCAAAAATATGAATCCCAAATTTCCGGTTATGGCGCACTTCGTAGTGCCATGACTAGTATTCAGGACAACCTTAGCTTATTGGTTGATTCTGATACCTTTAACGGTCGTAACGTTTCCTTTCCTACTACCGATATTTTGACACCGACTTCAGTATCAGCTGAAGCATTGGCGGGCGAATATAGCGTCGAAGTGACCGCGTTGGCGGCTTCTCATTCCCTTAGCTCGGACGATGCTGCTCTCTATAGCGATGCTGATTCAGTTGTTGGTAACGGCACGCTAACCTTCAGTTTTGGTGATTGGGATGGAGGTGCATTTACCGCCAACGGTACCAAAGAATCTCAAGTTATTACCATCGATGATTCCAATAACACGTTGACTGGAATCCGTGACGCTATCAATTCAGCTGATTTTGGTGTCCAGGCTGCGGTAATCAATACAGGGTCGGGTTACCAATTACAGATGACTGGGCCGTCGGGTGCCAACAACGAGATCGAGGTTGTGGTCTCAGAGGGTGCTCCAGCAGGCTTGTCGGCACTGGCTTACAACGTTGGTAATTTAAATATGGATGAGAATCAAACCGGCGCCGATGCGGCGCTAAAGGTTAACGGTCTGTCCATTACTCGCGAATCAAATCAACTTGATGATGTGATTACCGGTTTGGAGTTTACTCTCAACAACGCTTCTATCGGCGAAACCGTTGCGATAACGATCACTGAAGATAAGAGCCTTGGCGAACAAACAATTCGTGATTTTATTGAAGGCTATAACAGCTTTTTAACCACCGCTGAAAGTCTAACCGGAAGCGATACCAGTGACGAGGACGCAAGTGTTGGCAGTTTAGTTACTGATGCGTCAGCGAAAAGCATGATTAACCAAGTTCGAAATAGTATTTCGACAACGATTACGGGCTTAAGTGGAAACTATACGGCGCTTGCCAATATTGGTATCCAGACGGAATTGGATGGATCATTGAGCATCGATGAGGATCAATTCCAGAGTTCTATCGATAATAATTTTTCTGAAGTCGTGTCATTGTTCACGGCTTCAAGTAGTTCGTCTAATTCCTTAATAGACATCGTAAAAGTTTCTCCTACCACTAAAGCAGGTGAGTTTGACGTGGTTGTGACTACAGACCCTGCTAAAGGCGATTGGGTTGCAGATAATGCTATTAGTGAGGGAACCTATGTCGCAGGGACTGATAGTTTTAGTAGCACCCTGACTGCGGATGGCACCTATACCTTTAAAGTCACTGTGGATGGGACTAGTAGCGATACCATTACGTTGACTGGTGGTTTTGATACCGCAGAAGAGGTTCGAGCCAAGCTGCAGAGTTTGATTAACGGCGACACAAACCTTAGCGGAGTTGGAGCAGCAGTCGATGTCGCTTTTGATAGTGCTACCGATAAGTTTACCTTTACCTCCAGGTCCTATGGTTCTAGTTCTAACGTCAGCGTGACCGAATCTGGTGCTGGAATGATTGCCTTAGGTGTTGATAAAGATAACGGTACAGCGACTGGCGGAACTGATGTGGTGGGTACCATAGATGGTGTCGATGCTTTCGGTTCTGGGAATATCCTTTTACCAGAGCTCGGTAGTGAGCTTGCAGGATTAAGTCTAAGTATCTCTCCGGGTGCTACCGCCGCTTCTACAGTCACCATTACTCATTCACGAGGATTCTCCAACGAGTTAAATAACATTTTGGATGCTTTTCTGGCTAATAATGGATTGATAGATACTAGGGAAGACACTTTAAATGATCGGCTGGATGACATTGAAGAAGATCGTGAGGATCTAGATACACGAATGGAGGTTAGACGGGCACAATTACAAGCTCAGTTCATCGCAATGGAGCAAATCATTGCCAGTTTGAACTCAACGAGTGATTCCCTTGGTGGTCTGGTAGATCGTTTGCCCTTCACCTCTAGCAGTAATTAGTAATTAGGAAGTCTAATGACCTATAACCAAAAAGCGTTAAAGCAGTATCAAAGTGTTGATGTCAGTTCTGCTGTTAATAGTGCTTCACCCCATAAATTGATCAGTATGTTGTTTGATGGCGCTTTAACGGCTTTAGCTCGTGCAAAAGGCATGATCGAGCGTAAGGATGTTTCCGGTCGTACCGAGCAGATCAATAAGGTGTGCGATATCATCATCGGATTAAAAGGTTCTCTGGATTTAGAACAGGGTGGTGAAGTCGCAACGAATCTGGATAGTCTCTACGATTATATGCTTACTCGAATGTTGGCTGCGAACAGCCAAAACAGCGTGGAAGCGGTTGATGAGGTTACTAAGCTTCTAGCCGAAGTCAAAACGGGTTGGGAGCAAATGCCTGAGGATGCAAAGTAATATCGTCGCATGATTTGGCGTTAGGCTTTTCGGTCTTTCGCCACATGCTCCTTCAACTCCACCCCATTTTTTTTCTTCTAAATACAAAGCTAAAACGAGTACGTCCCTAGTAGTAAGCTTACGATAGCGCTTTGTTGTCAGAGGTACACTATTCGTTGGATTTCTTTTCCTGCAGTATTCCTCCTGTGTTTTTCAAGCAGTCAGAATGCTGACTAATCGCATCGATTGTCCGTTCTCAATTGCTAGGTGTGTGACATTATTTTGACTTTTTATTCGTCGTATAGCTATCAATAGAATGTTGATAATTATCCGTCATAAAATTGACAAATCAGGCTTGTAATGCTTTCCTATCACTTAGGCTTAATTAAGTGTCAATTTTTTGATAGGAGGGTGGTGTGAGCAGTCTTGGCAAAATCATTGTGATTGATGATGACCTGTCACGGCGGCAACGTTTGGCCGATCTCTTCTCCTTTCTTGAATATCCCTGTCAGTCTTCAGATTTTGTATCCTGGTTCCAAAACAAAGAAAGTGCGCTTAGTGGCGAGGATGAGGCTGTGGTGTTGTTAGGTAGCAGCGAACTGCCTATATCTATAGAGAAACTACTCAGCGATTTTCAAGCCGCAGACCCCAATATCCCTGTTGTTTCACTTGAACAGTGGTCTGAGGTTGAATCACTCAATCAGAATCTCAGTTCTATGCTGATCGCCCATCTTCAATACCCCTTGGTCAGTACCAGTCTGATTAGCGTGCTGCATCAGGCTCAGGTTTATCGTCAGCGTCGTCAAAGTGCCAATGGTCAGTTGCAACTTTGGGAAGATCACGCCCGGTTATTTAATCATCTGGTTGGGACCAGCGTCCCTATGCAACATGTTCGGTCGATGATGGCGCAGGTGGCCGATCGTGATGTCAGTGTTTTGATTACAGGGGAATCGGGTACCGGAAAAGAGGTAGTAGCCCGCAACCTGCATGATTCCTCCTCCCGTAAAGACAAGCCCTTTGTGCCGGTGAACTGCGGTGCTATTCCCGCTGACCTTCTGGAAAGTGAGCTGTTTGGCCATGAAAAGGGAGCTTTTACCGGTGCGGTGTCTACTCGTGTAGGTCGCTTCGAACTGGCCCACGGCGGTACATTGTTTCTCGATGAGATCGGTGACATGCCGCTGCCGATGCAAGTCAAATTGTTGCGGATATTGCAGGAGCGCAGGTTTGAACGGGTGGGTGGCAATCGGACTCTGGAAGTCGACGTGCGAATTATCGCTGCGACTCACAAAGATCTGGAAGTGATGATCGAGGATGGAACTTTTCGCGAGGATCTTTACTACCGCCTGAATGTTTTTCCCTTGGAGATGCCTGCGCTGAGGGAGCGAATAGAAGATCTGCCGCTGTTGTTGAACGAGTTAATCCTGCGGGTGGCAAACAACGGTTTGGGTAAAATTAAGCTCGATGCCATTGCGATTAAGTCCTTGTCCTGTCATGGCTGGCCGGGCAATGTGCGGGAACTGGCCAATCTGGTTGAACGGCTGGCTATTATGTACCCCAATGAAATTATCGGTTTTAACCAGCTACCTGGAAAATTCCAGCATCTGCAAGATGATGAGATCCCGGAATATATTCAAGTAGATGCGCAATTGGCAGCGGCGATCCCCGTTGCTGCTGTTACGGGAGTTGTTGCCGGTGCTGTTGCTGGTACCGCAGCAGGAACGGATGGGGTATCACTTCCTGCCGAGGGAGTTGATCTCAAAAATTATCTGGCGGATCTTGAGCAGGGCTTGATCGAACAGGCTCTCAATGAAACCGATAACGTAGTAGCGCGTGCTGCATCACTGTTAAAAATCCGCCGTACCACGCTGGTGGAGAAGATGCGTAAGTACGGCATTCAGCGTAAGTAAATGATGAGCGAAGATAACAATAAAAAAACAGTTTCGGTTGAGGAGCACGAACAGTTGGTGGAGGCGTTTCGCCAATTCAGTGAAATGTCGGAGCAGCTGACCGACTCCTATCGTGAATTGGAACAGCAGGTGGAGCATCTGACTGCTGAGTTGCAACGCTCGAACCAGCAGCGGGAGCAGGAACTCAGCGAGAAAGCGCTGGTTACCCAGCGGCTCGAAAGTTTGTTGCAACTGCTGCCGGCTGGGATTCTGGTGTTGGATAATCAAGGCCAGATTCAGGAGTGCAACCGAGCGGCAGAAGCGCTGCTTGGTATGCCGCTGCAAAACCAGCCTTGGATCGAAATTATACAACGCAGTTTTTCACCTCGTGCCGATGATGGTCATGAGGTTTCTTTAAAGGATGGTCGTCGCGTTAATTTAGCAACGCGATCTCTGGAGGGAGAGCCGGGTCAGATCATTATGATCACCGATCTCACCGAAACACGCCAGCTGCAGGATCGTCTTGGCCATATGCAGCGATTATCATCGATGGGCAAGATGATGGCGTCGCTGGCACACCAGATCCGTACACCATTATCGGCTGCGATGCTCTACAGTTCTCACCTTACTAAAAACAATCTCTCGTCCGAGCAACGTATCCGTTTTGCCTCCAAGGTGAAGGGACGACTTAGTTCGCTGGAACAGCAGGTGCGGGATATGCTGATCTTTGCCCGCAGCGAAACCAAGCTTACCGATCTGGTTACAAGCGAGCAGCTTTTTCGGGCAATCGAAGACGCATTGGATGTGCCTTTGGCCAATGCCGACGCTGATGCCGATTACATTAACCAAACCCCGGGGGTGCGGTTGCAGTGTAATTTGGAATCCCTGGTCGGGGCGTTGATGAATCTGGTAGATAATGCGTTGCAGGCTTCTGGAAATGGAGGTGAGCTGGTGATCCGTAGCCGTTTTGACGGCGAAGGGTTTTTGGTGCTGACCGTCGAAGATCAGGGGCCGGGAATGGATGCCGACGAGCTGCTGCGAGTGCAGGAGCCGTTCTATACCACAAAATCGCAGGGCACCGGTTTGGGCTTGGCGGTGGCGCAGGTGATTGCCCGTGCCCACCACGGTCGCTTTGAGATTCAATCCGCAGCACAACAGGGAACTCAGGCCGGTTTCGTGCTGCCCTATATAAATTCCACCGATAACCAATAACAGATAGGGAGCGCAGAAACGGATGAGTAAGGGGTGTGTACTGGTCGTTGAGGACGACAGCGATCTTCGCGAAGCGTTATGCGATACCTTGGAACTCGAGGGTTATAGCTTCTTACAGGCCGAATCTGGCGAAGCCGCGTTGTCGCTGCTTGCGGAGCAGGCGGTGGATATGGTGGTCAGCGATGTCAATATGGGCGGTATGGATGGTCATGAGCTGCTCAAACAGATCAACCAGCTCTATCCCTGCATGCCGGTGCTGCTGATTACCGCTTATGGTCAGGTGGATCGCGCTGTTGATGCCATCCGCAGTGGCGCAGTGGATTATCTGCTGAAGCCTTTCGAACCGCAGCAGCTACTGGAGATTGTTGCCCGCTACGTGTCTAGTTCGCTCACTGAGAATGCGGTGGAGCCGATTGCAGAGGAAGCTTCCAGCAAGCAGTTGCTGCAATTGGCGCGACGGGTGGCACAGACTGATTCGACGGTGCTGGTATCGGGAGAGAGTGGTACCGGTAAAGAGGTTCTGGCTCAATATATTCACCGTCATTCCAATCGTGCGCATAAACCCTTCGTGGCGATCAACTGCGCAGCGATTCCAGAGAATATGTTGGAAGCGACGTTGTTTGGTCATGAGAAGGGAGCCTTTACCGGCGCCTACAGCAGCATGCCCGGTAAGTTTGAGCAGGCTGACGGCGGTACATTGTTGCTTGATGAGATCTCGGAGATGGATCTTGGTCTACAAGCAAAGCTGCTGCGAGTTTTGCAGGAACAAGAGGTCGAGCGAATCGGTGGCCGCAAGGTGATCAAGCTCAATGTGCGGGTGCTGGCCACGACCAACAGAGACTTGACTGCCGAAGTGGCAGAGGGCAAGTTCCGAGAAGATCTATTTTATCGACTCAATATATTTCCTTTGCAATGGTTACCGTTGCGGGAGCGTCCAGCCGATCTGGTACCCTTGGCTAAGCGACTGTTAAAAGTACATGGTTTAAAGATGAATCGAGGTGTGGTGGAGATGGATAGCTCCGCTGAGCAGCAATTGCTGGCCCATGATTGGCCCGGCAATGTTCGCGAGCTGGAAAATGCCATCCAGCGCTCGCTGATTCTACAGCAGGGATCGGTCATCAGTGGGCCGGATCTGTGTATACAGCCCTCGGCCATCCAGCAATCGGTTAATCTTAGCGGAGCTGGCGCCGCGGTTATCAATACTCCGCAGGAAGCTCCGGGGCAGTTGGGTGGTGACCTCAAACAGCGGGAATACCAATTGATCGTCGAGGCGCTCAAGAGTACCGGCGGCAGCCGTAAAGATGCTGCCGATAAGCTGGGTATCAGTCCTCGCACCTTGCGTTACAAGCTGGCGCAGATGCGAGAATCGGGACTCGATCTTGATGCACTGTTAAAAGGCTAGCGCAGCGGCTCGTTGGCTAACTCTGCAGGCGGTTGAACAATTCCAGCCATAGCCGTACCTGATCGGCGGGCAGGCTTAGATCAAGTTCCAGCATGGTTTCGCATTCGTTGCGACAGAGTTCTCGCTCTTCAGTTGGTACGCTAACCAGCAACTCGGCCACCGGTCGAATAGCTGTTTCCATTTCTCGGTCTAGACTGTCGCAAATCTTCTCCAGCGCTTGTTCGGTCTGGTAAGGATCGATGCAGTAAAGCGGATTGTCCTCCAGATCCAGCAAGAGCTCTTCAAATACCGATTTCGGACTGTGACCTTCATGAAGCAGGGTTTCCGGGTCGGTACTCATTAGTATCCCTTGTTCATAGATCTCATCGAGCCACTCGCTGTCCGGGCTGATCAAAGTAGATTTGATCTGTCCGCTGCTGAGACTCCATGCGACAGCGATGGGGAAGGCATCGTCTTCGTAACTGCTCATTTCAAAAGCGATGATCAAGGGGTAATTCATACTAGGGCCTGTTAATACTTATGAGATTTACACGACAGTGGTCATTTTTTCGCAAACCAAGGCGCAGCGAGTGTCGAGTAGTTATTCTACTTTACTCTACTCAAGCGATCTGCAACGCTGGATTGCGGGAAAATGGCCCTGTCCCTGTCGGTTGTGCCTGTCATCAGGCTGTGCTGTGTTATTCGTCGATCATTTGGAATAACCAAACTTCTCTCCTTATACCTTGCTCAGCCGGATGACAGGCAGCAACGTGTTTAATCGGCTAAGTGTTAACAGACCCTGGTCTATACTCTGTTTTCGGGTTGGATTATCAGCCTAAAGTATTGCTTTTAGGGGTTGGGATTAGCCAAAGTAGACCAAGGTCTTACTTCGCGTAGACCAATGTCTAATTAAGACCCTAGAGGCTATCGGTTTAAATCTAGCTTCTTAGCTGAACATAATAAAGCCGATCCCAAAGTAGGATGCAATAACGGCACTCACAAGGGTGAACACTCCGGCATCAAACGCCAGCATTTTACCCTTGATAACAATAAAGAGGCTTCCAAATTTCCCATACCAAGAGATGGGTGACGGGAGGCTCAATAGCTATTTCCACAAAAGGATTAACGTAAGGGCATCATCATGAGCGAAATTAAGGTATATCCGGTCAACCCTGAGCTGGCTGCTCAGGCGCACGTCAACGAAGAAACCTATCATCAGATGTACAAGCAGTCCGTCGAAGATCCCGATGGCTTCTGGGGCGAGCAAGGTCAGCGTCTAGACTGGATCAAGCCGTATACCAAAGTTAAGAACACCTCATTTGATCCGCACAATGTCGATATCCGTTGGTTCGAAGACGGTACTCTGAATGCCTCTGTCAACTGTCTTGACCGTCACCTGGAAACCCGTGGTGATCAAGTTGCCATCATCTGGGAAGGTGATGACCCTAGCGAAGATCAGAATATTACCTATCGTGACCTGCACGAGCGCGTCTGTAAGTTTGCCAACGCACTGAAAGCTCAGGGCGTAGAAAAGGGTGATGTTGTTACCCTTTACATGCCAATGATTCCGGAAGCAGCGGTTGCTATGCTGGCCTGTACCCGTATCGGTGCGGTTCACTCCATCGTATTCGGTGGTTTCTCTCCAGAAGCCCTGGCTGCTCGTATCGAAGGTGCAAATTCCAAGGTTGTTGTAACTTCTAACTACTCTCTGCGTGCTGGTAAGTCTGTTCCACTTAAAGCAAACGTTGATAAAGCCCTTACCCATGAAGGTGCCAAGGCCTGCGTTGAAAGCGTAATCGTTGTTAAGCGTGTTGCTGACGATGTTGCTTGGAATGACTCCGTCGATGTTTGGTACGAAGATATTGTTGCTGATGCCTCTGCTGACTGTGCTCCAGAAGAGATGGAAGCAGAAGCTCCTATGTTCATCCTTTACACCTCTGGTTCCACGGGTGCACCTAAAGGTCTGAAGCACACGACTGGCGGATACATGGTTTATGCAGCCATGACCCACGAGTTGGCGTTCGACTACAAAGAGGGCGACATCTATTGGTGTACTGCTGACGTAGGTTGGGTAACCGGTCACAGCTACATCGTATACGGGCCTCTGGCCAACGGTGGCACCTCTGTAATGTTTGAAGGTGTTCCAAGCTACCCAGATAACAGCCGCTTCGGTCGTGTTATCGAGAAGCATAAAGTTAATCAGTTCTACACGGCTCCGACTGCTATCCGTGCATTGATGCAGCAAGGTGAAGACGTGCTGGGTGATTCCGATCTGTCTACTCTGCGTATCCTCGGGTCTGTAGGTGAGCCAATCAACCCAGAAGCTTGGGAGTGGTATTACCGCATCATCGGTCAGAGCCGTTGCCCAATCGTTGATACCTGGTGGCAGACTGAAACTGGCGGCATGATGATTATGCCTCTGCCAGGTGCAACGCCAGCTAAGCCTGGTGCTGCTTCTCGCCCATTCTTCGGCGTACAACCTGCCTTGCTTGACGCAGAAGGTAAAGAGTTGGAAGGTGCTTGTGACGGCAACTTGGTTATCAAGGATTCCTGGCCTGGCCAGAGTCGCTCCATCTGGGGTGATCACGAGCGTTTCATCCAGACTTACTTCTCTACTTACAAAGGTGTTTACACCACGGGTGACGGTGCCCGTCGTGATGAAGACGGTTATTACTGGATCACCGGCCGTGTTGATGACGTAATCAACGTGTCTGGTCACCGTATGGGTACTGCAGAAGTAGAATCTGCACTGGTAGCTCATGCCGCTGTTGCTGAAGCAGCAGTAGTTGGCTATCCCCATGAAGTTAAGGGTCAGGGCATCTACGTTTACGTAACCCTGCAGTCTGGATACGAGCAGTCTGATGAGCTGCTGAAAGAGCTGCGTATGCATGTTCGTTCCGAGATCGGACCAATCGCTTCTCCAGACCTGATCCAGTTTGCTCCCGGTATGCCTAAGACTCGTTCCGGTAAGATCATGCGTCGTATCTTGCGTAAGATCGCCGAAGACGATTTCGATGCGTTGGGTGATACTTCTACCCTGGCTGATCCTAGCGTTGTAGATGACCTGATCGAAAACCGTTGTAACCGCAGCAAAGACTAATATGTCTTTGTAGTCAGAGGTGTTTTTGCCATCTGGCTAGCTTTAGCTAGGCACTTATTGAATACTCAATGGGTGCCAAAGCTAATTCCGGTTACTCAGCAACTATGAAAACTCCCTTTAGTTCATTACACTATGGGGAGTTTTTTTTGAAGTGCGTTTAGTACCAATGGCTTAGCTGTAATGGTCAGCTGTGCGGTCATCGGTTATTGTGCTTCTTTTTGTTCGAACGGTGAGGGAGTTAACGGATGCAACTGGCACAGAAAATTATTATTGCCGACGACCACCCGCTCTTTAGGGCAGCGCTTAAGCAGGCGGTAGCCCAGGCAGTCCCAGATGTTGTTGTGATAGAGGCGGACTCTCTCACAGCATTGCAAGAAACCGTAGAAGCCCACAAGGATGCCGATCTGGTGCTGTTGGACCTGCATATGCCAGGAACCAACGGATTTACCGGTCTGGTATATCTTCGTGGTCAGAACCCAAGTATGCCTGTCGTTGTTGTTTCCGGTAGCGAAGAGCCTCGAGTTATGAAGCGAGCTATCGAGTACGGGGCATCTGGATTTATACCGAAATCTGCGCCACTGGATATCATCTCCGGTGCTATTGTCGCGGTGCTGGAAGGGGAGGTTTGGTTGCCTCAGGATGTGGCTGAGATGGATGAAGGTGTCACCGACGATGATGCTGAATTCGCAGCCAAGCTGGCGTCTCTGACACCACAGCAGTTCCGCGTACTGATGATGTTGACCGAGGGTTTGCTGAATAAGCAGATCGCCTACGAGCTCAATGTCAGCGAGGCGACCATTAAAGCCCACGTAACGGCAATTCTTCGTAAGCTTGGCGTGCACAGTCGTACCCAGGCGGTAATCGAAGCCAGTCGTTTGGGCGTGGAGCCGCCTAAAACCGAAATGGGCTAATCCAGTTGTTGGAATAAAAAATCGGACGTCGTCCGGTTTTTTTATTCCCATCTATAGCGGCGCAGATAGTTAACGGCGTGCTAACACTGTAGTCATCATCGCTCGAAGTGCTGCAGGCTTCATCGGCTTATGCAGTATCTGTGCTCCCGATTCGGAGACCTCTTCCTGAACTTCGTCGGTTCTGTCTGCTGTAATCACGATCGCCGGTATCGGTTTTTCCCAGCATTCCGAGAGTGTGGCTAAGGCCATGACGCCGGTTTGGGTTTCGCTCAGATGGTAGTCGGCCAGGATAATATCAGGGGTGAATTCGCCATCGTTACATATCTCTAACGATTCGCTTTCGCTCAGGGCACTCTTCACCTCGCATCCCCAGCCCTTTAATAGCGCCGACATACCTTCCAGTATGTTTGGTTCGTTATCAATGCAGAGTACCTTGGTGTTGGTGAGGTTGGAGCTGCGCATGGAGCTGGTGCTACGGCTGCGGGGTTTGATCACCTGGCTGATATCGCCAATGGGGACTTCGACGCTAAATACCGTGCCGGTTCCTTGCCATGAGCGGACCTTCAGTGGGTGTCCGAGCATCCGTGAAATTCGTTCGGTGATCGCCAATCCTAGTCCCAGGCCTTGGACTTGAGAGTGCTTGGGATTATCGATCCGACGGAACTCCTCAAATACCTCTTTAATTTTGCTGTCAGGAATGCCTACACCGGTATCCCAAACCTCTATGCGCAGAAAATCACCTCTACGTCGGCATCCCAGTAGGATCTTGCCGGTCTGTGTATATCGGATCGCGTTGGATAGGAAGTTTTGCAGTACTCGGCGTAGCAGTTGCTGATCGCTGTGAACGACGCAGTCGCAGCTAACGTTGCGAAACTCCAGTTGTTTTTCCTTGGCCAGGGCGGTGAATTCGGCTTTGAGAGTGCTGAATAGATTACTTAGTTTGAAGTGAGACAGGTTAGGTTCAAGCGCACCCGCATCTAGTTTGGAGATATCTAGCAGCGTGACCAAAAGCTCTTCCGCGCTTTTTAGTGAGCCATCGAGATTATGTACCAGTTCGCGGGTGTCGTCGCTATGGGCCTGTTGGCCTAAAGCGGAGGTAAATAGCCGAGCCGCATTGAGAGGCTGGAGGAGGTCGTGGCTGGCTGCTGCCAGGAAGCGGGTTTTGCCCAGGTTGGCGGCGTCCGCTTCTCCTTTCGCTTGTCGAAGCTCATCCTCAATCAGTGCCCGGATGGCGTTTTCTTTGCGCAGCTCCTTGTTAATCGCCGAGATGGCGTGGGTGCGCTCGTGGACCCGCTGTTCGAGATTTTCGTTGGTTTCCTGGAGGGCTAGTTCAGCCTTTCGGCGCTCGGTAATATCTTGATAAAGCGTGAAATATCCGAGGATATCGCCGTATTCGCCAACGTGCGGGATGTAGGTTACATCGGCATAACGGAGATGGCCGTTCTTGGAAGGTAGTTTGGTTTCGAAGCGTTCGCGCTCACCCTTAAGAGCGCTGGTGATATAGGGGGTGCGAATTTCGTATTCTTTTTTCGATAACACTTTGTAGCAGGGGGTGCCGATCATGGCGTGACGGTCTTCGATGCCAAAGGCTTCTGCGTACGCTTTATTTATAAACAGGAAGCGCAGTTCTTTGTCGAGATAGGCGATCAGTACCGGCACGTTATCGGTGTAGATGCGGATGCTTTGCTCACTTTCCCGTAAGGCTTCTTCGGTGCGCTTGTGGGCGGTAATGTCCATGTAGGTGTTGACGTAGCCGCCGCCGGGCATGGGGTTGCCTTGCACTTCCAGTACTGTGCCGTCTTTGCGGTAACGGATATAGGAATGAGGTTTTCCGGATGTCAGCACAGCCAGACGAGAGGCCACCTGTTCCTCGACATTGCCTGGGCTGTATTCCCCCATTTTAGCGTTGTATCGGAAGATCTCTGCCGCAGGTCGACCCACGCAGATCAGCCCGTCGGGGTAGTCGAACATCTCGGTATAGCGGCGATTCCAGGCCACCAGACGAAGTTGCTGATCCACTACGCTTATTCCCTGATTGATGTTCTCGATGGTGGATTGCAGCAGTGCGCGGTTGAACTGCAGAACTTGTGAGGCTTCGTCGACGATGCTGACCACGTCTCCCAGCTGCATATCTTTACCCCGCAGGGTGGAGGCGATCAGGATGCGGGCGGAAGAGGCGCCGATAACACCCGCCAGAAGGCGTTCGGTAAAGCTGATCAGATCGGCATTGGCCTTGTCTCCAGACAAGGGGGGATCCTCTCCCCGCTGCAGGGAGTAGCCGGTAAAGGCGTGCTGGGCTTTGTTGACACCGATAAAGCGCTCGGCCAGCAGCTGAAGATCGCCCACGGTGGTGGCGCCGCTGATGGCGTGATCGTCACCTTCGCCATAGCTGCCGTGGGCATCAACGTAGGTGCTGGCCTGGATGCGATCGATCAAGCGTTTGGACGAGTAATGGCTGACGATAATGTAGAGGGTGATGTTGAGTAGCAGGCTCCAGAAGGTGCCGTGGGTCAGTGGGTCAGCGAACTGAAGACCGAACAGCGCATCTGGTTTCATCCATTCAGAACCCCAAACGGCATCTGAGATTGGGGTGGGAATTAGTCCGGCGTTGCTCATAGTTGGGAAAACTAAGGTGTACAGCCATACCATGCTGCCGGCGGTGATGCCTGCCAGAGCGCCTTGTCTGGAACCACCTTTCCAGGTGACCGCGCCGAAAATAGCTGGCGCGAACTGAGCTACGGCCACAAATGCCAGCAGTCCGAAGGAGGCCAGGCTCTCCTCTTCGCCAAGAATACGGTAATAGAAATAAGCCAGCAGCATCAGGTTAACGATGGTGAGGCGTCGTACTTTTAGCAGTAGCGCACCTAAGTCTTTCTTTTCAGAAAGTTTCAGCCAGGAGATGCGTAATAGCATCGGCATCACAATATCGTTACAGACCATGGTGCTGAGAGTGATGGTAGCGACGATAACCATTGACGTTGCAGCGGACAATCCACCAATAAAGGCAAAAAGCGCCAAATTATCGTTACCTTCGAACAGCGGCAGAGTCAGTACAAAGGTGTCTGCATCGACATCGCCGCCGGGGAATGTGAGCATGCCGGCGGTGGCGATAGGTAGCACGAACAGGCTGGCTGCCACCAGGTAGATAGGGAAGATCCAGCGGGCTGTTTTCAGGTCCTTGGGGTCGGCGTTTTCCACTACTGCGACGTGGAATTGGCGCGGTAGACAGATAATGGCGATGGTGGCCAGTAAGGTTTCGGTGAGGAAGCTGTTTTGAGTGAAGTCTCGTTGGAAATTTTCGTTACTGGCCAGTTCTGCTGCGGCTTTGGTAAACAGATCGTCAAAGCCGTCAAAGACGCCGAAAGTAACGAACAGGCCGACGGCAATAAAGGCGGTTAGTTTGATGATCGATTCGAAGGCGATCGCCAGTACAATGCCTTCGTGGTGTTCGGTGGCATCGATGTGGCGAGTACCGAACAGGATCGAAAACAGCGCCATAAGCAGGGCAACAAAGAGGGCGGTATCGCTACCGGCAGCAGCGTCGAGGGCGCCGCTGGTGCCGCTGGCCAGAGCGTTATAACTGATCGCCACTGCTTTTAGTTGCAGGGCAATATAGGGGACGATGCCTAGAACTGCGATGCAGGTCACTAATACCGCCAGGCTTTGGCTTTTACCGTAGCGTGAAGCGACAAAGTCAGAGATGGTGGTGATGTTCTGCTGTTTGCTGACCCGGATGATCTTGGTAAAGACCTGCCAGCCAACAATAAAAGTAATGATTGGCCCTAAATAAGTGGCGAGAAACTCCCAGCCGCTACTCGAGGCGCGGCCAACGGCACCATAAAAGGTCCAGGAGGTGGCGTAAACGGCTAGGGATAAGCTGTAAACAAGTGGGCGGGTTTTTGAGTTAAGCAGTTCTTTGGCGTGATTGTCTCCGTAATATGCAATCGCAAACAGCAAGCCGACGTAGCTCAATGAGATAACAATGATAAACCAGCCGTCGAGCATAGGGACTCCCATCGAAGTGTGGCTGAGCGGTTGGGTGCCAGCCTGAAACTGTAAACTTCTACTGTAACCTGAAATTTGTCAATTCCAAGTCAACAGTGTGTATTGGTTCGGGTTTGCTGTCAGTGTTTCGATTCTACCCAGTCGAGATGGCTAACAGCTTGAATGATCGTGTTTTATTCGACCTTTGTTGAGGCTGGTGTTCGGTCTTTAGTCTAATCACAGACTAAAGTCGTGATTTGTTTGGGGGTGCTCTTTGTTAAATTGCACCTGTGATTTTTCCACTGGAAATTAATAACAATAATGTCATCAATTGAAAGGAAGGTGCCATGAGCCTAACTCCTGAAAAAGCGCAGGCCTACTGGAAGGAAAATATTCGTATTATCCTGTCCTATTTGGCGGTCTGGTTCGTAGTCTCCTATGGCTGCGGCATCCTGTTTATCGAGCAACTCAATGCGATTCCGTTTTTCGGCTTTAAGCTGGGATTCTGGTTTGCTCAGCAGGGTTCAATCTTTGTGTTCTGTGGTTTGATCGTTGCTTACGCGATAAGCATGAACAAGCTCGACGAAAAGTACGACGTACACGAATAACAATAACGATATAGATATAGGACTTCGAGACTATGGCTACACAAGATATTCTCAATTTTGTCTTTATAGGTGCGTCTTTCGCGCTCTATATCGGCATCGCGGTCTGGGCTCGCGCCGGATCAACTAAAGAGTTTTACGTAGCGGGTGGTGGTGTGCCTCCTCTTGCTAACGGTATGGCAACGGCGGCTGACTGGATGTCTGCGGCATCGTTCATCTCCCTGGCTGGTATTATCTCTTTCATCGGTCGTGACGGTGCAGCCTATCTGATGGGTTGGACTGGCGGTTACGTAATGCTGGCAATGTGTCTGGCTCCTTACCTGCGTAAGTTTGGTAAGTTTACTGTGCCTGACTTCGTTGGTGACCGTTACTACTCCGATACAGCGCGTCTGATCGCGGTTGTATGTACCATTATCATCTCCTTCACTTATGTGGCAGGTCAGATGCGTGGTGTTGGTATCGTGTTCTCCCGCTTCCTGCACGTTGACATCAACACTGGTGTTATTCTGGGTATGGCGATCGTATTCTTCTACGCTGTTCTCGGCGGCATGAAGGGTATCACCTACACTCAGGTTGCTCAGTACGTCGTACTGATCCTGGCTTTCACCGTTCCTGCATTGTTCCTGTCTTTCCAGATTACAGGTCACATCCTGCCTCAGACTGGTTTGGGTGCTGCATTGGCTGATGGACAGTCGGTGTTGGCAACACTTGACGGCTTATCCACAGAGCTTGGTTTCGCGGAATATACTGCCGGTAAGAAATCTACCCTGGATATGTTCTTCCTGACTGCTGCACTGATGTGTGGTACTGCGGGTCTGCCTCACGTAATCGTACGCTTCTTCACCGTACCTACTGTTAAGGACGCTCGTTCTTCCGCAGGTTGGGCGCTGATGTTTATCGCGATTCTTTACACTGCGATTCCTGGTGTGGCTGCATTCGGTAAGTACAACCTGATCAACACTGTTAACGGTGCTGACAAAACGGGTACTGCTTACTCCGAAATGCCTACGTGGTTCAAGAACTGGGAAAATTCAGGTCTGATCGGTTGGAAAGACTACAACGGTGACGGCAAGGTTCAGTACGCTGCTGGTAAGGCGTTCGAAGGTAAAGGTAAGCCTGCATTCGTTGGTGGTGTTGATGACGAGTCTGCTCGTGGTCAGTACGGCGAGCGTCTGACAACTAACCATTTCGAATCTAACAAGCCAGTTGGTAACGCGCCTTTCGCCAACGAAATTTACGTAGACCGTGACATCATGGTACTGGCCAACCCAGAGATCGCTTCTCTGCCAGGTTGGGTAATTGCCCTGGTTGCTGCCGGTGCGGTTGCTGCGGCACTGTCTACCGCTGCAGGTCTGCTGCTGGTAATCTCTACGGCTATCTCTCACGACTTGATGAAGAAGGTTGTTAACCCGAACATCACTGACAAGCAAGAGCTGATGTACGCTCGTCTGGCGGCTATCGTAGCAATCTGTATCGCAGGTTACTTCGGTATCAATCCTCCAGGATTTGTGGCGATAGTTGTTGCCTTGGCATTCGGTTTGGCGGCATCCTCGTTCTTCCCTGCGATCATCATGGGTATCTTCATGAAGCGCATGAACTCTCAGGGTGCAATTGCAGGTATGGTTGTTGGTCTTGGTTCTACCATGGCTTACATCATCTACTTCAAGTTTATGGGTGGCACCAAAGACGAGCTGTTCATGGGAATCTCCCCTGAAGGCTTCGGTACTGTTGGTATGATCCTGAACTTCATCACTGCGATTATCGTATCTTCCATGACGCCTCCTCCTCCAGCGGAGATCCAGGCTATCGTTGAAGATATCCGTATCCCTCGCGGTGCTGGTGAGGCTCATGATCACTAAGCAGTGATCTACTCGCGACAGATTTAGTCCTCTGGATTAAATCATGAGACAAGGGGCACACTGGCAGATAATGCGAGTGTGCCTTTTTTGCTTGAAGACTGGCGAACATGTTCAGCGTGTTCCCTAAGAGGTCTGTGAATAGTACTGGAATATCGGGCCAGCGCTATTCACAGTGTTCTTAACCGAGGAATGGAAATGACCGCGGAATTTAATATCGATAACCTCCCGTTTAGTCTGCTCAATGAAGAGGAGATGAGGGTGCTAAAGAACAATCTGGATATTGCTTATTACCAGCAGGGCGAGCATCTGATTACGGCTGGAGAACCACCCGAAGGGCTTTTTATTATTCTTAAGGGTCAGGTGCGGGAAGTTGAAGTTAAGGATGAAGGTGAGGATGAGGATGAGCATGTCTTTGTTCACTACTCCAACGAAGACTATTTCGGTGCCTGGTCTGCGCTGAAAGGTAAGGCGATTCACAACTTCGTGGCCGAAGAAGAAACTATCGCCCATATTCTTCCGACCAAAAGTCTGCTTGAACTGGTCTACAGTAACCCTCGGTTTGGCGACTATTTTAGCCGAACCCTGGCTGCCAAGACGGAGCTTCATGACGAGCACGGTGGTGAAGACCAAGGCATGGCAGAATTTATGCTGGCCCAGGTGGACGGCGAATGTATGCGCGATCCGTTGGTTATTCTTGAAGGCACCAGCATCCGCGAAACCACCGAGCTGATGCGCGAGAAACATGTTGACTGCGTGCTGGTTAAAAAAGGTCCGCGCCACGGCATTGTAACGGGTACCGACCTGCTGAATGCGGTGGTGCTGAAAGAGTTATCTCGGGATAGTGATGTCTCTGAAATCGCTACCTACCGTTTGATCTCGGTGGAGGCAGGTGATTACCTGTTTAACGCCCTGATTCTAATGACTCAGCAGCATATCGAGCGAGTGGTGGTGATGAAAGATCATCAGTTGCTGGGGATTGTTGAGCTGACTGATGTGTTGAGCTATTTCTCCAGTCACTCTCACGTTATCGGTCTTCGTATCGAGCGAGCCAAAACCATTGAGGATCTTTCTACTGCTGCCCATGGCCTGAATGATTTGATTCGCTCACTGCTTTCACATGGTGTAAAAGCACGTTTTGCCATGGATCTGATCTCGGCTATGAACGAGCGAGTCATGGCGAAACTGTTTACCCTCTTGGTTCCTGAAGATCTGTTAGGTCACGTCTGTTTGGTGGTCATGGGGAGTGAAGGCCGTGGCGAACAGATCATGAAAACCGATCAGGACAACGCCATCATCATGCGCGACGGCCTGGACTGGCCAGATCGAGATGCGGCGTTACAGAGATTTACCGAAGTGCTGATTGAGTTTGGTTATCCGAGATGTCCGGGCAATATCATGGTGTCCAATCCCTATTGGGTGCAACATTTGAGTGACTGGACCAGTCGTATGGATGGCTGGGCTGCTTCCTGTGAAGGTGATGCTCAGATGAATCTTGCGATTGCTGTTGATGCTAAGCCAGTAGCAGGAAACCCCGCTCTGTTTAAAGCGGCTCGGAACTGGTTCTTGCGTAAACTGCAAGATAACGATGTGTTTTTCTCTCACTTTGCTAAAGCGTCCTTAGAGTTTGATACGCCGCTGACCTTCTTCGGCGGTATCAAGAGCAAGGGGCAGGGAATCGATATTAAGAAGGGGGGGGTGTTTCCGATTGTGCACGGCGTTCGCACGCTGGCAATGCAAAATCGTATCTTGGAGACCAATACCTTCAAGCGCATTGATGCGCTGATTGAAAATGGCACTATGAAGAAAAATCAGGGCCGCGATCTGGTGGAAGCGCTGTCGATCTTTGTGCAGATCCGGTTGCGCCAGCAGATGATTCGTTTTGATAACGAGGACTTTAACGAATCGCCCAATATGATCATCATCGATGAACTTGATCGTCTCGATAAGGACTTATTACGAGAAGCGTTACATGTGGTGAAAGAGTTCAAGAAGCATTTGGCGATGCGCTATCACCTGGATCGTTAACAAGGACTAATAATTAGATTACTGGGGTGAACCCGGAGCGGAAAGCTAGGAGATTAAAGTAATGATAATTCCCCGTAAATTTAGAGTTATGAGGGAAAAGAAGCAGCATAGGGAGGGTCCCTATGGTCATCTCTTCGAATCCTACGATGGTGATGAAGTGGTTTCTCTGGATTGTGAAACCACCAGTTTGGACGTCAAGAAAGGAGAGATCCTTTCAATTGGTGCGGTCAAAATTAAAGGTAGTCGGGTAAAAACCAGCGACCGATTGGACTTAAAGCTAAAGCCACCTGAAAGTCTGTGTGGTGAGTCGATCAAGGTTCATCATTTACGGGCTGTCGATCTGGAGGGGGGGATTACTCTAGAAGAGGCGTTGCCCCAGGTGCTGGAGTTTGTGGGAAATCGCCCAATCTTGGGTTATTACGTCAACTACGATATCAAGATGTTGGATAAGTTTTTGCGACCAGCGTTTGGTTTCGGATTACCCAACAAGGCGATAGAGCTTTCCCATGTTTACAATGACATCGTCAAGTGGAAGCACGTGGGGGGGGATGTTGACCTGCGTTTTGATACCATCGCCTCGAAATTAGATCTGCCAATCTTGCAGCGGCATACCGCTTTAGGAGATGCGATCACGGTAGCTTTGATGTATGTGCGATTGAAATACGGTCAAGCGCCGACCGCTTAGTCTTGGTTCTGGTCGGTGTCTATTAGCCGCTGCAGTTGGATAACTGTGGCGGCTTTTTTATTTTTAGTGTTGTTGGCCCAGAATATGCAATATTTATTGGCAATCGAAGCGCTGTTGAATGCTAGAAGGCTGTGATAGACAATAATTTGGCGTTTCTGGCTGGGTGTTTGGGAATTTCTTGGTATAATCCGTCATTATTGTGACGTTTGCTGTTGTTAAGTTGGGGCGGGTGGTTGAAATGGCTGACAGAATGGATATTCAAAACGTGCTGAACCAGATGCGGGTGATGAAGTCTCAGGTGCAGGCGGGCGTTCAGCCGGCGGCTCCACTGTCTGGGCTTGAGAAAAATCCGGTCGAAAAGACTGAATTTGGCGATATGTTGAAGATGGCGGTCGATAAGGTAAATGAACAGCAGATGTCCGCCAAAAAAATGGCAGAAGCCTATGAGCGCGGTGATCCAAGCGTCGATCTTCCACAAGTGATGATCGGCTTGCAGAAAGCCAGTGTCGCCTTCGAAGCGATGACCCAGGTGAGAAACAAGCTGGTTTCAGCATACGAAGATATTTCTAAGATGCCGATCTGATGGGTTGGATGATTAAGCTGGTAGTTAGACATGGATAACGCACCCGCAACGACACAAGGGGCTATACCGATGCCGCAGTCAGGGCTGGCGGCGGGATTTAATCGTCTGGGGATTTTTCGCCAGATTGGATTGATGATCGGCCTGGCTGCCAGCGTGGCGATCGGCTTTGCCGTGGTGTTATGGTCGCAGGAGCCAGATTACCGTCCGTTGTTGAATAATCTAAATTCCCTTGATGCCAATCAGATTATCGAAACTCTGCAAATTAGCCAGATTCCCTATCGAATTGACCACAAAAGTGGTGCGCTGTTGGTGGCTGCAGATCAGATTCACAATGCTAGGTTGAAGCTGGCCGCCGAAGGGTTGTCGGGTCGAGATAATGTCGGTTTCGAATTGATGGATCAGCAGCAGGCGCTGGGTACCAGTCAGTTTGTAGAAACGACGCGTTTTCGTCGCGGACTGGAAGGTGAGTTGGCGCGTACTATCAGTAGTCTGATGCAGGTGAAATCGGCTCGTGTCCATCTGGCCATTCCCAAACGTTCAGTGTTTGTCCGTGATGCCCGTAAGCCTACGGCGTCGGTATTTGTTCAGCTTTACTCCGGGCGGATGCTGAGCAAGCAGCAGGTTGCTTCGATCGCCAATCTGGTGGCCTCAAGTATTCCCGAGCTGAATTCCCGCGACGTAACAGTTGTCGATCAAAAAGGTCGGCTGTTAAACAGTCAAGATGCTGACAAAGAAGTGGGTATAGCAGCCAAACAGCTGGAATACACTCAGAAAATCGAAGAGAAAATGGCAGCACGGGTCAGCGGTATTCTGGAGCCGGTGGTGGGTAGCGGCCGCTTTAAGGCTGAAGTCTCTGCCGATATCGATTTCACCGCCGTTGAGCAGACCGACGAACTCTTTAATCCAGATCTGCCTTCGCTGCGTAGCGAACAAACATTAGATGAGCAGCGTGCTGCTGGTGCTGGTGCTGGCGGTGTTCCTGGCGCTTTGGCTAATCAGCCTCCAGGCGCTGCGGCGGTGCCTGAACAGGCTGGTGCTGGTGGGGCCGGTGGCGGTGCGGGCACTGGAACTGGTGGTGCTCGCAAGCAGGTGACTCGTAACTTCGAGCTGGATCGCACCATTAGCTATACCCGTCACCAGCAGGGCCGGGTGCGTCGTTTGACGGTGGCGGTCGCGGTGGATGACATCGCTACCACTAATGCCGAAACTGGAGAAGTTAGTCGCCGTCCTTGGAGTGAAAACGATATCCAGCGTCTGACCTTGCTGGTGCGTGACGCGGTTGGATACAGCGCTGCCCGCGGTGATAGCGTCAATGTGGTTAATACTCCCTTCGTGGGCCCGGAACCTTTGGAAGAGTTGCCGGAGTTGGCTATTTGGGAGCAGGCCTGGTTTATGCCGATCGCCAAGATGGGTGCCGCAGGCTTGGTTCTATTGATTCTGATTTTTGCTGTACTCAGGCCCATTATGAAGAGTTTGTCGGCAGTTCCTGAAATGACGGGTGCTGGTGGTGAATTTGGCGGTGAGTTGGAAGGGATCTCTGAAACCGGCGGTATTGGTGGTGAAGAGGGTGGCTTGAGCGTTGATGAAGGGGCTCTGCTGCCTGGGCCGAATGAATCCTTCGAACGTCAGTTGGATGCGGTTCGCAGTTTGGTGGCAGAAGATCCGGGTCGGGTTGCTCAGGTAATTAAGCAGTGGGTTTCTGATGAGTAGCGCTGGTAAGTTAGAGCCGATTCAGCGGGCAGCGGTTTTGCTGATGAGCTTGGGTGAGAGCGATGCTGCAGAGATTTTAAAACACCTGGGTCCGAAAGAGGTGCAGCGGATCGGTACAGCTATGTCTCAGCTTGCCGATGTCCAGCAGGATCAGGTGGAAACGGTATTGGCTGATTTCCTAAATGCGGTGGGCAACCAGACCGGCTTGGGGGTAGGATCCGATGACTATATCCGCTCGGTTCTCAATCAAGCCCTGGGCGAAGATAAAGCGGGTGGTCTGATCGATCGCATCCTTAAGGGAGCCAACACCAAAGGGTTGGATACCCTGAAGTGGATGGAAGCACGCCAGGTTGCAGACATTATTCGTTTCGAGCACCCGCAGATTCAGGCGATCGTTGTCTCTTATTTGGATGCTGATCAGGCCGCTGAAGTAGTTGGTCAGTTTGATGAGAAGGTGCGTCTTGACATTCTTATGCGTATCTCGGCGCTGGAGACTGTTCAGCCCAATGCCCTACAGGAACTTAACGATATTCTCGAGCGTCAGTTTGCTGGTAACACTACCGCTAAGACCACCGACATGGGTGGCGTCAAAGTAGTGGCGGATATCATGAACTTCTTTGATACCGGCACCGAAGCCAACGTGATGGAGTCGATCAAAGAGGTTGATGAAGACCTGGGTAATGAGATTCAGGATCTGATGTTCGTGTTTGCCAATTTGGCGGACGTTGATGATCGAGGTATTCAGGTCATCTTGCGTGAGATCTCCACCGATGTCTTGGTGGTTGCGCTGAAAGGGGCTGATACGGCGCTTCAGGAGAAGGTCTTTAAGAACATGTCCAAGCGAGCTGCTGAACTGTTGCGAGATGACCTTGAAGCATCGCCTCCGGTTCGAGTTAGCGATGTGGAAACTGCCCAAAAAGAGATTCTTACCGTTGCCCGTCGTCTGGCTGATGATGGCGAGATTATGCTTGGCGGTAGTGGCGAAGATATGCTCTAAAGCATCGGATCAATCGATCGGGTTTTTCCAGCAAAACAGGCTTGATTTACGGGTTTCCTAAGGTACGATCCAGTTATCAATCGGGGGTCGTGCTAGGTTAGAATTACTGATATCCACATCCCCTGAAGTTGCAGCACTGAGAGAGCGGTGAAGAAGAAAACTAAAAACCCCGGCCGTATTGCCGCCAAAGATTTGCCTCCCATAAAAACCTGGGTTTTACCTAGGGTTCAGAGCGCCCATGTGGTGCGATCTCCGTTTAAAGAAAAGGGTTCTCCTGGAGTGGCTGCTTCTCCCGTAGAAGAGCTTGTCGATCCCGAACCCTTAACCGTTGAAGCCCTTGAACGTATCCGCAAAGAAGCCCGTCAAGAGGGTTTCCAGCAAGGTCAAAAAGAGGGTTTTGAACAGGGTGAGCAGCAGGGGCGAGCTAAAGGTGAGAAGCTGGGCTACGATACCGGTCTGAAGCGGGGCGAAGGTGAAATTGATCGCCTCAGTCAGCAATTGTCCGGACTCATCCAGTCATTACAAGATCCTTTTCAAAAGCAGCAGCATGAGCTGGAGTCAGCCTTGTTGCAGTTGGTGGTCGATACTTCAAAAGCTGTTATCAAGCATGAACTGCGGGCTGACCCCGGGCTATTGGCACAAGTTGTCGAAGAAGCCCTGGCAGCGCTTCCCCATGGCGAACCTGAACTCTGTTTTACGGTGCATCCCGACGACCTGTCACAGATGGAGCGGATTCGGGAACGGGAGCATGCGGACTGGTCTGTTCGTGGAGACGAGCAGTTAACCCAAGGTGGTGTGCTGGTGAAAGGTGCGAACAGTTATCTCGATTACAGTGTTGAGAATCGCTTTACCCAGGTAGTCAGTCAGTTGCTGGATCAGAAAGAATCGGACTCAACAGAAGAGGCCGGCTGATGCAAACTATCTTGGATCGTCTGCAGGTCTATCGGCAAGCTGAATTGAAGCCGCCTCGCCCTGTCGTTAAGGGCCGGGTGACCCGACTGGTTGGGCTGACTTTGGAGGCTAAAGGCTGTCGTGCCGCGGTGGGAGAATACTGCCGTGTTGAAGTGGATGAAAACCACAGTGCCGACGCTGAAGTGGTGGGCTTTGGCCAAGATTCTCTCTTCCTGATGCCGTTAACCCGAATCGAAGGTTTGCATCCGGGTGCAAAAGTGATTCCTCTTGGCGGAGGAACTAAGGTGCCCGTCGGTTACAACTTGCTGGGCAGGGTCCTCAATGGTACCGGTATGCCTCTGGATGGCAAAGGTCCCTTGGAAGCCGAGGAGCAGGTTAGTCTCGAAGGTCCTGTGATCAATCCCCTGGCCCGTCAACCGATCCACGATACTTTGGATGTAGGTATCCGAGCGATCAACTCGGTGTTAACCGTCGGTCGTGGTCAGCGGTTGGGGCTATTTGCTGGATCCGGAGTCGGAAAGAGTGTCCTGCTGGGGATGATGACCCGCTTTACCGAAGCGGAGATTATCGTGGTTGGCTTGATTGGTGAGCGTGGTCGAGAGGTTAAGGAATTTATCGAGCAAAGTTTGGGAGAGGCCGGGCTTTCCAGAGCGGTTGTGGTGGCGTCTCCTGCAGATGAAGCGCCATTGATGCGGCTGCGGGCGTCGGAGCTGGCGTCCAGGATTGCAGAGTATTTTCGCGATCAGGGCAAGAATGTCTTGCTTTTGATGGATTCTCTGACTCGATTTGCGCAGGCGCAACGTGAAATCGCTCTTGCGGTGGGTGAGCCTCCGGCGACCAAGGGTTATCCACCGTCGGTTTTTGCCAAACTACCCAAGCTGGTTGAGCGAGCCGGTAATGGCGCCGAAGGATCGGGATCTATCACTGCGTTCTATACCGTATTGACCGAAGGGGATGACCAGCAGGATCCTATCGCCGATGCTGCTCGTGCGATTCTTGATGGTCACGTGGTTCTTTCCCGGCAGTTGGCGGAAGAGGGGCATTATCCCGCCATCGATATCGAAGCCTCCATCAGCCGGGCGATGCCTCAGATCGTTACCCCTGAGCATCTGGTTAAGTCGCAGAAATTTAAACAGATCTACTCACGCTATCTGCAAAATCGTGATCTCATCAGTGTGGGTGCTTATGTCAAAGGCTCCGATGCTGAGATTGATCTGGCTATCGAGCGCATGCCGCATTTCCGCCAGTTCCTGCAGCAGGGGCTGGATCAGCAGTTTAACTTCACCGAGAGCTGGCAAGGCTTGCACATGGTACTCGAATCTCCTCCCGCTGCTCCGCAGAACGGCAAGGCTCCCGGCAATCAAATGACCTTGCGATCTGCACCTAAGCGATGAAGAGATCGAAGCGCTTGCAGCCGGTGCTGCATCTTGCCGAGCGTAATCGAAAATTGGCAGAGCAGGCCTTGGGAAGTGCACAGCAACAGCTGCTGGCCGAAGAGGCAAAGATGCAGCAGTTAAAGGACTATCTTGCTGAATATCAGCAGAGTGCTGCCCAGCAACAGCAGCAGGGTATTCAAGCGCAGGGTTTGATTCGTTTGCAGCAGTTTATGTCACGTCTCCAAGACGCCATCAATCAGCAGGCTGAGCAGGTAGCTTTATCTCGACAGATGTTGGAGCAGGCCAAGAAGCTTTGGCAGAGCGCCCATGGTCGTCAGCAAGCGATGGAATCGCTGATCGATAAAGCGGTGCAAGTGGAGCTAAAGGAGGAGGAGAAGCGGCTGCAGAAAACCATCGATGAGCTGGTTCAAAACCGCTATCGCTGACTTTCTATCGACATCGAGCAGTTGGCCTCTTTATTGCATTTTAACTCCTGTATACCAACTCTCTGGAGCAGGCGATGTCTTCACCTCAGGCTATTTCAATCCCCAATAATCTATTGCAGTTGCTCTCTTCTGAAGCGGCGGCTTTTGGCGGTCTGGCGCTGGATTCGCCCGGATCCGGCGGGCTGTTTAGTCAAGCATTGTTGAACTCCATTAATCAGCAGGCTTCTTCCTTGTCTAGTGGCACTGAGGCTACGGTTGGCGGTTTAACATTGCCAGCGGGTGGCGATGCCTTGCCGCCTCAGGTAGAAGGAGTTATGCGATTGCTTCAGCAAGGGGCTGTCGGTGGTGAAGTGAATATCGAAAGCTTTGAAGCTGCAGGCGTTGATATCGACAGCCTGAGCCAGGAAGCGCTTGAGGTTGCCGGCTTGCTGGTTGCTGCTAACAGAAACAATGGCACCGAAAATGTTCAGCTTGCTGATGCTTTTAAGCAGCTGCAGCAGTTACTTCAGGATCGGTCTGCTGCGAATGGCGATTTGGGGCAAAAAACAGATCCTTTAGCGATAGAATTAACAAAGCCGATGGTTTTGGCAGCCAATGCCAGTGATCTGCCCTCTGAAAAACTCAATAGCACTCTGCCTAATCAGCCGCAAGGCGCGCCGCAACAAATGTTGCCAGCTGAATCCGCTCGTGCTGCCGGGCAGGGACAGGCCGCGATCTCTGGAAAGAATGCTTCAGCATTGGAATCAAGGGATGGGGTGGCTGCGCAGCGCTCTGCAGCCGCTGAATCTGTTGCGGCGAGCACAGCTCAAAATCTCCGAGCAGCTCAGGAACCATCTGTTTCCTCCGGTCCTCGATTGGCTGGCAGTGAATCTGCTTTAGCTGCAAATGAGACTGCTGAAGGTCCCGAGGGTCAACAGCGTCGACCGCTCGGTCCTTTAGTTGAAGAGCTAAAGGCGCCGAGTGCTAACGAGCGGACCGCGCCAGTAGATTCAGCTGAACAGCCGCCGAAGGTGGATATACCAGCGGTTGCTAGCAGGCCTAGTGTAGACGCGGCAGCAGCTGGCGGATCAGTAGCAGAGCAGGGGCGTCCTGAGGTTTCTGTGCCGCGTAGTCAGGCGACTCAATCCCAGCCCGTGGATGGCACAGGGAGTAAAGTTACCGATATAGGAGCCAAGGCTGTAACCTCGCCGCAGTCCGCCCAAAATCAGGGTGAAGCAGGAAGTAGCGGTGATCAAGCCGGTCGTGATCTGAATCGACAGGATAGTTTTCGCCAAAGTCTGGAAGCAATTCGTGCAGAGCTGGGTGCGCAAGGGAAAACCATTGATGGTGAAAAATCGGCCTTCGGGTCCGGCTTTTCCGCTTCGCTAAGTGGATCGGCACAAAATGCGGAAGCTAGCAATCGGTTGCCACCTGGGCTTTCTAGTTTTCAACAGCTGCAGTACGCCTATAAGGGCGATGTGGGGAATCAGGTAAGTTTGAATCTGCCGGAGCGATTTGGCAGCGATCGTTGGTCCCCTGGGTTATCTCAGCGTCTGGTTTGGATGTCTAATCAGCAAATCGGGCGTGCTGAGTTGCGGCTTGATCCGCCGGATCTTGGCAGCTTAAATATCCGTCTCAGCATCCATAATGATCAGGCTAGCCTGAGTTTTACCAGCCCTCATGCTCAGGTAAGAGATGTGCTGGAGCAGCAGATGCCGAGGTTGCGGGAGATGTTGGCTGAAAACGGTATCGAGCTTCAGCATAGTGACGTTTCTGACCAATCGCCTTCAAAACAATCGGAACAGCAGGGGGAGGCACAGAGCGGTTCTGCTCTATCCATGTCTGCTACTGAATCCGAAGAGAGTGGTGAATCATCGCCGCTGTCCCAAACCGGTTCTTTGGCGCTGGTAGATTATTATGCCTAAGGAGTTGTAATTACGACGGATCATTGCTGAATTTGAGAGGTGAACTGGCACTACCTGGCAATAAAATTATGCTATAGTCGCGCTTATCTAAACGGCATTCTCTAGTGGGTTATAGGGAGTGCATGGAACCGTGTTTTGGCAATGGGATAGAGGTTTTCGATGGCTGAGGAAGCGGCTGAGTCAGAAGGTAAGAAATCCAGTAAGCTGGTCATGATACTGATCATACTGATAGCTGTACTGCTATTGGCGGTGGGCGGCGGTGCTGCCTGGTATTTTTTCTTGCGCGAAGATCCCGCGGCTACCCAGACAGTGGAGGCGGAACCGAAGAAGAAAGAAGCGATCTACGTCAAGGTGCGTACGATGGGTGGAAAGCCTTATTTCATCGCTAATTTCTCATCCGATAAGTTTGGTGCCCAACGATTCTTGCAGATTTTTGTTGAGGCGCGCACCCGTGATCAAGGCGTTGCCGATGCATTGAAAAAGCATATGCCGCTGGTGGTGCATAGCCTGACAACGTTGTTCTCTACACAAACTCTGGCGGATATGCAAACGGCTGAAGGTAAAGAGCGTTTGCGACAGGAAGCCACCGACAAGATCAAAGAGATTATGCAAAATGAGATTGGTGAGCCTGGTATCGAAGAGGTCTACTTTACCAATTTCGTGATGCAGTAGAATGTGCAGTCTTCATACTAATAAATTAACCGGAACTGCCTGAGAATGAGTGTCCAGGATCTTCTCTCACAAGACGAAATCGATGCCCTTTTACACGGCGTCGATGACGGTGATATCGAGACCGAAGAGGATGTTTCGGTCGATGGTGCTCATTCCTACGACCTGACTAGCCAAGAGCGTATCGTCCGTGGGCGCATGCCTACCTTGGAGATGATCAACGAGCGCTTTGCCCGCTATACCCGCATCAGTCTGTTCAATATTCTACGCCGCAGTGCCGATGTGTCAGTCGGTGGAGTGCAGATCCTCAAGTTCGGTGAATATGTTCATACCCTCTACGTACCTACCAGTCTTAATCTGGTAAAAATACGGCCGTTGCGGGGGACCAGCCTGTTTATCATGGACGCCAAGCTGGTGTTCAAGTTGGTGGATAACTTTTTTGGTGGTGATGGCCGTCATGCCAAAATTGAAGGTCGTGAATTTACCCCCACTGAAACCCGGATCGTAAAAATGCTGTTGGAGCAGATCTTTATCGATCTGCGTGAAGCCTGGGCGCCGGTATTGAAGGTCGAGTTCGATTACCTCAATTCCGAAGTTAATCCATCCATGGCGAATATCGTCAGTCCCAGTGAGGTGGTGGTGATTAGCACCTTCCATATCGAGCTGGATGGCGGCGGCGGTGACTTACATGTAACGATGCCTTATTCTATGCTTGAACCAATACGAGAGGTGTTGGATGCCGGTGTTCAGAGCGATATCGACGATAAGGATGAGCGTTGGGTCAACGCCCTTCGTGCCGATATCATGGACGCCAAAGTTAAGCTGGATATGACTGTTGCTCGACGTGAAATTACCCTTCGAGATATTTTGGAAATGGATGCCGGAGATGTGATCCCCGTTGATATCCCCGAACAGTTGACGCTAGTTGCCAACGGCATCCCGACATTCAGAGGTAAGCTGGGGGTTTCACGATCCAGTCTTGCTTTTAAAGTGATGGAACAGATAAAACGTCAAGAAAATAACAGCTAGCAGTAACTTGCTAAGAGATAGTTTGCATGAGTGACGAGAACGAAAACGGTGGTGATGATCAGGCGATGGCAGATGAGTGGGCTGCCGCGCTAGAAGAGCAGGGGGATGACGATAGCGTCGATGATGCCTGGGCTGAGGCTATGGCAGAGCAGGGTGTAGATCCTGAAGACGAAGCTGCTGCCGTTGCTCTCGATGAGCTGCAGGATGATGCTGCCCCTATGGTTGGCGACAACCCCGATCTGGATGTCATTCTCGATATTCCCGTCAGCATATCCATGGAAGTGGGTAGTACCGAGATCGCTATTCGAAACCTGCTGCAATTGAGTCAGGGCTCGGTTATTGAGCTTGATCGAATGGCTGGTGAGCCACTGGATATCAAAGTTAATGGCACTCTCATCGCTCATGGTGAGGTGGTTGTGGTTAACGAACGTTTCGGTATCCGTTTGACGGATGTGGTTAGCCCTTCTGAGCGAATCAGGAAACTGCGCTAGGTGGCTAGTGTGGCAAGCCGGGCTATAGTCCTGGCGTTCGTATTTATCTACTCTCTGGCGGCGGTAGCCGAAACTGCCGCCAACGTACCCTCAGAGGCTGGTTCTTCGCAAGTTTCAAACGCCGTGACTTCAACGGTGCTCTCTCCAACATCAGTTACCAATCCAGCGGTAGAGCCTTTCTCCGCAGGATCAGCGATGCAGCTGATACTGGGGCTCGGGTTGGTAATCGTGCTTATTTTTGCGCTGGCCTGGTTTGCCCGCCGCGTGGGCGGTGTAAGTGGCTTCAACCATCCGCAATTAAAAGTCGTGGCCACACTGGCGATGAGTACCCGCGAGCGGGTGGTGTTGGTTCAGGCCGGTAAGCAGCAGATGCTGTTGGGTGTAGCTCCAGGGCGGGTAAATCTGTTGCACAGTTTTGATGAGCCGATTATTGATCCACAGGTAACCCCTGTGTCGCAGTTTGCAGATCGCCTTAAAGACGCAATGAGCAGGAGCAAAGATCAATGATCTCAGCTCGTTGGTTGCTCCTGCTGATAACGATATTGCTGCCTGCGGTGGGTATGGCCGAGGAGACAGGTATCCCGGCTGTTACCCTGACCACTGGGCCGGATGGCGCCCAAAACTATTCAGTGACCATCCAGATCTTGGCATTGATGACCATGCTGACTTTCCTGCCAGCGGTGGTCATGATGATGACTAGTTTTACCCGAATCATCATCGTTTTTGCCATTCTGCGTCAGGCTTTGGGTCTGCAGCAAACGCCTTCCAATCAGATTTTAGTGGGGTTGGCGCTATTTTTGACCTTTTTTATTATGGCGCCGGTGTTGGAGAGGGTGAATTCTACGGCCGTTCAGCCCTATCTTAATGCCGAGCTGACTACCTTCGAAGCGGTTCAGCAGGCGGCGGAGCCTTTCCGTGGTTTTATGCTGGCTCAGACCCGGGAGAGTGATATCGAACTGTTTGTTCGAATCTCCGGCCGTGAGGATATCGAGTCGCCGCAAACCATGCCGTTCAGTATTCTGGTTCCGGCCTTTGTCACCAGTGAGCTTAAAACTGCGTTTCAGATTGGATTTATGCTGTTTATTCCTTTTTTGGTCATCGACCTGGTAGTAGCCAGCGTATTGATGGCGATGGGTATGATGATGCTGTCGCCGATTATTATTTCGCTACCGTTCAAGATAATGCTATTTGTGTTAGTGGATGGTTGGGCTATGGTGATTGGTACGATAGCGGCTAGTTTTGGTACCTGAGTCGAATAGTTAAGGAAGGAGGCCATGATGACCCCAGAGGTAGTGCTTGATCTCTTTCGTGAGGCGTTGTTCCTTATCATGATGCTGGTGTCGTTGATGGTTGTTCCCGGTTTGATTGTAGGTTTGATCATCGCCGTATTTCAGGCTGCCACCCAGATTAACGAGCAGACTCTTAGTTTCCTCCCGCGTTTGCTTATCACTATAAGTGCATTGATGTTTTTTGGTAGCTGGATGCTGACTAAGCTGATGGATTACTTCAATTTCCTCTTTCATAACATTCCACTCTTAATCGGTTAGGTGAATCAGTGGAATTTGCCATACCCGATCTCACCCAATGGGTAACTCAGGCACTACTACCGTTCTTTAGAATTGCCGCTTTTTTTATGGTGGTTCCGTTGATCGGTACTCAATTGGTGCCGGTCAATATTCGTCTTGGTTTTGCCATTGCTGTCACCTTGGTGATCATGCCGTCGATGCCCTCGGTGCCTGCCATTGATGGACTCTCGTTGGCGCTTTACGTGAGCATCGCTCAGCAGCTGTTGATCGGCTTTGCGTTGGGTTTTATGGTGCAGGTGTTTTTCCATGTGGTGGTGCTGGGTGGGCAGATTATCTCCTACCAGATGGGCCTGGGTTTTGCTTCCATCTCGGATCCCACCAATGGTGTCTCTGTGGTGGTATTGAGTCAGTTTTACTTGATGTTGACCATGTTGCTGTTTTTGAGCATGAACGGGCATTTGGTGCTAATTGAAGTAATCGTAGATAGTTTTCGAGTGATTCCTGGCTACAGTGAAAGCATTCCCTCGATATCTCTGTGGCGCATCGTTATCTCCGGTAGTTGGTTGTTCGCGGCGGCGCTCTTAATGGCGCTGCCGGCGGTGATCGCTGTTTTAGTGGTTAACTTTGCTTTCGGTATCATGACTAAAGCGGCACCACAGTTGAATATCTTTGCCATCGGTTTTCCGTTTACCATGATATTCGGTGTCTTTATTACCTGGGTCAGCCTGTCTGGCTTTCTTGGGCAATATCAGCGCATCGCCACAGAGGCGATGGAGATGATTACCCATCTGTTGATTACGGGGTAGGTCATGGCTGAAGAAGAAACGGGCCAAGAAAAATCGGAAGAACCTACGGCGAAACGGCTTCAGGACGCTCGCGAAAAGGGGGATGTGGCTCGGTCTAAAGAATTGACCACGACGGTTTTGCTGCTGGCTGCTGCTGGCGGGATCTTGGTTTTTGGCGCTCAGATCGCTACCGACCTTGAG
>JAPHRD010000042.1 GCA_026196225.1 Motiliproteus sp.
CACGGCGGCCGCATATGGCCTTAAAATACAAAACGCCCGATGAAGTGCATCGGGCGTTTTTAACCTGAAATAGTGTCAACTTATTTTAGGACTAGACACTGGTTTTATTCTAATGATCAGAGAGGTGTTGGTCGGACCAGTTTCGTCCGACCTATTTCTTTGTTTAATCTCCCAGCCCTATACTTCCCTAACTATAAAAATGATAAACAGGGAGTTGTAAATAATGGAATCTATTACCGCTATCCAAGTTCGTGCACTTCGCCTACCCATGGCTAATTCTCATTGCACCGCAAGCGGGATAATCACCGAATCTCCATTGGTGCTAATCGATGTGGAGACGTCATCGGGTCATCGTGGATATGGCTTAGTTTTCACCTACACGGTTGCCGCATTGATACCGGTAAAACAGCTCGCAGAAAACATAGCCGCAAGTTTGCTGGATAAACCTCTGGCTCCATCCGATCTTCATCTCGCACTCCATAAGCAGTTTCGTCTCCTGGGTACCCAGGGATTGGTGGGTATGGCTTTGGCCGGATTGGATATGGCGTTGTGGGATGCTAAAGCCAGGTCTGGCGGCCAGTCGCTAGTCGAATACTTAGGTGGTAGCCCGAAACCTATCCCTGTCTACGGTGGTATCGGTTATGACGGTCCGGAAGGTAGTGCTCATGTTGCTTCAGAATGGCTGGAGCAAGGAGTCAGAGCCGTCAAAGCGAAAATAGGTTATCCAAGCTTAGAGGAAGATATTGCCGTCGTCAGTGCGATCCGGCGGGCCATTGGCTCGGACGCGGATCTGATGGTGGATTATAACCAAAGTCTGGCGCCTCAGGAGGCGATCGCAAGAATCAGAGCCTTGGATACCTACCAATTAACCTGGGTTGAGGAACCTACCCTTGCTCATGATTATCAGGGACATCGTTGCATTGCTGATGCGGTAAAAACGCCGATCCAGTGTGGTTAGAATTGGTGGGGCCCTTTGGATATGCAGCATGCTCTCGATGCTATGTGCAGCGACTATATGATGCCTGATGTGATGAAAATTGGCGGTGTTACGGGGTGGTTGCAGGTATCGGCGATGGCGGCGCAAAAGGGCGTTAAACTTTCCAGTCATCTGTGGCCTGAGTTGAGTGCACAGTTGCTGTGTCTAACGCCTACCGGCCACTGGCTGGAATATATCGATTGGTGGAATCCGATACTTAAACAGCCTCTGCGGGTAAATAATGGCTTTGCCGAACTAGGTAGTGAGTTGGGTAGCGGTATGGAATGGGATGAAGAGGTGGTGGCACGCTATCTGGTGTCTTAGCCACTTTCATCCTATTGCTATTGGGAGCTTTAGAACAGCTCCTCGGTGGTTACCGCTCGATTATTCGAGCGTTCAGTTAACGCGGTCTTTTGCGGTGCCTGCTCCTCCTGGAATACCTCGAAGATAGCGTCTTTCTGGCCAGGATAGGCCAGAAGACCGGTCTTGGGATCGATGCGTACGCTGACAATTCCCTCTGGAGGAATCAGCGGTGTTTCCGGTATATCCTTAAGAGCTTTTTCCATGTACTCGATCCAAATGGGGAGTGCTGCAGTGCTGCCGAACTCTTTACGTCCCAGAGTGGTTGGTTGATCAAATCCGACCCATACAGAGGTGACGACTTCCTGATTAAATCCAGAGAACCAGGCATCCTTTTGATCATTGGTGGTGCCGGTTTTACCTGCCAGGTCATTGCGTTTTAGGGCTTGAGCCTTGCGCCCTGTTCCACGCTTGATGACGTCCTGCATGATGTTGTTGATCAGATAGACCGCCTTAGCATCGACGATACGTTGGGCAATGGGCAGGTTGGTGAGGTTTTCGTTGTTATTTTCGGGAGGTTCTGCGTCATCGGATAGATAGATGCAACCTTCGCAGACAGTTACCGGAGCCGCCTGCTGGATCGGTTCCCCCTCCAGCGTCTCAACCCGATCAATTAGATAAGGGTTTACCTTGAAACCTTGATTGGCGAGGCTGGCGTAGGCGGTTACCAGTTCCATGGGGGTGACGTCGGCACTGCCCAGCGCCAGAGAAAGGTTGTTAGGCAGGCGCTTTTTCGGGAATCCAAAACGGCTTACAAATTCGCGAGTATCTTCTATTCCTAGGCTTCGCAAAATTCGAATGGAAACCAGATTGCGTGATTTATAAAGGGCTTCCCGCAGTCGTGTTGGACCGTAGAATTTCTTGCTGTAGTTTTCCGGACGCCAGCTGCTTTCCAGATTGCTGTCCTCGAATACCACCGGAGCATCGTTGATAATCGAAGCCGGTGTGTAGCCGTTAGAGAGTGCGGCGGTGTAGACAAAGGGTTTGAAGTTGGAGCCGGGCTGACGATTGCCCTGTGTGGCTCGGTTAAACTTGCTATAGGAAAAGTTAAAGCCACCGACTAAGGCCCGAATCGCACCATTTCTCGGCGAAAGTGAAACCAGAGCCGCCTGTGCCTCTGGGATTTGGGTGAGGAGCCATTTTTTCTCCCTTTCAACTACTCTGACGATATCTCCAGCGGCTAGAATCTGCTCCGCTTTTGATGGTTTTTTTCCTACCGAATTAACTGACTTATAGGGGCTGGCCCACTCCATGCCTTCCCATTCAATAAGGATTTCGGTGCCATCTCTCAGTTGCGCCTTGGCCTGTTTTTCAGAAACTTCGCTAATTAAGGCTGGTAGCACCTTACCGTAGCGGGGGATTGATTTTAGTGTTTTGAGACGCTCTTCATCGCCTAAATCGGCTGCTATCTTTTGCTCAGGGCCCCGGTAGCCGTGGCGCTGATCGTAGGCGATTAAGCCATTGACGATGGCATTGTTGGCCGCTTCCTGTTCATGGCTACGAATGGTTGTATAGGCGTTGAAGCCATCTGTGTAGATGCGCTCACCTAGGCTTTGCTGTAACTCGCTTCGAACCATTTCGGCGATATAGGGGGCATAAAGCTCAATATCGGAGCCGTGATACTTTGCAGTGATTGGGGTTTCTAGGGCTGTCTGGTACTGCTCTTGGGATATGTAGCCCAGGTTCGACATCCTTGAAAGAATCCAGTTGCGCCGCTCCAGAGCGCGTGTCGGATTGGCTAGCGGATTATAGGCGGAAGGTGCTTTCGGCAGGCCAGCTATCATGGCCAGCTCCGGGAGGGTTAGCTGATCGATATTTCGCCCGTAGTAGACGTTGGCTGCTGCTTGTATGCCGTAGGACCGATTGCCCAGATATATTTTATTGATATAAAGCTCAAGGATCTCTTCTTTGCTGAGTTCCTGCTCCATCTGCAAGGCAAGAAGAATTTCGCTGAATTTGCGCTCAAAAGTACGATCACGGGTAAGGAAGTAGTTTTTTGCCACCTGCATGGTGATGGTGCTGCCGCCGGTCTTAATTTTGCCGGTACTGACTAATTGAAATGCGGCACGAGCCAAGCCCTTAATATCAACACCTACGTGTTGGAAGAAACGACTGTCCTCTGCGGCCAGAATCGCTTCTTTAAATTGACTTGGAATTTGATCAAATCCGATGGGAGTTCGGCGCTTTTCACCGTACTCGGCGATCAATTTATTGTCCGCAGAATAAATTCTTAGCGGTGTTTGAAGCCGAATATCGCGAATTTGCTCGACATCAGGAAGGCCTGGTTTGAGATAGTAATAACCACCGACTACGACTAAAGCGGTAAGAAAACCCCCTAAAATCGCAAGTTTTATAAAAAAGCCGAGCAGAGTTTTGATTTTGATCATGATAATCTAAAGCTACGGAAGATAATGGCGATATATAATAATGCCAGCTTTAACGCTAAAACCGAAATAGGATTGTTTTATATCCTATACGTGCCGATATCTACCTAGGGTAGGGCAATCATAAGACCATATGGACTAAGGAATATTCGGTGACAGGGCTATTTAAATCTAAGTCGAAAGCATTGATCGGGGTCGATGTCGGCTCTTCCTTCGTCAAACTAGTGGGACTATCTAAACATTCCAAAGGTTATAAAGTAGAGTCTTACGCTTCTGTTCACCTTCCCGAAGGGGCCGTTATTGATAATAACGTACAGGAGGTTCCTGTTGTTGCTGAAGCGATTGAAAAAGCATTTCGTATTGCCGGTGGCAAATCGAAGAATGCCGTAGCTTCCGTACCAACCTCCGTTGTTATTTCCAAAGATCTAGAATTCAGCCGCTCCTTTACCGAGGATGAGCTCGAAGAGCAGATCAAGGTTGAAGCAGACCAGTTTATTCCTTATCCCCTGGATGAAGTTGCCATTGATTTTCAAATCAAGGGCCCCTCTAAAGACGATCCTGAATTAAATGATGTACTGCTCGTTGCTTGTCGCCAGGATAATGTTCAGTCCCGCGAAGATGCAGTCAACGGTGCTGGGCTTCAGTGCGATTACATCGACGTGGACACCTACGCTTTAGAACGAGTATTTCCACTCCTGAGTGATATGCATGATCTTAAGGATAAGACCGTCGGTCTGATCGATATCGGCGCAAGCAATATGTCACTGTACGTGCTTGAAGACGGCGAAGTGGTATACAGCCGAGAACAGGTGTTCGGCGGTAATGATTTGACCCATCACCTTAGCCAAGCTTCAGATATGAGTGCAGATGAAGTGGAACGGGCCAAAAAGACCGGAGAACTTTCTGAGGATCTGGTCCGAGGCTACGTTGATCCCTTCAAGCAGACCACGGCGCAACAAATCTCACGCTCTTTGCAATTCTACTATTCCTCGGGAACCCACGGTGAACTGGATATGTTGCTGCTTGCTGGCGGGGTCGCTGGATTGGATAACTTGGACAAAACCGTCGAGCAGGAACTTGGTATTCGGGCTCAAATAGCTAACCCCTTTGCTAACATGCAGTTTAACAGCAAGATTAATCGTACTAAGTTCGACGCTGATGCCGGTGCCTTGGTGTTAGCTTGTGGACTGGCTTTGCGGACATTCTCGGAGTAACTATGGCACGAACGCTGATAAATTTGCGTCCTTGGCGGGATGACCGCCGAAAAGAGCGTCAGCAACGTTTCGTGGTCACCAGTGTAATGGTGGCTTTACTGGCCGGTGCGGTGGTTTTTGGTACTGGTTTTTATATCGAAACTCAGACCAAGCGGCAGATAGCTAGAAATGACTACATGCGTCAGGAAATGGCTCAGCTTGATACTAAAATCAGGGAGATCAAGCAGCTGAAAGAGAAGCGTGCACGATTGCTGGAGCGCCTTGAGGCAATCCAAGAATTACAGGGCAATCGGCCAATTATCGTTCGAGTTTTTGATGAACTGGTTAGGGTGCTGCCAGAGGATCTTTACTATTCAACGCTTTCCCGTAGCGGAGAAGTGTTGACCGTTAGAGGGCGGGCTAGCGCCAATAAGGATGTTTCAAGATTGATGCGAAGTTTAGATCGCTCTCCATGGTTTAGTGAGCCAAATCTCAGCAATGTTGGTCGAGGCGATGGCTTTAAGAGTTTTGATATGAGAGTGGGATTGTCAAAACCAAAGCCTGAGGAGGGTTCTTGATGATAAATTCATTGAAGAATAGCTTCCGTGGTTTTGATGTTAATAACCTGGACTTCAATACTGCGGGTTCTTGGCCTATTGGAGTTAAAGTTGTTTTCTACATCATTATTCTCATCGCGGGTGCTTATGCGGGTTATCATTTTTACATTCAGGATCTGATAAAAACCCATGAGCAGGAGGTTCGTAAAGAACCAGAATTGAAAAACCAATATAAGGTCAAAGCATTTCAAGTAGCTAATCTTGAAGCGCTTAAGCTGCAAATGGCTGATGTTGAAGAGCGTTTTTCTGAATTGCTCAAGCAGTTGCCGACCGATACTGAGGTGCCGGGTCTGCTGGAAGATATTACAGAGATTGGCCTCAATAGTGGGTTAAGTTTTGACAATATCTCTCTAGCGCCAGAAAAGAAGGTACAGTTTTATATTGAGCTGCCCATCAATATCAAGGTAAAAGGGAGCTATCACCAGCTCGGCGAGTTTGTCAGTGGCGTGGCTGCTTTGCCTCGGATCGTAACGCTGCATGATTTTGGCATTACGCCCGTAACAACCGAGGGTGATCTTAGTATGAATATCTCTGCAAGGACCTATCGCTATGATGATACCAAGTAATAGCCAAGGTTCTGGTTTACGAATTACCTTGCTGGTCGCGGCAAGTTTATTATTGCAGGCTTGCATCCAGGTAGAGGGCTTGGATGACTTGAGAAAGTATGCCCAAGAGACTCGGTCCGCTCCCGCAGGCAAGATCGAGCCCTTGCCTGAATTTAAACCTTACGAAAGCTTTCTCTACCGAGCGACCAGTCTACGTGGTCCTTTTCAGCCGTTAGTGCGTATCGAAGTTTCTGAAGAGGAAGAGGAATTTGTTAAGAATGACTTGAAGCCAGATTTTGACCGGCCGAAAGAGCCTTTGGAGGCTTTCAAGCTGGAAGCTATGAGTATGGTGGGCACTATCCATATGCTCGATAACGGCGATTTAACAGCGTTAATTAAGGATGGAAACGGTGAAATTCATCGTGTCCAAAAAGGCAGCCACATCGGTCGCAATTTTGGAGAGATCGCTCAGGTTAACGAAACTCAACTGGATATTATCGAGATTGTTCCCAACGGCCGAGACGGTTGGATGAAGCGGCCTCGTAACCTAGTTCTGGTGGAAATCAATGAATAGGCGTCATGAATCTATGTCGGTGAAAGCAAAATATGCGAAAAGCCTGATTGCAGCCCCTCTTAGGGGCGCTGCATTTGCGTTGGTGGCACTGGTACTGTTTAGCGGTGTGAGCCGTGCCGAAGTTCAGATAACCGATACTGCTTTTGTCGCTCTACCCGGCAATCGTATGGAATTGCGCTTTGATTTTAATGCGCCTCCACCCTTGCCTCGTTCCTACATGATCGAGCAGCCGGCTCGTGTGGTGCTTGATCTTTGGGGGGCTACCAATGGTCTGGGCACTAAAAATGTTGATATCAAAAGTGGTCAGGTTGACAGTGTCAGCTTGGCTGAAGTCAAAGGGCGTGTCCGGGTAATTGCCAACCTTTATGAGCCTGCCGAGTATGATGCTTATGTTGAAGGCAACAGCCTTTTTGTTGTCTTTGGTGCAGGCGCGGTAGCCAAGGTGGAAGCCGTATCGGCTAAACAAGGCACAATGGCTGCTAAGGCTAAAGCGGCCCGTACCACGGTCCAAGAGATCGATTTTCGCCGTGTAGAGGGCAATCTTGGTCGTGTGCTGATTACCATGACTGACAGCAAAGCAGGCGTGGATATCGTCGAAGAAGGATCAAACGTTATTATCAATCTGATCGGGGCTCAGCTTCCTGCGGATCAGGAGCAGCGTATCGACGTACAGGATTTTGCGACACCGGTGACCTTTGTTGACGCCATGTCTGACGGCAATAACAGTAGTATTTTGATTAAGCCGTCTGCGGAACCATATGATTATTTGGCCTACCAATCTGATAACCAGCTAATTGTGGACTTTAAACCTGTCACTGATACCGAGGCAGAAGAGCGGGAGAGGGAGAAGTTTCCCTATACCGGCGAAAAACTTAGTTTGAATTTTCAGGATATCGATATTCGTTCGGTCTTGCAGATTATTGCTGACGTGACCGATATGAACTTGGTTGTTTCCGATACTGTGGGCGGCAATATTACCTTGCGACTTAAGAATGTTCCTTGGGATCAGGCGCTGGAGCTGGTGTTGAAAACCAAGAGTCTCGATAAGCGAATTATCGGCAATGTGATGATGGTTGCACCTGCGGCTGAGATTGCCGAACGGGAACGCTTCGAGCTGGAAACCAACAAACAGGTTGCAGAACTGGCTCCATTGAGCACTATATTCTTACAGGTCAACTACGCAAAAGCATCGGACTTGGTGGCTTTGCTAAGCACAGAGCAGGGACTACTGTCTGAACGAGGCAGTATTAAATCTGATCCCCGAACCAACTTACTGCTGATCCAGGATACCGATAAGAATATTTCCAAGGTGCGTCGAGCGCTGAAGAAGCTGGATATACCGGTCCGTCAGGTGATGATCGAAGCCCGTATCGTTACTGTGACCACTGATGCCAGCAAAGAGCTGGGAGTAAAGTGGGGTGCTAGCTACGTTAACGACAGCAACCGTAACGTGATTATTGGTGCCAATGCATCCGATGTGTCCGGTGCGGGTGGGCCTACACAAACCCTACCAACTAATTTGAACGTAGACCTGGGAGCGACCAGTATTGGTGCCTCGGCATTGGCCATTGGTATCGGTACCAACAGTTCGTTACTTCAGTTCGAGATTTCTGCCTTGGAATCGGATGGGCAGGCAGAAACTGTTTCGCAGCCAAAAATTATTACCGCAAATGGTAAATCTGCGAAGATCTTGTCTGGTGACGAAATCCCCTTCCAAACTGTTGAAGACAGTGAGGTAAACATAGAATTTAAGGAAGTGGTACTGTCTTTGGATGTGACACCTCAGATTACTCCTGATAATCGGATTATCCTCGATCTGAAGGTGAACCAGGATTCAGTGGGTGAAGAATTGCCCAATGGTGAAGTCGGTATCGTCACCAACGAGGTGGAAACTCAGGTGCTGGTGAAAAATGGCGAGACAGTTGTGTTGGGCGGGGTTTTTAAGAATGAATCCAGCCAGAGTATAGCCAAAGTGCCTTTCTTCGGTGATCTGCCATTGGTTGGAAATCTGTTCAAGCGACGTGAAAATAGTAATAGCAAAACGGAATTGCTAGTATTCATCACTCCGAAAATTGTTGAGGAGTCCGTCACCGCGCGTTAGAACAGGGTTGACGTTGTAGATTTTGAACATATTTCTAATTGGGCCTATGGGCGCTGGAAAAAGCACCATAGGCCGTCTTCTTTCTAAAGAGCTTCATTTGGACTTCAAAGACTCCGACAGGGAGATTGAAGCGCGTGCTGGTGCAGATATCCCTTGGATTTTTGATGTTGAGGGGGAAGAGGGGTTTCGCAAGCGGGAAACGACCATCATCGAAGACCTGACAACGCTGAACAGCATCGTTTTGGCCACCGGTGGTGGCGCAGTCATGAAAGATGACAACCGCCGGTTTCTGCAATCACGTGGTACAGTTGTTTACCTGCATGCATCTATTGCGCAGCAGGTGGAACGTACAGCGAAAGATCGCAACCGGCCGTTGTTGCAGGCAGAGAATCCAGCACAGGTTTTGACTAATCTGATGGCTATTAGGGATCCCATTTATCAACAATGTTGTGATCTAATGATCCATACCGACGGCCGCAGACCGAAAATGGTTGTGCGTGAAATCATCCACCATCTGGAAAAATAATTTAGAGGCTTTATGACAACCAGGCAGAGACTGGATGTTGATCTGGGTGATCGCTCCTACCCTATCTTTATCGGCCCTGATTTACTTAGTGACGAGAGTCTATTCTCTCCCTATATTCGTGGATCCCAGGTGATGATCGTCAGCAACGAAACCGTTGCGCCGCTCTACCTAGAACAAATGCAACAACTTTTGCCAGCCAAACAGCTTGCGTCGGTGGTTTTACCCGACGGAGAAAGTTTTAAGAATCTGGACACCTTAAATCAGATCTTTGATGGCTTGCTTGAACAACGCCACAACCGTACTACCACACTGATCGCGTTGGGTGGAGGGGTTGTGGGGGATATGACCGGCTTTGCCGCTGCTAGCTATCAGCGGGGTGTAGATTTCATTCAGGTGCCTACCACCTTGTTATCCCAGGTGGATTCATCTGTCGGCGGCAAAACCGGGGTGAATCACCGACTCGGTAAGAATATGATTGGAGCGTTCCATCAGCCGCAAGCCGTGGTTATCGATACCAATACCTTAAATACCCTGCCGGATAACGAGCTTTCAGCCGGATTGGCTGAGGTGATCAAGTACGGATTGATCTTAGAGCCCCAGTTTTTGACGTGGTTAGAGAACAATATGGGTGCTCTGTTAGGGCGAGATCCACAGATGTTGGCTGAAGCGATTAAGCGATCCTGTGAGACCAAGGCCAAAGTGGTAGCTGAAGATGAAAAAGAGGCCGGTAAGCGGGCTCTGCTGAACCTTGGCCATACATTCGGTCACGCTATTGAAACTCATGCAGGGTATGGTGAGTGGTTGCACGGTGAGGCGGTTGCTGCTGGAACTGTTCTGGCCGCGCAGTTGTCAGAGCGACTGGGATGGATTTCTTCAGCGGATGTTGATCGTACTCGCAGGGTCCTCGAGGCAGCAAATTTACCCTTGGCTCCGCCTGCTGGGATGTCGGTTGAAGATTTTATCGACCTGATGGCTGTTGATAAAAAAGTCATCGATGGCCAGCTTCGGTTAATTCTTCTTAAATCCCTTGGCGATGCTGTTGTTACGTCAGATTTTTCTGAGGCGATGCTAAGAGATACATTGTCCGACGCAATTTCATAACTAACGGATTTTCAGTATGTTTTCGACAGGAGCGGGTAATTCCGGGGGGCGTTTTTCAGATCGAATGGCTGATCTGGCTCCTACGCTCAATGCCGAAACCGATCAGGGGCAGTTCTTTCTGCCTGCTTCTCACGTCCAGCTACTGGAAAAGCTGGAGCATCTGAGCCGCTACAGTCATTTTATCCAAGTGGTTCTTGGGGCTTCTGGCAGTGGCAAGTCGACGCTGTTGAAACAATTCTACCCCAGTGATGATGATAGTAGCGTCCATGCCTGCTATATCCGCGCTGAGCACGGCACCGATCTCACGGGGTTGCTGGATGATCTGATCGAGCAGTTAAGTATCGAATTACCTGTTTCTGCTGGCGATGAAGATAAGCTACAAGCGATTTACGAACAGGCCGATCTGCTACAGGATATCTCCCGGCTATTTTTAATCGTTGTCGATGATGCCGATCGATTGGACGATGACTGTCTGGATCTGTTGGTTAATCTCCTGCCTTCGGTGAAAAACCCAGATGCCAAGCCCCATTTGGTGCTTTTTGCATTGCCGAAGTTAGCCGAGCGCATGAATGCCTCTGGGCGATTCAAGAATACGGTGGAATCCAGCTGCCATTTTGTCGAATTAATGCCTCTTGAGGCGGATGAATTAGAGAGTTTTCTACAGCACGGTTTTGCCGCCGAAGCTGAACTGCTAAGTCCTCAGCAGTTGCAGAGCTTGCATCAGGAATCCTTTGGTCTGCCTGGCAGGGTATCGAAAGTGATGGATAAGGTGTTATCCAATCGCGGTAGCTCCAGCGCCTCAAAGAAAGCAGCTTCATGGTTGGCTTTCCCGCGGCTGCATCTGCTGTTGATCGTGCTTTTGGTGGGAGGGATTTCAACCTGGTTGATGATGCCCGTTTCCTTTCCATTGGGTGATGGAGACCGCATACGTGTTGATCTTCCTGTTCCGGGACAGGCAAACAATGTTCCGTTTCCAGAAAAAGCGGAGCCGGTCGCAGAGACAACCCTAGAGCAGCGTCTTCAGGAAGCGGATGAGCGTTTGAAAGCCGAAGCCCAAGCAGGTTCCTCAGTGGAAGTTGTAGTGAATAGCCCTCGTCAGCCATTGCCTGTAGTGGAAAAGCCGCCTACCAAGGTTGACGAGCCCCAAGCTAGCATACAGTTGGCAGTTGCACCGGTAAAAGCACCTGTACAAACTAAGCCAAAGCCTTCAACCGTCAGTGAGTCTGTCCCCGCTAAACAGGATGGGAACGATGACTCACCGAAAAAACTGGTACTCAAAATTCCACCGGTGAAAGCAGAGTCAGCCAAGGAGGTTGCGAAAGCGGTCGTTCCAACCGTGGAAAAATCAGTCACAGTTAAGCCAGCCACCGTGAAGCCGGTTGTTAAAATGCCCCGGAAGTCTTCTCCTTCCTCGCCATATCTTCGTGAACGGGAGCTGATGAGCTGGAAGCCCAGTGGTTACACCCTGCAGATGTTGGGTGCCCGCAAAGAGCTGAGTGTTATCCAATTTATACGGGCGCAGGCGAATAAGGAGCAATTTTACTATTTTTCTACCACTTACAAGGGGAAGCCTTGGTATGTGATCGTATACGGCAATTACCCCAACCGTGATGCTGCCATTTCTGCAGTATCTAAATTACCTAAAAAATTACGTCAGAAAAAACCTTGGCCCCGCAGTATCAAAGGCGTTCAGGACGATATTGGCCGTAAGCAATAGTCGCTGCGCGCCCCCGTTTCCTCCTTATTGCTCAACGTTTGGGCAGTTGAATTTGTCCTCAGCGCCTTTCGCAGGTAAAATGCTGGTCCCTTTTTGTCAGTATACGTGTGCGATTTCGGCTCGTGTTATTGCCTAAGGCGCTGATTTTAAAGAAAGTTTGAGTGAGAAATGCTTATGAAGACAGGACTGTATCGCCCTGGCGAGTTTAAGGATAACTGTGGCTTTGGCCTAATGGCCCATATTAAGGGAGAGAGCAGCCATGAGCTGTTGCTGAAAGCCATTGAATCCTTGACCTGTATGACCCACCGTGGCGGCATCGCTGCTGACGGCAAAACCGGTGATGGTTGTGGTCTGCTACTGCAAAAGCCAGATAGTTTCCTGCGTACTCAGGCTCAAGAATGTTTTTCCGCAGAGCTGTCCGACCAATATGGCGTTGGTATGGTGTTTTTGTCCCAAGATGAGGACAAGGCGAACGCGGCCCGTGAAAGTCTGAATAAATTCCTGGCTGCAGAAGGTCTGGACGTTGTGGGCTGGCGTAAAGTCCCCACCGATCCATCATCTTGTGGCCCTATCGCCCTGGAAACCCTGCCACAGATTGAGCAGGTATTTGTTAATGCGCCAGATAAAAGCGCTAAAGAACTGACCGTTAGTCTCTACGTTGCCCGTCGTAAAGTGGAACTGGCGCTGACTGACGATCCAGAATTCTATATCTGTAGCCTGTCCAACACAGTCCTTTCCTATAAGGGCTTGGTGATGCCTGCTGATTTGACCAGTTTCTACAAGGATCTGGGTGACGAGCGTATGGAAACCGCGATCTGCGTATTCCACCAGCGCTTCTCTACCAACACTGCGCCTCGTTGGCCGCTGGCTCAGCCGTTCCGTACTATTGCTCACAATGGCGAGATCAATACCATTGAAGGTAACCGGAACTGGGCCAATGCCCGATCCAGCAAATTTGAAACTGATACTCTGCCTAACCTTCAGGAACTGCAACCGATTGTTAACACAACCGGTTCTGACTCCTCCAGCCTGGATAACATGGTTGAGCTGATGGTTGCGGGTGGTATGGAGATCTACCGCGCGGTACGGATGCTTATTCCACCCGCTTGGCAGAATGTCGATACTATGGACCCGGATCTGCGTGCATTCTATGAGTACAACTCCATGCACATGGAGCCTTGGGATGGTCCTGCCGGCCTGGTCATGACCGATGGTCGCACAGCGGTTTGTATGCTGGACCGTAACGGTCTGCGTCCCAGCCGCTGGGTAATCACCAAAGACGGTATTATCTGTACGGCCTCTGAGATCGGTACTTACGATTACAAGCCAGAAGACGTTGTTGCCAAAGGTCGTGTTGGCCCTGGCCAGATCCTGGCTATTGATACCGAAACCGGTGAAGTTCTGCACACTGAAGATGTGGATAACCGCCTGAAGAGCGCGAATCCCTATAAAAATTGGCTGAAGAGCCAGTCCACTCGTTTAGAATCCCGTATGCGGGACGAAGATGAAGAGTTTAAGGTGTTTACGCCGGACCAGCTCAAGACCCACATGAAAATGTATCAGGTCTCCTTCGAAGAGCGTGACCAGGTGCTGCGTCCGATGGCCGAATCTGGTCAGGAAGCTGTGGGTTCCATGGGTGATGATACGCCGATGGCTGTGCTGTCAGCCCGTGTCCGGCCACTGTCTGACTATTTCCGTCAGCAGTTTGCTCAGGTAACCAACCCGCCTATCGATCCACTGCGTGAAGCCGTGGTTATGTCGATGGAGACCTGCCTGGGTGCCGAGCGTAATGTCTTTGAAGATACCCCAGAACACGCCAATCGGATTATTTTGGGCTCTCCGATTCTGTCTTCACGGAAGTATCAGAAGATTTTCAGTAACAGCATTGAAGGCTTTGATAATCATTACATTCAGCTTAACTACGATCCTCAATTGGGACTGGAAGCGGCGATCCGCAATCTGTGTGACGAAGCTGAGCAGGCGGTTCGCGACGGAAAGGTCATCCTGATACTGTCAGATCGTGCCATTAAGCAAGGCATGCTGCCTATCCCGGCGTTGATGGCGACAGGTGCGGTCCACCATCGTCTTACTCAGACGGGATTGCGTTGTGATACCAACATCGTTGTGGATACTGGTACTGCTCGCGATTCTCACCAGATGGCAGTGTTGTTTGGATTCGGTGCTACGGCGGTATACCCCTACCTGTCCTATCGCATCATCAACGACATGATTTCCACTGGTGAAATTATCGGTGATCCCATTGCTTGCCACAGCAATTATCGCAAGGCGATCAATAAAGGCATGTTGAAGATCCTGTCGAAGATGGGAATCTCTACAATCGCTTCTTATCGCGGTGCCCAGCTGTTTGAAGCTGTCGGCCTAAGCTCTGATGTGGTCGATCTCTGTTTCCGTGGCGTAGCCAGCCGCATTGAAGGTGCCGGTTTCTACGATTTCCAGCGTGAACAGGAACTGCTGGCAGAGACCGCTTGGAAGCTACGCAAGCCGATCGAACAAGGCGGCATGCTGAAGTTTGTCCACGACAAGGAATATCACGCTTACAATCCTGATGTGGTACGTACCATTCAGGATGCTGTTAGAAACAATGATGCGGGTGCCTACAAAGAATATGCAGCGCTGGTTAACGAGCGTCCGGTTGCGACCCTGCGTGATCTGTTCAAGTTGAAAGATGTTGCTCCGGTCAATCTCGATGAAGTCGAGCCGATAGAAAACATCTTCAAGCGCTTTGACTCTGCTGCGATGTCTTTGGGAGCTCTGTCACCAGAAGCCCATGAAGCGTTGGCAATGGCGATGAACGACCTGGGTGGTCGCTCCAACTCCGGTGAGGGTGGTGAAGATCCTTCCCGTTATGGCACCAACCGTCGTTCCAAGATTAAGCAGATCGCATCCGGTCGATTTGGTGTAACCCCTCACTATCTGGTCAATGCCGAAGTGCTGCAGATCAAGGTAGCCCAGGGTGCCAAGCCCGGTGAAGGTGGTCAGTTGCCCGGCGGCAAGGTCAATGACTTGATCGCCCGTCTGCGTTATTCGGTGCCGGGTGTGACCTTGATCTCACCTCCACCGCACCACGATATCTATTCCATCGAGGATCTGGCTCAGTTGATCTTCGATCTTAAGCAGGTTAATCCTGAAGCGCTGGTTTCGGTGAAGCTGGTATCACGCCCAGGCGTCGGTACTATCGCTGCCGGTGTAGCCAAGGCTTACGCTGACCTTATCACCATCTCCGGTTACGACGGTGGTACAGCCGCTAGTCCATTGACCTCGATTCGTCATGCGGGTTCTCCTTGGGAGATCGGTCTCAGTGAGACTCATCAGGCGCTGCGTATCAACGGTCTACGTGACAAGGTTCGTCTGCAGACAGACGGTGGTCTCAAGACAGGTCTGGACGTGATCAAAGCAACTATCCTGGGTGCAGAAAGCTTCGGCTTTGGTACTTTGCCGATGGTGGCTCTGGGTTGTAAATACCTGCGTATTTGTCACCTCAATAACTGTGCTACCGGTGTCGCGACTCAGAAAGAGTACCTCCGTTCTAAGCACTTCATCGGTACGGTGGAGATGGTTAAGAGCCTGTTCACTTTTATCGCTGAAGAAACTCGGGAATGGATGGCAAAGCTGGGTGTGCGTTCGATGGAAGAACTGGTGGGTCGTACTGACCTGCTGGAGATTTTGCCTGGTTTTACCGAGAAGCAAAAAGCATTGGATCTGACACCGATTCTACAAAATGACTACGCGACGGCGGAGATGCCTCAGACTTGTCAGGTGGAGAGGAATCCTCCTTACGATGAGGGCGCGTTGAACCAGCAGATCCTGGCTGCCTGTCAGGAAGCGGTTGCCGGTAAGAAAGGTGGTGATTTTGAATTTACCATCACCAACTGTGACCGTTCTGTGGGTGCCACCCTGTCTGGCGAAATCGCTAAGCATCACGGCAACCTAGGCATGGATAGTCAGCCGATCAACGTTAACTTGAAGGGTATAGCTGGTCAGAGTTTTGGGGTATGGAACGCTGGCGGACTGAATCTCTATTTGGATGGTGACGCTAACGACTATGTCGGTAAGGGTATGGCTGGCGGAAAAATTGTTATCCGTCCACCAGCAGGAAGTGAGTTCGAAACACAGAAGACCTCTATCGTTGGTAACACCTGTCTGTACGGTGCTACCTCGGGTCAGCTGTTCGCCGCTGGTTGCGCCGGTGAGCGTTTCGGTGTTCGTAACTCTGGTGCCCATGCGGTTATCGAGGGTGCTGGAGACCATTGCTGTGAATATATGACCGGTGGTCAAATCACAGTGCTGGGTAATACCGGCTACAACTTCGGTGCGGGTATGACCGGTGGATTTGCCTACGTGTTGGATCTGGACCGGACTTTCGTGGATAAGTACAACCACGAACTGGTAGAGATTCACCGTATTAGCAGCTACCACATGGAAGCGTACCGTAACCACCTTCGCTCTGTGATAACCGAATACGTCGACGAGACGAGAAGTGCCTGGGGTCAACAGATTCTAGATAACTTTGATGACTACATCGCCAAGTTCTGGCTGGTTAAACCCAAGGCCGCCAGCTTGAATGAGATGCTCGACAGCATGACTTCCAATCCAGAATAAAATCTGGGTTGGAAGTAACGAGTTATCCGAGAATTTTGAGTTGCCGCCGCGGCGGCAACCGAGAAATGAGGACTAGGTGTAATGTCTAATCGCCTAAACAATGATTTTCAGTTTCTGGATGTTCAGCGTGAGGAACCGAGCAAGGTTCCCGCTAATGTTCGGAAAAAAGAGTTTGCCGAGATCTATGGCCCATTCTCCAAGGACGAGGCTGCCGATCAGGCGCATCGTTGCCTGGAGTGTGGTAACCCTTATTGTGAGTGGAAGTGCCCGGTTCATAACTACATCCCCAACTGGCTGAAGCTGGTATCCGAGGGGAATATCATGGAAGCGGTTGAGTTGTGTCATCAGACCAATTCTCTGCCAGAAGTGTGCGGCCGTGTTTGTCCGCAGGATCGCCTCTGTGAAGGTGCCTGTACTCTGAACGAGGGTGATTTCGGTGCCGTGACTATCGGTTCTGTAGAGAAATACATCACTGATACTGCCATGGCCATGGGTTGGAAGCCTGACCTGTCCAACGTCGTGCCCACTGACAAGCGTGTTGCCATTGTCGGTGCCGGACCTGCGGGAATCGCCTGTGCCGATATTTTGGCCCGTAACGGTGTTCAAGCGGTGGTTTATGACCGTCATCCTGAGATCGGCGGCTTGCTGACCTTCGGCATCCCTGAGTTCAAGCTCGAAAAGAGCGTTATCGTGCGTCGTCGTGAGATCCTTGAAGGCATGGGTATTCAGTTCCGTCTCAATGTTGAGGTCGGTAAAGACGTTGAGTTCCAGAACCTGATCGACGAGTACGATTCAGTATTCCTGGGCATGGGAACCTACACCTACATGAAGGGTGGCTTCCCTGGAGAAGACTTGGAAGGTGTTCACGACGCCCTGCCGTTCCTGATCTCCAACGTTAATCACTGCCTGGGTTACGAGAAGGATCCTTCCGAATTTGTCGACATGAAAGGCAAGCGCGTAGTCGTTCTTGGTGGTGGTGATACCGCCATGGATTGTAACCGTACATCCATCCGTCAGGGTGCTGAAGCGGTTTACTGTGCTTACCGTCGTGACGAAGCCAATATGCCTGGTTCTAAGAAGGAAGTACTGAACTCCAAAGAGGAGGGTGTACAGTTCCTGTTTAACCGTCAGCCTATCGAAGTTGTAGGAGAGAACGGCAAGGTCTCCGGTATCAAGTTGGTAACGACTGCCCTGGGTGAGCCCGATGCCAATGGCCGTCGCCGCCCTGAAGTGGTTGAAGGTAGCGAAGAGGTGGTTCCAGCAGACGTTGTGTTGGTTGCCTTTGGTTTCCGTCCAAGCCCTGCGCCCTGGTTCGAGCAATTCGGTATTAGCCTGGATGACGGTGGCCGTGTTGTGGCACCCGAGAAGCCCAGCGAAGCAGGTAAGTTCTCTTTCCAGACCAGCAACGCTAAGGTGTTTGCCGGTGGTGATATGGTGCGTGGTTCTGATTTGGTGGTTACTGCCATTGCGGAAGGCCGCCAGGCTGCTGAAGGTATTCTCGACTACCTGGAAGTCTAAGCCTATGCCAAGCTGTCCGGTACTTCTGCAGGTTTGTGAAGGGACAGCTTGAGCTATATCATGCAGAGGCACGCGTAAGGCGTGCCTTTTTATTGTTAGAGGTCCTATACTAGGACCGGTCCGGTAGTTACCACAGTAATTTCGGACTTTGGAAACCGTCAATTCCACTGATGAATTGACCACCAACCGTTTTAAGAGCATTGGTTACATGTCTGAATTGAAGAATGATCGGTTTTTAAGGGCTTTGTCGAAGCAACCTGTGGACGTCACTCCGGTATGGATGATGCGTCAAGCGGGTCGTTACCTACCTGAGTATCGTGCCTCCAGAAGCCAGGCTGGCGATTTTATGAGCCTGTGTCGCAACGCGGATTTCGCCTGTGAGGTGACTATTCAACCTCTGGAGCGTTATGAGCTGGACGCCGCCATTCTGTTTTCTGACATTCTGACCGTGCCAGACGCCATGGGCCTGGGTCTCTACTTCGAGACTGGTGAAGGTCCGCGTTTCAAGAAGATCGTACGTACCGAAGAGGATGTAGCCGCGCTGCCTATCCCTGACGTTACTACTGATCTCGATTACGTGATGAATGCTGTCAGCACTATCCGCGCCGAGCTTAATGGCCGGGTACCGCTGATCGGCTTTTCCGGCAGCCCCTGGACCCTGGCTACCTATATGGTAGAAGGTGGCTCCAGTAAGGACTTCCGTCATATCAAGAAGATGATGTACAGCACGCCAGAAGTGATGCATGAGCTGCTGGATAAGCTGGCGCAGACTGTTACTGCTTACCTGAATGAGCAGATTCGCTCCGGCGCTCAGGCGGTACAGATCTTTGATACCTGGGGTGGTGTGCTTAGCGGCCCTTGCTACCAGGAGTTCTCTCTCAACTACATGAAAAAGATCGTTGACGGCCTGATCCGTGAAAACGAAGGTCGTAAAGTGCCTGTGATCCTGTTTACCAAGAACGGTGGTCAGTGGCTTGAATCGATCGCAGCGACCGGTACCGATGCCCTTGGCTTGGATTGGACCACACAAATTGGCGATGCGCGTCAGCGTGTCGGTGACCAGGTTGCTATTCAAGGCAATATGGACCCCAGCGTACTTTACGCACCGGCTGAGCGGATTCGCCAGGAAGTGGAATCGATCCTTGCAGGTTTTGGCGCCAACAATGGCCACGTATTCAACCTCGGCCATGGCATCCACCAGTTTGTGGATCCGGAAAGTGCTAAGGTGTTTGTGGACGCGGTCCATGAGCTCAGCGCCAAGTATCATCAGTAGCCGAGTCCATATCTGAATCGAACACTGAAAACCCGCCGATGTTACAGCGGGTTTTTTGTTGGATGGGTTTTTCCAAGGTCAAGTTTGCCGGCGAGGGGTCGACAGCGCATGGGATATCCCACTTTTCGACAGACGGCTTAATCAGTTTATAGAGGGCGATCGACGTGGCTTCAACTAATCTCAGAGAACAACTGCAATCATTTCAACCCTGGCAGCTGGCGGCCTTGACGGCGGCCCAGGCAGAGCGGATGTTTCCCAACTACCAGTTGTTTGCTCAGTTGGTGGAAGGGGCTGGTGATGCCGATGTCGTCCGCATGGCCCTGGACAAGGTTTGGGACCATCTGTGCCAGCGTGGCAAGGTCAATTTTGAGACCCAGATGGAACGGGTTGAGGCACAGATCCCTAACGTCGAAGATTACGACATGTACGGTGTCTACCCGGCTCTGGATGCGGTGGTGGCGGTTTGCGCTGCGATCAATCAGGTTGAAAAGGCTACTGTTGAAGAAGCGCTAAATTCCGCTCAGCTATCTGAGGAGTGTGTGGCCACCTACCTGGAAGTGATCGCAGAAGCTGATCTTTCCGACGAAGAGTTGGTCCGTTTTATTAATACCCATGAGTTGATGGAGCAGGAGCTGGATTTCCGTCAGCAGGTGATTGGCAAGCTGTCAGCCAGTGACAAGCAACAAGCCAAATTGCTGGATGCCATCCGTGATTTAGCGAACAACGAAGGGGTCAGCAATATTGGTATCTGCGAGCAGGAATAAGGCGAGCTAATGTTTCTCAGACTAGGTCTACTGCTATTGATTTTCCCGTTGGCTGTGCTGATGGGGTTCTATTTTTCCGAGCTTTCGGATGTTAACGACTGTTTGAGGGTGCAGGGCTCTTTTGATTACGTACGTTCGCTCTGCGATCATAGTCAGAAGCATGGGTTTATCCCCTATTTCCAGCGCCATCCTTTTGAAGTTAACAGCGCGCTTATTGCTTCAACCCTGGGATTGTTCCTCTGCGTGTTTGGGCTTTACAAGGGCAAGCGCTGATCGCCTGCCCCTTTTTCATCTGTCTCTTAGGTGCTTCCTTAGAAGCGTAAGATGATCTTTCCTCGGGCGTGGCCCCCTTCGCTTAATTGATGAGCTTCAGCTACTTGCTGGAAATCGAAATACTTCTCCACATTTAAGGACAACGCGCCTTCGCTGAATAACGTGCAGAGTTGTTGCAGCTGCTTTTTGTCGCTGTTGACTCGGATCGGTTCTGCGGTCAGTCCCTTCTGCTCCGCGGCGGCCACCACTTCTGCGGCAGTGACTGACGGCAGGGTGATCAATACGCCATCGGGTTTCAGGCAGGAAAGGGCTTCGATGGCGGTTTGGCCTCCAACGCAGTCGATAATCACGTCAATATCAGACAGTTGGTCGGCAGCTTGTTCGCGGTGATAATCAATCAGTTGGTCGCAGCCTAATTGCTTGAGGTATTGGTGATTGGCGGAGGAAGCGGTGCCGGCCACCCAGGCTCCTTTCCACTTGGCCAGTTGCACGGCCAGGTGACCAACACCACCGGCGGCGGCCAACACCAGAACCCTGTGATTGGCCTGAGTATCCGCACCGTCAAACAGCGCCTGCCAAGCGGTCAGCCCGGCCAGTGGCAATCCGCCAGCAGCGAGAAGATCGATCTCCTGTGAGCAAAGGGCCAGCTGATCTGCACCTGCAAGAACCTCTTGGGCATAACAGTTGCCGGCCTGGGGAAAGTTGAGGAGTCCGGCGACTTTATCCCCCACTTTGAAATCACCGACATCGGCTGAGACTTCCAGTACGGTACCGCTGCATTCCCAGCCAAGAGTCAGCGGTGGCTCACCTAGAAACTGGGCTGCACCGCCTCCTTGACGGGTTTTCCAGTCGATAGGATTGACTCCCGCGCCGCAGGTTTTTATTCGGACCTGACCACTGGCCAAGGGTTGAGATTCAACGTCATTAATCTGTAGCACTTCTGGGCCACCAAACTGGTGTATTTGGATCGCTTTCATATCATCAACCTGTGGTATAAGCGGGTAGTACAATAAGTTTATGCTGTAAGCATAGCCGTGCGGTGATGGGAGTAGAAGGGTGTCATGCCTAGATTAATGGGGTTAGTCAAAACAAAGGGACTGATAGAAACAATTTTCTCAGGACTTGCTGCGCTATTATTGGCTTGGGCAGCAACTGCTAGGGCGGATGAGCCTCAACAGCTGAAACTTATTCGCGCCCTTGAGGTCTATTCTGCGTCCGAAATTGGGGCTCTGCAGCCATCTGGCTTGGCCTATTGCGATGGACGTCTGCTGATGGTTTCCGATCGCCACAACCAGACCGTTTTTACGTTTAGGTTGGAGCAAGACAGAGCCATTGCCGAGCCGTGGATTCAGCTTGGCGATATCCCCTCGCCAGAACTAGATTCCTATCCCTTTGGCCAGCGCTGGTTGACCAAGATCAGTCGCCGATACGATTGGGAGGGGGTTAGTTGTGATGCCGAGGGACGGCTCTATTTGGTGAGCGAGGCCTTGGCGCAAGTTTTGGTCCGAGAGTCCGATGGACGTCTCCACTGGCTGGGTGCTGAAGCTTACCATCGGGGGCGGGAGTTGGGCCTATTTGAGCATACCAATGCTTTTGCCGAGGGATTGGCGGTTTCGGGTGATGGCATGGTGATGGTGGCAGAACGGCAGCCTCGTGGATTGGTGTTTTTGCACCGGCAAGCGGGCAATTGGAATGTCCAGCAGGTGCGATACCTGAGCGGATTTCCATCGCTGGTTCGCCCCGATGACTTTTCTGGTGTGCTGCTGGAAGAGCGTGGTGTTTATACCCTGGAGCGTAATCACTTCAAGGTTTGCAGGCGCTCACTTATGGAGTTCACTGAGGAGCAGTGTTGGGGTTATCGCAGCGTGGAAGAGTCTCCAGCGTTGCGGTATGAGGATCGGCGCTATGGTAAGGCGGAAGGGCTTGCTCGAAATGGCTCCCGTCTATATCTTGTGTTGGATAATAACGAAGATGCTCGCGCCGTTGATTCTGGCAATCGGCGTCCGTTGCTGTTTGTTTTTCAGCAGCCGCAAAATTGGTGATCAGCAGTTGGTCTAGTGTCCGTAAACGCTTGCTGCCGATACCATGGCAGGTTTCTTATTCCTCAACCTTGAATGTAGTAGGATCGATCTATGTATCTCGATATTCTGGAGCCCGTGTTACTGATAGGCGGTTGTTTGGTGTTTTTAACTTCAATCGTCCTGTTCCTAAGGCGTACAGGCAACGTTAAAGCGGTAATGATGTTTTGGCAGGCCGATATGGTCCTGACACACAAAGAGTTCTTGATGAACCGCATCGGCATCACCATCATGTTTATGGGAATTGTGCTGCGATTTTTTAATCACTGGTAAATATCAACGCCAGTAGTACCAAATAATGGAGTGAAATAAGTTTTAAATGGGTGGTAATCCTCTTCGTGGCAGTGGCTATCTAGTCCGTGGATTCAAAATGTTGTCAGCACCGGGTCTTCGCAGTTTCGTGCTGATCCCTCTCACGATCAACGTGCTGTTGTTTACTCTGGCAATTTATCTGCTTGTGCAACAGTTTTCAGGTTGGGTCGATTATTGGCTCAGTTTTGTACCGGATTGGCTATCGTTCCTGGATTGGCTGTTATGGCCGGTGTTTTCGGTACTGGTACTGGTGACGGTGTATTTCAGTTTCGGCATTATCGCCAATTTTATCGCCGCCCCCTTTAATGGCCTGCTGGCAGAAAAAGTAGAGCAACGTCTGCGGGGTGTGGTTGTCGAAGATGAGGGCTTCAAGGCATTAATGGCCACAGTGCCGCGGGCATTGGGGCGCGAACTGGCAAAACTGATCTATCTGATCCCCCGTTTTGTGCTGGTGTTTATTCTGACCTTGATCCCTGTGATTAACCTGGCCTCACCGGTGTTCTGGTTCCTGTTTGGAGCCTGGATCATGGCTATCCAGTACTGTGATTATCCGATGGATAACAACAAGGTCAGTTTTAAGGATCTACGTGCCCATCTGAAAGGTCGCCGTTTGAGTTCGTTAGGATTTGGCGGACTGGTATCTTTGGGGATGATGGTACCGGTGCTGAATCTGTTAATTATGCCGGCTGCGGTGGTGGGAGCCACTATCTTCTGGGTTGAGGAGTTTACAGCTTCTAACTCATGATACTGAAGAGTGGTCCTGAGAGCGGCTGATTAGTTCAGGCGCTCTCTTCGTTACTGTCCGCCTTGAGCATGGAGAGGGGGAAGTGACAGGTAAAGGCACTTCCTTCACCCGGTCGACTGTCTACCTCCAGTCGGGCATTGTGACGCAGCAGCACATGCTTAACGATAGCCAGCCCCAGTCCGGTTCCGCCTTGGCTAGATGAGCGGCCATCATCAACACGATAGAAACGCTCGGTGAGACGGTGAACATGCACCGGATCGATACCGATACCGTTGTCCAGCACACAGAAATGTCCACCCTGCTTATTGGTCCACCAACTGATCTTAATTTTACCCTTGGCAGGTGTGTATTTAACGGCGTTGTAGACCAGATTGGAAAAGGCGCTGACCAGCTCTTTCTCCTGACCAAGTAATAAGTAGCCCGGCTCGATATCGAGGGTGATTTCGTGCTCTTTTTCCGGCTGTAGATAGAGGGCATTGTCGTAGATTTCGGAGATCAGTCCATGGATATTGATCGGCAGCTCGTCAGATAGACTGTCGGTGGTTTCCAATCTGGAAAGCATCAACATGTCGGTAACCAGGTTGCCCATTCGAATCGCCTGGGTTTCCATCGACCGCAACGCCCGTGTCAGCCCCGGATTGTGATCTATAAACTGTTCCTGCAAGGTCTCCAGGTAGCCCTGAATCACCGTTAGCGGTGTGCGAAGCTCGTGGGAGGCATTACCAACAAAGTCCTGTCGCATCCGCTCCAGGCGATTGAGACGGGTGACATCCCGTATTAGCAGCAAACGTTCACTTTGGCCAAATTCGGTGATGGTGTATTGCAGATGAAGTTCGCTGTTAATTGGCGAGGGGATCTCCAGTGCTTCTTGGAACATCCGTCGCTCAAAATAGCGGATAAAACGAGGATCGCGAATTAGATTGATGACCGGTTGGCCGACGTCATCGGGACGTCTAAGCCCCAGTAGCGCTTTTGCAGACCGGTTCCACCACTCGATATTGCCGTAGGCATCCACCATCAGGACCCCGTCTTTCAGAGCGGTTGTGGACTCTTGGACACGGTTGATGATGGCTTTCAGATGTGCTTCTGAGGCGCGATGGTCCCGCTCCTTGCGGTAAATGGTATCGAAAAAGCGGCCCCATAGCCCTGTCGATTCAGGGACATCGGATTGGCTGGGGTTGTCTAGCCAGCGCTGAAGTTTGAGCAGCTGCCAGAAGTTCCTGCCCAGCAGCCATCCCAAAGTGATGGTAAGCGCCCAGGGTACAGAGCCTGCCAGCCAGCCTACACAGGTGGCCAGGAGCAAAAGGATTAACAGCTTTTTCAGTTGCTGTTGCAGTTCAGGATTCACGGATTACTTGCTTCCTAGGCCGTTAACACTAACGAGATAGGCTCATTTAGGTAAGTGAATCTCTAGACAAATTGACTTGAGAATCGGTACCCCATACCTCGGACTGTTTGAATCAAGACGGCGTGCTCCTCTCCCAAGGCTTTACGCAGTCGACGGATGTGGACATCAACGGTCCGCTCTTCGACGTAGACGTTGCCGCCCCATACATAGTCCAGCAACTGACCGCGGGAGAATGCTCGATCCTGATGGGTCATAAAGAAGTTTAGCAATTTAAATTCTGTAGGTCCCATATCAATGGGCGAACCATTAGAGGTAATGCGATGGGAGATCGGGTCTAGTTCCAGGCCGTTGACGACGATCTGAGCGCCCTCGCCCTCGGGGGCTGTACGACGCAGAACTGCTTTCAGGCGGGCAACCAGTTCCCGGGGGGAGAATGGTTTGGTGATGTAGTCATCAGCGCCGGCTTCCAGGCCCTGGACCTTGTTATCTTCGTCACCCTTGGCTGTCAGCAGAATAATCGGGATATCTGAAGTTAACTCATCCTTCTTCAGGCGGCGGGCCAGTTCGATGCCGCTGGTGCCAGGCATCATCCAATCCAGCAGGATCAGGTCGGGGCGTGAATCCACCACCAAACCGTGGGCCGATTGAGCGTTATCGGCTTCCATGCACTGATAGCCAGCCATCTCTAATGCGAGGGCGAGCATCTCTCTGATAGGGGCTTCATCATCAACAATTAGTACACGTTTGGTGGACATGACTCCACGACTCCTATGACTGTACGATTAACGATATATTACAACTGCGGAATGTTACAGTCGGATTACAGCGGTTTAGATAGGTGAGAAATTGCAGATGGTTGTGTGCGGATTCTAATTGCTTGTTTTTAGGGGGCTTTGGGTTTTACCTGTGGTCAGGCGGGTTCTAGCAACGTCATTCAGAAAAAATGTTAGTAAAAACGGATGCTCTATTTGAGCAGATAATCGATAAATAGACCGGCGAATACGACGCTGCCGACCCAGTGGTTGTTCAGGAATGCTTTAAAGCATTGGTCGGGATCACGATGGCGCGCGATCCGCTGTTGGTAGATAAACAGCCCTGATGCGGCTGCAACGCCCAGATAGTAGGGGATGCCCAGCTTGAGTTGGACGCCCATCAAAATCAGCGTCAGGATCACTAGGAACTGCAGCGAAGCGATAATCAATTTGTCGGCTTCGCCAAAGAGAATCGCGGTGGATTTAATGCCTACCTTTAAATCGTCCTCCCGATCCACCATGGCATAGAGGGTATCGTAGGCCACCGTCCACAACAGCGTAGCGGCATAGATCAACCAGGCCTGTTGGCTGATGCTGCCGGTTTGGGCGCTAAAGGCCATCGGAACCGCCCAGGCAAAGGCTGCACCTAAAACCACTTGCGGCAGATAGGTGTAACGCTTCATAAAGGGGTAACTGCTGGCGAGCAACAGGCCGCCAAAGGAGAGCATGATGGTTTGCTTGTCGGTAAACAGCACCAGCATAAATGCTACCAAAATCAGACCGGCAAAAAGGGCCAGAGCCTCTTTTTCGCTGACCCGTCCCGCGGGAAGAGGTCTGTTTTTAGTGCGCTTTACATGGCCATCAAAATTGCGGTCGGCATAGTCATTGATCACGCAACCAGCAGAGCGCATCACCACCACGCCCAGTACAAAGATGATCAGGATATCGATTCTTGGAATCCCTTCGGCGGCGACCCATAGCGCCCACAAAGTGGGCCAGAGCACCAGATAGATGCCAATGGGTTTATCCAGACGCATCAACTGAGCGAACGCCCGAATTTTGTCCTGATTCAGCTGACGGATAATTTCCATGGTGATTAGTTGGCTTCCGTAGCCCTTTTATAAGAGCCTTTACAGATTATCGATTGGTCGCGGCTATTGTACTTGCAGTAGGGGTTTTAGGAAAACCTCCGTCACCAGCAAAGGCTGATTACGCAGCAAGAATACAGAGCGTCTTGCCCAGGCTTCGCTTTTTTCATGGGTTAAGGGGATAACCGCAGTTTCCAAGGCCTTGCGTTTCATGGTCGGGTCCTTAAACAGCAAGGCTCCCAACGGCTTATTGCCCAGAGTTTTTAGAATTCGTAATGGGCCATTTAATGTGGATGAAGGAATAACACTGCGGGCATAGACCCAGGGCTCACCGTGCCCACAGAGTCTGACTTCCCGGATCAACACCTGCTGACGGGGGTGGATATTCAGTGCTCGGGCCTCGGACAGAGTCGGTTTGCCCCAGCCTTGAAAGGCCACTTCAACATGGAAGTTGTTGTTGCTTAGCTCAACCAGGCGAGCGGTTAACGAACCTGGATCCAATAGCCACTGCCTCCACTTGCGGGATAGGCGAATACTGGGAACCCGGCGATAGGCTTGCCAACGTGTCCGAACAGAGGGTGAAGTCAGGGCTTTATGGGTGGGCAACTGAGAATTCCGTTACGTTACTAGTTTTATCGGTATCGCAAGGCCCGCAGGCCAAGTGGTAAGTAGTGCAGCAAGCTTATCAAATTAACCCGGTACAGAACCATTGAAACAGCTAGCCTGAATCAATTTGATCGGATTTTTACGCGGCGGGTTGTGGTTTATTGATTTGAATTGGTTTTGTTGTAGTTTTCACCGCTATACCTCTGATTTTCTCTTTGCCTTTAAACAGGTGCCTTGCTTTAATGAGCCTTCCATCCGAGGGAATATATAAAAGGAGTTCGCATGCATAAGGCAGAACTGGTTGCTTTGATCGCGGAGCAGGCAAGCATCACCAAAACCCAAGCCCAAGAGGCATTGAATGCTCTTACTGACGGCATTACTGATGCGCTAGCGGAAGGGGAGGCTGTTTCTTTGGTCGGATTTGGAACCTTTAGTCAGCGTCAACGGGCTGCTCGACAGGGCAAAAACCCGCAGACTGGCGCCACTATTGATATTCCAGCCAGCAAATCCGTTGGCTTCAAGCCCGGTAAAGCGTTGAAGGACGCCTGCAATAGCTGATCTGTATGCCAGTGCCCACTGGGCCTGCGCCATAAAAAAAGAGCCTTAGGGCTCTTTTTTTATGGGCTGGAGCGAGGCGTCTTGAATTACTGCAAGCCGATAAGCTCTTTCAACGATTCTTTATAGAAATGACCGAAAGAACAATCGACGACATCCAGATCGGGATGGGCTTTAGCCAAGCTGTGGCTCAGTTGCTTAGCCATCGATTGGTTACACTGATCCGATTTTTGGTAGGCGTCCCAGGCGCTGGGGGCCTGTACGGCTATGATGATGCCAAATACGATCCCAAATACAAACTTCACCTTACCTTACTCTCCTGCGATTTCCCTGGTTATTTGATTCAATCCAACAGCCATTGATTCAATTGTTGCTGCAATTGATCGATGCCGCTGCGCTTCAAGGCCGAGAAGGTCTGTACGGTGGCCAGATCCCCGACCTCTTCCTTTAGGCGCTTACGCAGTTTCAATAGCGTGCTCTGTGCAGGCCCACGTTTGAGTTTATCGGCTTTGGTTAACAGGATGTGCAGTGGCATCGAAGATTCCCTGCACCATTCAAGCATCATTTCATCAAATTCTTTCATGGGATGGCGGATATCCATCACCAGCACTAAACCCTTAAGGCTCTTGCGTTTTTGCAAATAGGTGTCTAGATGCTTTTGCCATTGCAGTTTCATGGCGGTAGGGACTTTGGCGTAGCCATAGCCGGGGAGATCCACCAGTCGTTTGTTTTCCAGATTGAGATCGAAAAAGTTGATCAGCTGTGTTCGGCCCGGTGTTTTCGAGGTTCGTGCCAGCTTTGAATTTCCAGTCAGGGTGTTGATGGCGCTGGACTTGCCGGCATTGGAGCGTCCGGCAAAAGCGACTTCGGCACCAGTATCCTCAGGACACTGCTGAAACTTGGCAGCGCTTACCAGATATTGGGCACTGTTGTAGTGAATTTGCTCTTCTATCATAAACTTTGGCTTAATTTTATGCAGCGCGGGAGCGGTTGCATTCCCGTTTGGCAGGAGTTTGGTATATAATGCCGAAAATTTTGCCTGTGGGGTAGTCCGAAGTTGCCCTGAACGCCACGGCAGCCAGAAATAAAAGGCGCCACGAGGCATGGCCGGAAAACAGAGAATTTTGTTAGCAGGACGGCGTTGGTTGTCGAAAAGATATTTCACGGCTGGGGCTAATTAAACAAAGAATAGTGCCTGCTCAGCACTCAGACTTAAATTTAGAACTTTAGGATTGGACGAGATTCAATGAATAAATTACTTATCAGCCTGTTGGTTTCTTTAGGTGTTTCCGGATTTGCAATGGCAGAAGGCGATGCCGCAGCCGGACAAGTAAAAGCTGCTGCATGTGTTGCCTGTCACGGCCCTGACGGTAACAGCGTTGCTCCTACTTTTCCAAAGCTGGCCGGTCAAACCCCCAGCTATATCGCCAAGCAGCTGAAGGATATCAAGAACGGTACTCGTACCGCTCCGATGATGATCGCCTTCGCTAACATGATCGCTACCGATGAAGATCGCGCAAACGTTGCCGCTTTCTATGCCTCTCAAGCTGTTAAGGTGGGAACTTCCGATCCTGCGCTGGCAGAGAAAGGTCAAATGATTTACACCGCTGGTATTCCTGAAAAGGGTGTTGCTGCCTGTATCGCTTGCCACGGTCCTGCTGGCGAAGGTAATGACCTGGCTGTATTCCCGCAGCTTCAGGGCCAGCACGCTGCCTACACTGAGCAGATGCTGAAAGCATTCCGCGACGGCGTTCGTGCTAACGATCCATCGAAGATGATGCGTGACATCGCTGGCAAGATGAGCGACACCGAAATTAAGGCGGTTGCTAACTATATTCAGGGTATGTAAGCATCCCTTGAGAGAAAAGGCAGCTTCGGCTGCCTTAATGAGATGGTTCCCCTCGCTCCGAAGCCTAGACTTCAGAGTGAAACCGAAAGAGGAACCATCTCATGTTTACTATCAAAGTTGTTGGAATCGA
>JAPHRD010000135.1 GCA_026196225.1 Motiliproteus sp.
CGATTCCAACAACTTTGATAGTAAACATGAGATGGTTCCTCTTTCGGTTTCACTCTGAAGTCTAGGCTTCGGAGCGAGGGGAACCATCTCATTAAGGCCGGTAAAAACCGGCCCATTTGGCTCAGATAAAACCACTCATCAACGTTTTCCGGAACGGCGAATCGCAGAAGTGGTAAATTCCTTACGCTTCAGAGAAACCCCGAACTGGAAACCGGCCTTCTCCTCGTTTGTCAGACTACCTGCCAGATAACGGCCAGATTGCAGATCGTGCAACACTTCGCCTACATGCCACAGTACTTTGGCATCGCGATAAGGGAAGGCATGAGCCTCACCTACACGCCAAAGCTCACCACGGGCATCATAGTGATCCACAATGGATACTTGCCAGCTATCCTCATCGATATAGAAACGACGCTTGGCATAGATATGACGCTCGCCATCTTTCAGGGTTGCTTCCACTACCCACACCCGATGCAATTCGTAGCGGGTCAAGTCACTGTCGATATGCCCCGGCTTTAGAATATCGTCATACGATAGATCACGGGAGGCCAGCTTGAAGCTGTTGTAAGGAATATACAGCTCCTGCTTACCTACCAGATTCCAGTCATAACGAGTGGGAGCACCGTTGTACATATCCAGATTGTCTGCAGTACGCAGGTCCTCTGCGGCTGTACCCGGTGCATCAAAGGCTACTTGAGGCGCACGACGTACACGGCGCTGACCTGCATTGTACTGCCATGCTTTGCGGGGCTGCTTCACCTGATCCAGTGTTTCATGGATCAACAACACGTTACCCGTCAGACGGGTCGGTGCCAGAACAACCTGGGTAAAGTAGTTAAGGATATTGTCATCTTTATTGGCATCAAAACCATCTTTCAGATACTGCGGCCATACCAGACGCTCGAGAAAACGCACGGGCGTAAAGTTGCCATTTCGATGCACGGGCACCTGCACCATGGTCCGTTCCAGAGAGCCGCCTCGGTAGCGGGTGATATGGTTCCAAATTACCTCAACACCACTTTGTGGAATCGGGAACGGCACGGTTTCTTCAAAACCGAGTAGACCGCTTCCGCCCTCAGCCAGGGTCGCTGAGGTAGCATTTTTCTTCGCCACTTCATAAACCCGATCTGGGAATGTCGCTGTACGGTGGGTTTTATAAACCGGAATTTTGTAGGTTTCAGGATACTTATTCAGCAACGCGACCTGGCCGTCGCTCAGCTTTTCGCGATACTGCTCATAATTGCTGGCAGTAATGGTAAACAACGTTGCCTCGTCGGCAAATGGATTCTGATAGCGCTGATCGGCAGAAACAACAGCTGCACCACCATCCCACGCAGGAATCGATCCATCGCTATTGCCAGCTTTCTCGGCACCAATGGGCGTCAAACTGGTTCCCAACTTGGCTGCCTCATCGGCACTGACCGCGGCTCCCGCAGTACCAGCATGTAACGCCATCGACAACAGGCACGCTACCGCAATTTTATTCTTATTGATCATCAATCTGTCCTCATCTTCTATCAAGCTAACATGGTCAGCAAGGACACTATTAAAAAGAGATACCGACACTGGCAGCTACGAAATCACGGTCTTTGGTGATGTTGTAATCTCCATCACCAAAGCGGGTGTAGGAGATACTGGCGGTGTAAGTATTGAGATAATCTGCACTCAACGCCAAACTCAATGCTTTGCGGTCTTCTACGAAACCACTGGCGTTGGCAGGAGAATACCCATCCACGTCATGGGCCCAAGAGATGCTTGGCTTAAGATTCACACCGGCGAAAACATCGCTGTAGTTAAAGATCACCCGGGCACGATATCCCCAGGAGTCTTCGGTGACAAAACCGTCATTGCCAGAGGTACCGTATTCACTAGGGCGACCAAAGCGTAGCCCACCCTGATCGGCCTCGTCAAAACTGTGCATTCGGGTGTAACCGACCTCCCCTACCAGCGCAACTCGGCTGGCTCCCATCACCTGCTCAAAGAACTTGATCAGGGTAAATTGGACTTGAGTAACGTCGAAGGTCTGATAGCCATCTACCTCGCCACCAACCCCCACAGCAGCCACGTGCGCAGAGGCTGCAGTAGGAGCACCTAAGATCGCACCGACAAGGTCAGCACCGTTAATCTGCACAGGCATATCCTGCTGGTGACTAATCTCACCGGAAACAGCAACATCTCCGATATTGGTGGAGAAACTCAGACCGAGCAAAGAGATGTCTTCTGGATACTCAGTGAAATACTCAGGGTTGCCACCCAACTGGTTGCCTGGAACAAAATTATTTCCCAGGTTAGCTGCGGTTGCTTTGATACCACTCACCATAGGGGTACGGCTATGGTAGTTCATGTAGTAGAAACCAAATTCAGTATCATTTAGCGACTCCGCCAAATAACGGAAGGCAATGCCAAACTGACCGCTATCACTGGCTTTTCGGTTGCCATCTGCAGCTCGATTTACAAGCAAAGGCCCCGATGTAGGAAAGACCAACGGTAGATTTAACGCGGTAAAATCACTAACTCCGGCTATTGATCCCAGGGTCAGGACATTACAACCCTCAGCCACATAGTCGACGGTAGAAAAGAAGGTACCGCAACCATCAATAGCGGTTTCTTCGAATTTCAACTGATAAAAAGCCTCTGCGCTCAAAGCATCGGTAATGGCCAAGTTACCGAAGAGCATATTGACTGGCAGCAATCCCTCTTTGATCTCAGCACCAGGACGACGGAAAGAGGCTACATCGATGGGGTTGATGGAGTTGATTCCACCGCGAATAAAGGTACTTTCTCCCCAGCTGACAACCTGTCTACCTAGGCGAGCATCCAGATACATATCACCCAGCTCAAACTCGCCGTAGACGAACGCATCTAGCAACTCTGCGCCCGAAAACTTGGCGTAATCATTAAAACCATTGTCGCTCAATTCGGTTTCAGCCCCGTAGCCATTATTGACATGCCCCCAAGCCTGATCATCATCTTTAAGCTCAAAGTCATACCAATATTTGCCCCGGAAAAAGGCACCGACATTGTTGTATCGCAGCTCCAGATCGTGAACACCTTTCAATACACGCGAAAAGGTTTCACCTTTATTGAAGTTGAGATTACCGTCGTCGTTTACGCCATTGTTGGTGGCCGGCATGGTACCGCCATTGCCACCGGAGATTTGTGATAGATCGGCATCCTCAGCACGCCAAGAACCACCAATAGAAATCTGTGAATTGAATGAGGCTTCGACTTCACCGATATTGAAATTGGCAGCAAAGACAGAGGGACAAAGCAGGGAAGCAAACACTGGGACCAGGGATGAACGCTTCAGGTACCGACGGGCGGCATCCTGATTATTCGCCTCTGGCATGGATTTTATTATTCTCGCCATGAGTTTCACCTTCATTGGATGCAGAGCTGGATGAAATCTCCCGTTTTCACCTAACCCTGAACAGACGTCCGACCATGAAACTCGAACGCTGTATTTCTTGTTTTAATGGTTTATTTACTGCGTGAAACCACAACCCACTTTATGTCAGCTTCATTCAGCTAACAACTACTCAATAAGTAGAACGGGCCGCAACACTTTGTCAGCTGGGCCAATAATCAGCATTAACTACAATAGCTTCAATAACAAAAACATGCGAAATCGATAACAAAAAAAACCACTAACGACTGAAATCGACAGTGGTCAAGTTACCGCAATGGACTATTGAGTACGCTAGCCAACCCTGAAGTATTGGCTCTCGGAGGAAAAACGACGTACAAATTCGATATAGCAGGGAGCGGGATCTAGAAGACGCAAGCCCACCGCAAACCCCATATTGGAATCAAGATCGCGGTTGTAAATAATGACGCCATCAAGCATAAAGTAGCAGAGCTGTCCCGTACATTTGGAAACCACCTCGACACTGACTGGCTCGCCCATAACTAATTCTTTATCCAGAATAACGTTCATGCCGCTTTCTGAAACATCATCGGTGCTACCCGGCAATTGCTCACCATTGAGTCGTGTTAGCGTTGCTTTCCAAACCACATGCAACCGACACTGCTGTCTTTTCTCGGTTTCCACGGTTATACCTCCCCCGGCTAAAAGCCTTGGAATTACTATAACGAAGGAAGTAAAAACTGACCTTGACTCAGGTCTACGTTCTAGAAAGGTAAGCACCCAGAACCTTGACACAGATCTAGGTTCTTGAAGAAAAACAAAATATTGAAAAGAAACTCAGTTAGCAGGCGATCTCAGCACGCTGTAACGGCTCACAACCGTTGATCATCTCAACATAGGCGGGATCGGGATCTCGCAGCCGCAAACCTACAGCGTTGCCCAAATTGGACTCCAACTGACGATTGTAGACCACCGTACCACTGAGACTGAAAAAACACGCCCTGCCGGTACACTTTGAAACCACATCAACGTGGAGCTGCTCACCAGAGATTAACGGTTTATCCACAATGATAAACATACCACTATCAGAAACATTGGCTGTACTGCCCATGAACTGCTCACCATTGAGTCGACTGATAATGGCTTTCCAGACGACATGCCGACGTTTACTATCGCGACGTTCAGCTGTCATTACTCAACCCCTTGCCACCGGGCGGATCATTAGATTTGTGACATATATTAATGTTTACGGCTTAAACCAGCGGTCCTTAAGCCCTATTTCAGTAAATTTCCGATGGGTCCGTCCGGAAGGGCTGTCATTTCAATAGTACTCAATTTTTTCAGATGTTGAAACTTATCATGCTGCAACTGATTGAATGGCAGCCGCTCTGCGAGTCGCATATAACGCTGAAACATCTTCATTCGTTCATCACTGCGACTAGGTGTATCCCGAGCTGCTTCCAGAAACAATTGGCCAAGATTCAACAATGCCGAAACATTATTATTGTCGTGCTCAAAGGCCATACCGAAGTATCGGATCGCCTGCCCCGGTTTACCGGCTAAGTAATTACGCACACCAATGCGATTTACCTTAGCACTCATCACCGGATCATGCTGCTGCGACTCCTCTTCCACCTCTTCAGTTTTTTCCGGTTGCTGCTGAATGCGTGCAGGCGCCTGCGCCAAGACCTGTTGACGGATCTGATCCATCTCTTGCAACAACCCGGCCTCATCAGCAATCACTTGGGCGTTATCCAAGCAGCCGGCAGAACGCTCCTCATCTCCAGCATCCTCAAATACTTGAGCCATTAGTAATTCCGACGCCAGCTTAACCTGAGGATCACGTGAAAACTTCCGCTTGGCTTGTGCCAACAATCGATCAATGCTGATTATTGCATCCTGCTTGGCCCTGCCCTCCGCACCTTCCATCTGCATCCGTTGCACATTGGCCAGACATAAAAACGATTCCGGTACCGCCTGGCAACTATTTTCGCCCAGGCTAATCGACTTGCGATAGGCCTGCTCTGCCATTCCTAACTGTTTGGTGTGGGTCGCCACTCGACCCAACTCCAATTGTCGTTGAATAGTTAAGGGAGCGCGAGTAGCACCCTCTTTCAAACGCTGCTGAGCTTGCTCCAAGTCCCCCATTGCCTCATACACTTTCGCCAACAGATCGTAAGCCGGGATTAGCAATGGGTGACTACCTAAAAGAGTCTCCAGCAACTCACGGGATTCTTTCAGCTTGCCCATCCGGAACTGGCATTCCGCAAGGTAGTAGCCCTGACGAATATCCTTCCCTTCCCAGTAGTAATGCTCGAAGATCGGCTCGGCCTTATCGTACTGCTCGGTATCCATCAGCAATTGGCCCTTAATCATCTGAGCTCGATCATAATTGGGATCAGATTTTGGCAGCAAGGTATCGCAAAGCTTGATCGCACGGTTGGGGGCATTACGTTCGATCATCTTTTCAATAGGTTGTAGAGCAGCTCGGCGAAGGCAAAGATGATCAAGACGATGACGCATCTCTTCCATGGAGAAAGGCTTAATCAGCACCTCATCAGGCTGTACTTCTATGGCAAACAGCACAGATTCCTGGGAGGCATCGCTGGACATCAACACCCAGCTGCAAGTGGGTTTGATCAGTCCTTTAAAGCGAGCTTCTTCCAACAGCTGCAGACCGGAATAGCGATCATGAACATTATGGCCCAGCAGAATAATATCGAACTCAGTGTCAGCGATGACGTCCAGCACCCGCTCGCTGATAGTCATCGCTCGCACTTGCGAGAACCCGAGACTTTCCAGCATCGATTTGATGGTAGATCGCATGTTGCCGCTGCTATCAATCAGCAGTACACGCAGCTTGTCGTATTCAATCGCCGGCACTCAAACTCCCTTTATGACATCAACTACTTACGGGTGAGGAAAAGATAACTATAAGTTTAGCCTTAAGCAATCGAAGAGGATGAGTGATGAAAAAAGACAGGCAAAAAAAAGCACCGAGGAAGGGTGAGTCCAACGGTGCCTAATAACAGTTCTATGCTGTGGGTTTAATAATACCCGTGGCTAGCGCTCAGGTACCTGATCGAAGTCAATTTCGGCAAAATATCTACCTTCTGGGCTTTAAACACCTAAAATTTGACTGTCCATCAAACATTAGCACTAACGAAATTACTACCTTTTACTAAGCGCCGACCGCCCCGGCTTGGATTACACTTACAGGCAGCACCGCGGGGAACTGCGAACATCTGTCGTCAAGAACAAAGGAATAACAATAAGGTCATGGTCACTACCTACATCAGTCATCAGGATTGTGGGCTGCACAATATGGGCCCCGAACATCCTGAAAGCCCGATCAGACTCCTTGCCATCGCCCGCCAATTGGAACGCACCGGTCTTAAGGATCACCTGTTTCATATGAATTCGGTGCACGCCACCGAAGAGCAACTGCTGTTGGCACACGCGCCGCTGCACCCCACCCGGTTAAAGATGAAAGTACCGGAGCGTGGTGTTGTTTATGCCGACGAAGATACCGCCCTCTGCCCTCAATCTCTGCATGCTGCCACCTTAGCGGCCGGCTCTGCCATCATGGCAACTAACCGAGTGATCAGTGGCAAAACTGACAATGCCTTCTGCGCCGTGCGACCACCAGGCCACCACGCCGAACACAATATGGCGATGGGATTCTGCTTCTACAACAATGTTGCCATTGGTGCCATACATGCCCTGGCGCAGCCTGGAATCGAACGAGTCGCTATCTTTGATTTCGACGTACACCACGGTAATGGCACGGTGGATATATTCAAGGATCGCCCGGAAGTGATGGTGTGCTCGACCTTCCAGCACCCGTTCTATCCGGAACGCTACAGTGAGATAGAGCGTCCCAATATTATCAACTGTCCGCTTGAAGCAGACAGCGATGGCAAGGCATTCAGAGAGATCGTAGAAAAACGTTGCCTACCCGCGCTACAAGCCCACAAGCCGGATATGATTTTTATCTCCGCAGGCTTTGATGCCCACTGGGAAGACCCGATGGCTGATCTGAAGCTCAACGAAGATGACTACCGCTGGATCACCCAGCTATTGATGGATACGGCGAGGGTTTATTCCGACAACCGTATCGTCTCGGTCTTGGAGGGAGGCTACAACCCTAGCTCTCTGGCCTATAGCACCGCTGCACACATTGAAGCCCTATTGGGCTTCTGAGCGCCACAACCACCGACTCGGTTAACTACCGGGTCGGTATACCTTAATATTATTAAAGCCCTGCTCTTTCAGATAGAGCGCATGAAGCTGGCTCATAACACCTTTGGGGCAGTAAAGCAGATACTCTTTTTGCTGATCCAATTCTGGGTATTTGGAAGCCAGAGAGTAGAAAGGCATCTTTAACACTTCAACATCCTCCACCTCTAGCGGCGACAGCTCCTCTTCGTCAGGGTGGCGAATATCGATAATCACTTCGTCGCTACGAACCTCCTGTTCGGTTTCCACCTCAACCTGAGATTCCGCCTCTTCAGCGATCTGATCAATACGCATCATGCGGCTGGATTCGATGGCTCGATCAAGCACCGCAAAATCGAAATTTTCTTCCTCTTCCTTGATACGTTCGATGCGCGCATGGGTAGTGGGCCGATCTGAGATCACACCGCAATACTCGGGCATACTCTTGGCGAAATCATGGGTACCGATCACACGTGATGTATCGATGATGTCCTGCTTGTCAGAGGTAATCAGCGGCCGCAAAACCAGCATATCAGTCGCCGAATCAATCACCGACAGATTGGGCAGAGTTTGGCTGGAAACCTGGGCAATACTCTCTCCAGTGATTAAGGCAGTGATCCCCATACGTTCAGCCACTCGAGTAGCGGCACGCAGCATCATCCGCTTCAAAACCACCCCCATTTGAGAATGATGAACCGAGCTTAAAATTTCGCTGACCACATCCTCAAAGGGAACGGTAATAAATTTCACCCGATGAGAGGAACCAAAGCGCTCCCAGATATAGTGGGAAACCTGCTTGACACCGGTTTCGTGGGCCGCACCTCCGAGATTAAAGAAGCAGTAATGAGTTTTGCAGCCCCGCTTCAGGGTCATGTAACTGGAGACCGTTGAATCGAAGCCGCCTGAGATCAATGACAACACCCCTTCCTGACTGCCCAAGGGGAAGCCGCCCAGACCCGGGTAACGGTTTTCGATGATATAGAGCTTCTGATCCCGCACCTCTAGCTGAACGGTAATTTCGGGATGATGCAAATCAACCCCAGCAGACTCACAATGCTGCAGCAGACCACCACCGACGTAACGTTCCAGGTCACCGGATTTAAAATCATGCTTGCCCGCGCGCTTAACCCGAACCACAAAGGTTTTGCCGGCGATCTTATCGGCGTAGACGTCTCGGGTTAGTTCATACACCTCGTGAAAACTACCCAGCGGATACTCCTTCACTTCCAGAAAGTGAGTGATCCCCGGCGTAGACTGCAAGGCCTCTACAATCCGCTGCAGCTGTTCCGGCTCATCGCTACCGGTTTCGACCACCACCTTATCCCACTGTCCGCTGACCTGGGTCTTCTCGTCGATACGACGCAAGATAATCTGTAGGTTGGACTGCAAACGCTGAATAAAACGCTTGCGAACTGGTTTACTCTTGATGGTTATTTCGGGGAAGAGTTTAACGATGAATTTCATTACAGCCGCTTCTTGGTGGGAAAAAGCTGCAATTATACCGAAATAGCTATCCGAGACCCAAGTCCCGGGCAAACATGAGGGATTTTTACGGATTAAATCACGTAGCGTTCAACCAAACGGGTTAACCCCAAACTGACCTGAGACAGATCATCACTTTGCCGGCGAACGTCAGTGGCCTGCTGCGCGGCGGTTTGAGACTGGCACTGTACGTCAGCCACACTCTCCTGCACCGAATCTGCCGAGCAAGATTGCTCCTCGGTAGCCTGAGCAATAAGCGTATTCATACCGCTGATCTGAGAGATCGCATCTACCACTTGATGCAGAGACTCACCGGCCTTGCTGGCATACTCGACCGAGCGCTCCGCCTGACGCTGCTGACGTTCCATTGCGGTCACTACATGGTCAGACGACTGCTGTAACCCTTCGATCATCTGACGAATCTCCTGAGTGGACTCAGCTGTACGCTGAGCCAACTGCCTTACCTCATCAGCCACTACAGCGAAGCCACGACCATGATCACCCGCACGGGCAGCTTCGATGGCAGCATTGAGTGCCAGCAGATTGGTCTGATCGGCAATAGAGATGATCACATTGAGTACCGATTCGATATTCTGTGAATCGTCCCGAAGGCGGGCAACCATTCCGGCCCCTTCACTTGCTTCGCGGGCCAGATCACCAATACTGCCGGTCAAGCTATCCATCACTTCAGCACTATGTTGAACCGACTGCTGGCCCAGCTCGGCGGTACCTGAAGCCTCAACAGCATGCCCTGCCACCAAGCGAAAGGACTGCACCAACTCAGACATAGCGTTATTGACTTCATCAGTGCGCTCTCTCTGCTGGCTGGTACTTGAGTAGATATCTTTGGAAAAGCGGTCCACCGAATCACTGACCTGCCTCACTTTGCCAACTTCCTGACGAATCTCTTTGACCAGTTCGCAAAGGTACCCCTGCATACGGTTGGCACATTCAACCAAGTGATGTAATTCCTTGAAGTACATTGTATTGTCCAGCGGCCTCGAAAAATCGCCGTCACTGAGCAAAGCAATATAAGACGATACCCTGCTCATCCCTGATAGCACTCGCAACTGCAAGATTGCGCTGATCACGCAAACGATGAACAGTAGCAATAAAAATCCAACCAACAAGGTGATGACCAGATCTTCTACGTTTTGACGCTCCTGATCGATATAACTTTTGCTCGCTTTTACTCGCTGCTCCAGCGCTCGGGTCAACTCCCCTACCCGGATTTTGGCGCTGATGCCCAGCTCCACCAAGCTAACGGTACGTTCCAGTTCGGGGAGATAGCGGCCGGCAAGGTAGGCTATTTCACCGCCAATCTCTTCGCCCTTGTCGATAGACTCTGCAGAAGACTCATCTTCTGCCTCATCAAGCCCCATCAATGCTGCAAATTCATCTTCTTCCACCTCGGCCTTAACGCCCAGAAGTGGCAGCTTCTGAATTGTTTGGGCTTCGGATTCGATATCCTGACTGATCTGTTCAAGGCTCATTTTTATTTGCGATGAAGGGGCAGAAAAATAACTGCTACGTAAGATGGAACGCTTAGCAATCAGGTGCAGAAGTTTGGAGATGTGGGCGCGATATTGAGCAACCAGCTCTGCGGAAGCTGAGTGTTCCGCTTCGGTAACGTAGTCCTGCAGACTATCGAGTGAAGCAATCTGCTCCCGTTCATTTTGCAGCAATAGTGATTGAATGCCGCCGGCCAGCTTTCCCGCTGAACGAAGATCAACTTCCATACTCTGCTGCAGATCGTTAATCGCTGGAAAAATCGCCGTCTGCAAAGAGGATGGCAACTGAGATAGCGAATCTTTGAATTCACCGGCTAAAAATCCTTGGGCCTTTTGCAGGTCCGCCGCATCTCCGGTGCGCAGATAATTGTCAATCAACAAGCGGGTTTTAACCGACACCTGTTCAACCACGCCAAAATAGGATTCGTTTAGACGGTAGGGTTCCTTCAGTTTCTCTAAACCCCAAAATACACTGCATGCCATGCCAACACTGGCAAGCAAAAGCAAGCCAGCACTGCCACGACTTAAAGTGGAAATACGCATTCTACAACCGCCCAACGTTTTTTGAATTAGCACTAAAAAATAGTGCTTTTTTATGACAGTAAAATTACAGACCTTCCGCTGATGCCAACCACTTGCCACAGGTCAATCAACCCAACCTCTCTCTCTACTCGTCATCAAACAGACATATTCCCATGTTGGAATCACGCTATTAAACACCCGCCCAATATTTACGCCTTTCGCCTGTAAACCAAGTTGTAACTCTATGCCGTTAGATTTAGCCGTAAACGCCCATGAAACCCGCTTGGCAGAGGTCAAGATGATCAAAGAACTGGATAACATACTCCAACGCCAACTGCTGCTCCCGCTATTCATGCCGATCGTTAATACTCAAGAGCGCTGCATCATTGGCTATGAGGCCTTGATTCGAGGCCCCGCCTCCAGCCCCCTGCACTCTCCCATCAGTCTGTTCAAGACCGCACAACGCTGCGGGAGATTGCTGGAACTGGAGCTACTCTGCCGGGAGATATCGATGCGACGCTTCAAGCACCTGGGACTGGATGGCAAGCTGTTTCTTAATGTTACCCCCGCCACCCTGGCTGAACCCGATTTCAAAAGCGGAATGACCCTGGAGCTGCTGGAAAAGGTCGGCTTTGATCCAGAAAAACTGGTGATTGAGATCACCGAACAGTTCCCGATCGACGACTATGACATGATGAAGGAAGCCACCGCCCACTATCGGGAACTCGGCTTTGAAGTTGCGCTTGATGATCTGGGGGCAGGCTATTCGGGTTTACGCTCCTGGTCGGAGCTACGTCCCCAATACGTGAAGATCGATCGCCATTTTATCGAGGGGCTGGATACGGCTCAGATCAAGCAGGAGTTCGTACGATCAATTATGGAAGTGGCCCGTAGCATCCAGTGCCAGGTTATCGCCGAAGGCATCGAGCGTATCGAGGAACATCGAATTCTCAATGAGATGGGTTTAAAGATCCAGCAGGGCTACTATTTTTCACGCCCCACCGCGCTACCACCAAAAGAGCTGGATTCTCAGCTATTTCGATTCAGTAATGGCAGCAACAGCAACCATTTAACCAACACCCAACAAAATTTATCATCTATCACCCGAGTCATCCCCCCCATTGATGCCGATTGTTCCATTGGTGAAGCGGTGCAGGTGCTCCGCAACCACAAAGAGGTGCGCTCGTTAGCCGTTGTGGATGGTGACACTCCAATCGGCTTGCTCAGTCGAGATACTTGCCTCGGTCTTTATCTGGACCTGTTCGGTCGCGAAATCCATGACCGCAAGTCGGTCAAGCGCTACATGGATATCAACCCACTGGTTCTCGAAGATCGTACCGCGCTGGAAGCCGTCAGCGACCGCATCACTCGAAGCAACACCGAAACCCCCAGCGCTGACTTTATCATCACCAATCAGGGCAAATATTTGGGAATCGGCAGCATCGTCAATTTGCTAAAACTGATTACCGAATGCCAGATCAGGAATGCCCGTTACGCCAACCCACTTACCCTGCTACCCGGCAGCGTGCCTGCCAGTGAAGAAGTAACCTGGCGCCTCAAACAACGGGCTGAATTTGCCGCCTGCTATTTTGACCTCGACAATTTTAAGTCCTTTAACGACCACTACGGCTATCAGCGCGGTGATCAGCTAATCGTATTCCTGGCCGACTGCATCAAGCACTGGATCAACGATACCCATGATTTAATCTGCCACATCGGCGGCGATGATTTTCTGGTGCTGGTAGGTAGCCCTGACTGGCAATTGCGCTGTAAGCAGATTCAGGCAGAATTCGAATCCAGGGTAGCCGAGTTCTACAATAAACAAGATCGAGAGGCAGGCGGTATTGAAAGCCTGGATCGTCACGGTACAACTCGGTTTTTTCCTTTGGTAACCATCTCTATCGGTATCGCCTTACCTGACCCCGATCGTTGCAGCAGTCACCATGACGTCGCCCGTCTCGCCAGCGATGCCAAACATATCGCCAAAAAGCAGACTGGCCACTCGCTGTTTGTTAATCGCCGCAGAGGACCTGACAGCAATTACGATGACGACACGACTGTTAGTTTGCCCGCCTAAGCGGAAGCAGATCGTATTCAGGGACTGGTGTAGCAATGGGATATCGTGCGAACTAAGTTGATTGAACAGAGAACTTGTGGTTCAAGGGGTAG
>JAPHRD010000012.1 GCA_026196225.1 Motiliproteus sp.
ATCCAGCGAGGTATTTCTGCGTTGAAAATAGAAACTGGACAGTTTGAAGCTACTTGTTCAGACCATCCCCAGTATTCAAGAGCTGGCCTTTCCTGTTTTTGATCCTATCCACCCCTGTCTCTCACCCATTACCCGCATCTAAAAACGTTAATGCTTTCGGCTAGTTCTGTTGTAGCGTTACTACAGAAAAAGTTGATTGATATATCTCACAGAATTGTGCACAGCAACATTAAAAACCCTTCAAAACATTATCACTAAAACCCTATCCAATTGTTTTTATTAATTTTATTTAACTTAAAAACCAAACATCCCGCCGATACACCTCGACTCACCTTCCACTAATGTAGTAGGTAGGATTATTATCTTTTGGTAGAAAACCGCCACTTTTTTACCCTCTACTACTTCAGTACCAGCACTAAAGGCCATACAATAGGCCGCCGAATTTGTAATCCTGAGTAAGCCTGTTAAGTCGGCAACCAAAAGTTGTACCGTTCAGGCACTTGGCGACCAGCCGAAAATAATAGGGGATACCATGACCGAAACAAGTCAAACGATTTACTACACTCTGACCGACGAGGCGCCCTCACTGGCGACCTGTTCTCTGCTTCCTATCGTCAGAACTTTTACCTCCGCTGCAGGCATCAACGTTAAGATCACCGACATCTCTCTTGCAGGACGTGTTCTTTCAGCCTTCCCGGAAAACCTGAGCGATGATCAAAAAGTAGAAGATGGTCTAGTTTTCTTGGGTAACCTGACCCAAGACCCTGCAGCAAACATCGTTAAGCTGCCAAACATCAGTGCTTCTATCCCACAGCTGAACGCCTGTATCGCTGAGCTAAAAGAGCAAGGCTACAACCTGCCTGACTTCCCTCAGGATCCCCAGAACAAAGAGGAAGAAGAGGTTAACGCTCGTTACTCCAAGATCCTAGGTAGCGCCGTTAACCCAGTACTGCGTGAAGGTAACTCCGATCGCCGCGCACCAGAGCCTGTTAAAAAGTTTGCCCGAAAATTCCCCCACTCCATGGGCAAGTGGAGCATGGCTTCCCGCACTCACGCCGATTACATGCGCGGTGGTGACTTCTACTCCGCCGAGCAGTCTTACACCATGCCTCAGGCTGGTGACGTTCGCATCGAGTTTGTCGATGGCGACGGTAATGTAACCGTTAAGAAGAAGCTGCAGCTGGAAACCGGTGAAATCATCGATGCCATGCGCATGAGCGTTAAAGCCCTGCGTGACTTCTTCGAAGGTACCCTGCAAGACGCTAAAGAGTCCGGTGTTATGTGGTCTCTGCACGTTAAGGCGACCATGATGAAGGTCTCCCACCCTATCGTGTTTGGTCACGCGGTTACCGTTTATTACAAAGACGTATTTGAAAAGCACGCCGATCTGTTCGCCGAGCTGGGTGTTAACCCCAACAACGGTCTGAGCGACGTCTACGACAAGATTGAAACCCTGCCCCGCTCCAAGCGTGAAGAAGTTCACCGCGACATCCTGGCGGTTAAAGAGCACCGTCCTCACATGGCAATGGTTGACTCCTACAAGGGCATCACCAACCTGCACGTACCTTCCGACGTTATCGTTGATGCGTCCATGCCTGCCATGATCCGTAACGGCGGTAAGATGTGGGGCCCTGATGGCAAGCCACAAGACTGTAAAGCAGTTATGCCTGAGAGCACCTACTCCAAGATCTATCAGGAGATGATCAACTTCTGTAAGACCAACGGCGCTTTTGACCCAACCACCATGGGCACAGTACCTAACGTTGGTCTGATGGCTAAGAAAGCTGAAGAATACGGATCTCACGACAAGACCTTCGAACTGGAAGCCGACGGTACCATGCGCGTTGTTGACAGCAAAGGTAATGTGCTGATGGAGCACACAGTCGAGAAAGGTGATATCTGGCGCGCCTGCCAAACTAAAGACGAGCCTGTTCGCGACTGGGTTAAGCTGGCCGTTACCCGTGCCCGTCAATCCGACACTCCCGCTATCTTCTGGCTGGACCGCAACCGTCCACACGATATCGAGCTGATCAAGAAAGTTAACTGCTACCTGCAGGAACACGATCTGACTGGCCTGGATATCCGTGTACAGACTTACGAAGAAGCGATCCGTCGCAGCATGGAGCGTATGATCCGTGGCCGTGACACCATCTCTGTAACCGGTAACGTACTGCGTGACTACCTGACTGACCTGTTCCCAATCATGGAACTGGGTACGTCTGCCAAGATGCTGTCCATCGTACCAATGCTGAAAGGCGGCGGTATGTACGAGACTGGTGCGGGTGGTTCTGCGCCTAAGCACGTACAGCAGGTTGAAGAAGAGAACCACCTGCGTTGGGATTCCCTGGGTGAGTTCCTGGCTCTGGCGGTCTCTCTGGAAGAGATGGGTATCAAGAGTGATAACCCTCGCGCCAAGATCCTAGCCAAGACTCTGGACGTTGCTACCGGCCAACTGCTGGAAAACAACAAGTCACCTTCACGTAAGGTTGGCGAGCTGGATAACCGCGGAAGCCACTTCTACCTGGGCCTCTACTGGGCACAGGCCGTAGCAGCACAAACTGAAGACGCCGAATTGGCCGCTCAGTTTGCATCTCTGGCTGAAGAGCTGAGCAGCAACGAAGAGAAGATCATTTCCGAGCTGGCCGAAGCACAAGGCAAACCTGCCGGTCTTGACGGTTACTACCACGCCAAGCGTGAAACTGTTAAGAAGGTCATGCGTCCAAGCGCGACTCTGAACGCAGCGCTGGCCAAAGCCAACAGCTAATCAGCTTTTGCAGCTCACGCTGCACTGAATTAAAAAGCCCGACCTGTAAAACGATCGGGCTTTTTTGTGCCGCTCTGGTTATCCCCAGCGCCCCCTGACCGGCAAACGAGAGAAGCTATCCTGCCCCCGTTCCCTTTCAATCCGCGCCCGCTGCCTGGGCGTCAAGTACTTCAGGCAGTCATTCATTTGATTAGCCAACCCCAACAGAAAAAACGGAGTCTTGCTCGACAACGCCATATTGGTAAAAGCCTGTTGACGACATTGCTTGTATCTACGCTCATTGGCTTCTGCCTGTGACCAAGGAAACACCGCTAGTATAAAAAACAGTGAGACAACCGCAGCAGTAACGGATATCTTAAAATTTAGACATTTCATCTAGCAACCTCATCACATCTAATCGGGGAATAGCTATAGGTCACAGAAAAATCAATTGGGGTTCATAACCGGAAAAATTTAGTCGAAAGTAACGTCAGATTTGGCAACGAGTGTCATAAAAATGATGTTCGATTCTTGTTTGGCTTATTGCTGACTGGATCAAAGTTTTTTGACGCTTTAAAATACCCTAACTCAACAATCGGTATCCCCATGTCATCACGTCCTCTCAGCCTGTTAAAGCTACTCTTCTTAGCCACCCTAGTTATCAGCAGCCCAGCCGCTTTGTCTGACGGCAAGATAGAGGCGCTAGATTCAAATACCAGTTCTTTGAACCTCAGCGTAGAAAATCTTCCCGTAGAAGATGGCAATAAGGCTGACCTTGATCAGACCCCATTGCTTTCCGATACAGAACGTCAGGCTATTGAAAACCTGAAAATAAAGCCTGAAGAAAAGAAAACTGTACAATTGCCGCAAAAAACTGCTGAGTCCTCCACCGATATTGGAGCATCTCTAATAACCGAAGAAAGTCAGATGGATCCCCAAGATCCAATCGGATCAGGTAAGAACTATCTAGACTCTGTGGATGGTGCGAAAGTGGATATGAAATTGAAGTTCTAGAAGTGTCACCGCAGAAAAATAGATTGCCGAACAATTCCGCAACCCCAAAAATAAACATCCCTTTCCCTAAATACAAAAACCGCCAATGCACGACTAGATGCATTAGCGGTCTCTTAAATCTTTTCTCCACCCAGCTTGAAGGGTGAAATCCTTAGACTGGACTGAATTTGACTATCCAGGCTTCAGTCCCTTGAGGGTCCATAGGATCTTTGCGGTAGGAGGATACGGTATATTCCAGTTCCTTTGGAAAGCGGATATCAGTTACCTGGCTGTAACCGGCTGATGCCAGACGGTTGAGCAGTGTATTCTTTTCACCTGTGGAAAGACCTGATTCTGTACGGATTCCTGCGGACATGGTTTTATCACTCCAGCAATAACTTAATTTTGTTGCACCGCCGTAATGCGACTGCAGTTGCAGTGTATCTGAAGGGAAAATATCTGATCTATTGCCACAAAGAACTAATCGATGGTACCAGATAGTCGTAAATGGTAACCATAAGAAGCCATTATAGGCTGATCAAATGTACGAGGTCGTAGCTAAGATTAATGCACGGTGCAGACCATATATAGCTTAAAGAGCGCGGATAACAATATAAATATCAATACTTTGCAGAATATTTACTGTACGAAAACACATGCTTTTTTGATGTTTTACAGCCCATATAAATCAAACAGTTACATGGGGGTTTTGCACCCCTTGCCTGCTTAGAGCGCTACCTTGACATGGTAGAGGTCGGCAGTTCGAATCTGCCTAGTCCTACCAAATTTGCTGGCCTTGACCTGATAGTATTTACTAACACGGACAAAGACGGGACAAGACTGGGACAAAACTTAATGCCGGTGATTGTAAAATCAGCTGGCATTTTTTTTGCTTAATTCACATAGACCTGACTAACAGAGTCGTAAACGCCGATCACTTTTCCATCGCTATCCAGTTCATAGGAGAACGCGCCAGGTGTTGGAGCCCCGACCGAATCAGTCGGCGTGATCTTGGTCCCGCCATGACCCAGACGACAATAACGAGTATATTTTGAAGTGTTTGAAACGCTTCTAATCAGCTTGCATGTTTCCGCAGTCTTCTCAGCGGCAGAGCAGTCCGGATCTTTCTCGTGGCCTTTGAATCCACCCTCCGAACAATCATAAGCGATTTTACACACGCCGTCCGATGGATGCTCTGCAGGGGAAACATCATCAGCCGTCACGGTGCAGTAAGCCGCTGTAGAGCCGCCGCAATTTTGCCGTGAGATCCCGAAAGCACCAACACTGCTATTAAGGACATTATCCCAAATATAAAACGTGTAATAATCATCGGTAACATAGGTTGGGCCGATGTGGATGGAGAATCTAGTGTTTTCAACATCCTGTGCAGCTGATAACGGGTCCGCACCCCATCCTGCAAGAATCCCAGCGTTTGCAAACCAGTATGTGCCTTCCTCCCATCCTTCTGGAACAGGGCCGTTGTCTGGATCATCCCAGCCTGGCGGCGCATCATACTCCGCACCACAGTCCCTGTTTAGATCAATAGAAACTGCCCCCCCGGTGGTCGGATCAGTGCCGGTCATTGTGGCTACTTGTGAAGCCATTGCCGTATGAGTGCCGCTGGAGCCGAACAAGTCATCGACATCACCAGAGGCACCATCAGCGCCACCGCTAGCCCCGCCGTTAATCGTGCCTGGGGAGCTTACAGAATCGCCTGTACTCGCGTTTTCTGGGTCAGTTTCGGTGCCTGAGCCGGAAAGCCCTGTATCTCCGGATTCATCAGCGCCGCCACCAGAGGTGATATTTCCATCCTTATCGGCTACAGCGAAACCAACGCGCGCTCGTACTTTAGGCGGGTTCGCCTCAAGCCCTAGACCGGCCCTAACTTCAGGGTCAGATTTTACGATTTTGATAATGGCTTCTGCTAATTCGCCCATTAGTTCAGCACCAGTGTGTCATTAGGTATTTCGATTTCATGATCAGAAGCAGCCGATACTTCTCGCTCATTCCGATCAGCGTCTGCGACAACCGGAGTGCGTACAATAAACCCGCCTTCTGGGTAGATATTAAGCGTCTGGACTGCATCATAATATTTGTAGTTGCCGATCAAACCATCCCAAGTTTCATCGTATGCTGGGCTGGCGGCGTGGTTACCAAAGTAAGAGCCTAAAATAGTGGCTGAAGGCAGCGGACCAGAGTCTGATGTGTCTGGCGGGGTCGGTGCTGATATAGCTGACTCGGTGGGGGCCGTGTTCTCTACCCTGCTCAACGCAATCTTTAAGCGAGTGTAATGTTCCCAGCCAGGATCTTCACCGACATGAAGAATATGCTCGATCTCTTCCACCTTGCCTTTGCATTGAGCTTTTGTGCTGGTCAGGTCGATGGTGTGCTGTATTAGAATATCTGGGCGGACATTCACGGTATTCAGATCAACATAATTGGCCCTGTGATCACCTAAGATCTGAACCCTAGCAATAGCTATTCCACACTTAACAGCATCATCAGACTCAGTGCGATCCCCATCGACGCCCGTCGTCATATCCGTAATGTAGTCACCATTTGCTGACAGGGTGCCGGACGGATCTTCGTAGCTATCAAGATCATCCCAGTCACTGCTGTCATATTCAGCGGTAACGCCATAGGTGCTGCTTTTAGTCACTTCACCAAACTGGGTAATGCTTTGCGGAGCCTTCACGGTTACCGTGTAATCTTCTGTCACCCTTTGGGTAAAACGTTGCATTAGCGTGAAGTCTGCACCAAGTGCGTACTTGGCCGCCTCGATAGGCGATATCACAAACGAGATGCCGCCATAGTACCCGCTCGGTCCGAAATCATCGAAGGTGTATCCAGGCTTCAGGACTAAGCCGGTTCCCTGTGCTGCTTCAATGATCTGATTTCTAAATGCTAGCGTTGTTGGGTCAGCAATATAAGTTGCCATTGCAGAATTGCCACCGGGATAATCCCAGGAAAACACATACTCACGATGACGAAGCCGCGTGAATCGGTATTTATAGTTAACAGCAATCGAATTGCGCAGGCTGTCACGGCTCGCTAAAGATACAGAAACACTTTCGTTCCGCACATCTGTCGCTGCCAAACTGATATCTGCGGTAGCTTTTGCACCCCAATCAGACAAGACAGCGGCATTACTACCATCAAAATCTAACGACTTATCAACAGTCAGAAGCCTGTCTTCAGCCTTGCGCGGGATATCCGCATCGCCGTCAAAGATGTACGTTGAATAACGGCTATCAGTAATGAGCGATTCGATGCCCGATTCAGTATAAGCAGACAACAGACCGTTTCGGTTCTGCGTACATGCCATTAATACCGTTCGGGTGCTGATGTTAAACTGAGGCACATCAACCACACCAGTGAACACGCGGCGCACAGTAGTCGTCAGGTCCTCAATATCTATGGTTACGCTTTTACCGGCCCAGTCATTCGGATCGATCGAACCGGCTGGTGGGTCATAGGTGAAAGATGCGGTGCGGTTCTGGCCTGCGGATATCTTGACGCTTAAAACGCCGATAACACGCGCAGATATATCCGCACCATCCAGAGTCACGACAGCGTCCCAGGGTCTTGTTGGATGAGTCATTAGGCGATACTCACCGCCTTAGCTTCACCGCTCAGAACCTTGGTCATTGTATCGGCAAAGTTCTTCAACTCGGAAGGCTTACCCGAAACGGTTGCGCTGGCATCCTGGATCTTGAATTCCATTGTGCCGATCTTCTCAGCGTTGCCGCCGCTTAGCCGGTTGAGAACGTCTTTCTGACCGGTCTGGTCATAGAGGAAAGTGCTAGCCTTCGAGCGCTTGGCCTGCTCACCGGCGAACTTCAGTTGCCTGTTATACTCGGACTCGTTGCCTTGGTCTTTAGCGACCTTCGCAGCCTTCGCATACATCTCGAAATTGATATCTCGAATCTGGCGAGGTTTAGCAGCAAAGTCATCTTTTTCGTCAGCGGTCTTTTTGCTTGAGCTATCGGTGTCACCGAATAGCTTTTTATAAAGATCGGACACGCCAGAGGTTGTCTGTTTTACCTGATCTTTAAACTCTGAAAGGGATCTTGTTGAGTCATTAATGGCAACTCCATACTTGTCGAAATCGGCTGCAGCGCCTGCCAGCCCCGAAGCCCCGCCCTTGGTTAAAGCTCCCTTTTCGGCAGCCGACTTTTGGAATTCATCAATCTTAGACTTGATAGCAATAGATGGGCGCTCCGCATTCAGCAGGTTATCCAGCTGCTTGCTCATCTTATTGGTTTCTATTTCGAACCCATCAGCCAAACCACTGAACAGGTCAGAGCGTTGAAAACTGTCGTCAACTAATTCGCGAAGATTCGCGTAGGCTCCATATATGGAATCAATTGATCGAAGCGCAATCTGTGCCAGCTTACCAAACGCAATCTGGATGCCTTTGATAATGATCTGCCAGCCACGGAATGCGTCAGCGACAAAGCCGACACCAGTGGCCAGACTGCCAACAACCTTGCTAGCGACCTTATCCATGCCTCCCATATCAAGCGTTACCTGGGTGATGTAATCCACCACGGCTTGGAAAGCAGGCGCAACAGCAACAGTGATTTGATTTAGAAAGCCATCCCAGATAGTGGATAGTTTGGTCTTGGCGTCGTTGTACGCTTCGACCATCGCGGCTTGTTGGCTGGTAATTCGAATCCCAAGCTTATCGAATTCGGCACCCGTGGCCGACAAATCTGAAAGCAAGGTATTCACCAGATCAGCACCGGAACGGCCGAAGATATCCATTGCAATGCGGGTTTGATCCGTCCTCGAAGAAACGTTCTTCAATGCTCCGGCGATAGCATTAAACTGCTGGTCTGCCGACATCTGAGATAATTGCTCTGCACTCAAGCCAAGCTGATCAAATGCGCGCACGGCTGTAGAAAGCCCGGCCTTGCCATCACCCACAGTTTTCAACATTCGCTGTAGAGACTTATCAAGCTGATTAGTCGATACACCGGACAATTCAGCCTGATAGCGAAGCTTTTGCAGCTCCCCGGTATCAATCCTGAGCGCCGCAGCCTTCTTGGCCAGCTTGTCGATCTCGGCAGCTTGCCGGTTAACAACCACAGCGATTGCGCCAACCGCAGCAACTCCAGCCGCACCGATAGCCTTGGCCACCACAGACGCCTGTTTGCGGATGCGCTTAGCCCAAGCCCCAACACTGTTACGCGCCTTCGCTAATTCCTTGACCAGCTGTGCAGAGTTCGCACGCAGATCAACTGTCAGCTTTGCAATTGTTGCCATTAGTTAGCACCACCAAAGAGCTGCTTGAATGCCTCGACTTTTTCCGCATCGGAAAGCTTCCGGGACGCCTCAAGCTCACGCTCGCGCTCTATTCGTTCGATAAATTTGCGATCTTCAAGGAGGTCGATAGCCATCCACTCGGCTATGTCAGCAGATGAGTGGGTGGCTAAAACCTGAGGTACAGGCATGCCCAGCCGCTTCGCCAGCACAAAGGCATAACGACGAAATGGCCGGTTAATTAGTTTTTTGCTAATTCCTCAACGTCTGAATCAGAAAAACGGTTTAGCTTCTGCGCGACAGCAAACACGCGGTCGAGCGCAGCTGCTGATTTCTTGCCGAGTTTAGAAATATCTTTCTCGGTAAACATCAGACCGCCTGATTCATCAACCAGCGTAGCCGCAACCATCTTGGCGCGAATGTTAAGCAAATCTTGCCCGCCGTTCTTGCCAATGATTGATGCTTCAAACTGGTCACGCGCAAAGCCAGACATCGTAGAAACAAGAACATCACCGCCCCACTCAGGGACAGAAACAGTCTCTGTCTGGCTATCGTTTGCGTTAAGGATTTCAGATTTAGAAAGGAGTGCCATCTAGTGCCTCTATTAGGTCCAGACCACAGCACCAGTGATTCGAAGGTTTGCAGAACCTGTCACCTGCGCATCAACCCCACCAGACATATTGATGCCTTTAACCAGGGCGTTGAATGTCGCAATATTACCGCTTGCCAGAGTCAATACACATTCGCGTACTGCACCCGCAGCTTTGGCAGCTTCCATTGCGGCTTGCCCTACATCGTTGGGGTCGCGCATCAATTCGAGAGAGAAATTACCGAAGTCCTGAAGACCTAATCGATATTCTTTCGCGGTTGATGAAAGCGTGGTTACATCCTGCTCACTTGTCTCACCGTCAAAGCCGGAGAACGACACAACGCCGCCGACAGTTTGTGCAGTGGTTCGATCGTTGAAAGTAAAAGTTGCGCCCTGCGCATCAAGTACCGCCATGGTGTTTTCCTCTTTGGGATCGTGTCGCCATCACGGCGAGTGGTGCCTATCTGGGCGTCATCACGACGAGCCAGGCATAAAAAAGCCCCGCATGTGCGAGGCCGGGTGAAAGGGTTCTTTCTAGTTACTGCGGGATAGAGTAATCAACCGCGAATCGGTAAATTCCATGCTCTTCCTCATGCCGAGGCAGCATGCCTAGCCGATAATAGGTAGACATTTCTGATCGTATAGCATCACGTAGTTGGAGCGCCTCAGACAGTGATGAAGCCCAAGCGCTGAAGGTATATCTGGATCGGGTGCTACCTGTATCACCGTTCAAGGTGTTCACAGGGCTATCGGACACATACTCGAACGTTACTGCTGGAAAGTTCACACCCTCAGGCAAATCACCGTTATAGATCCGATCTGTAATTCCTGTGATTCCGGTGCTACCCGTAAGTAGTGAATAAATCTGCGCGTCGGTCATACTAGCGCCTTATCAATAGCCGCCTTCAATTCCCGCTTAAATATAGCGGTCACTTGGCTGGCGTTTTTATCAAGTGCTGGCCGTAGAAATGGTTCAGCCTTCTGCTTTCGCTTGCCCTCGGTCCCGTACTCCTGGGCACCGATCTTAGCGTTGACGCGCCCATCTATATCAACGCCGGATGATTTCCGACCCTTGCGACGATTAGCTCCAACAGATATTACTGCTGCATACTGGCCTTTGCCGTTTTTCGCGGCAATAGATAGCGACTCTTTCGATGCTCCAGTATCAACATTTACCCCAGCAATAGCATCATCTAAGACAGGTTTCATCGCCTTACGGCCTGCAGATTTCAAGAGTTTTTGGCCGGTCTTTGCTTGGAGTTTTAGCAACTGCTGTTCAAGCTCTGCCAGACCTTCAACATCGAACGAGATATCAGCCATTCTTATGCTCTTTGCACAGGAGGATTAATTCCCGGCGGCGCTCGTCCACATCAATGATACGTGAGATATCAAGCGTTCTGCCGTTGTATAGAGCCCGCATATCTTCAGCCAGGTCTGCGCGATATCGAACAGCAATAGATACGCTGTATTCGTGCGCGGTGTAATCATTGGCCCAGCGCTCTCGCCCGGTAATGGTCATCGGCTTAGCCCATACCGTGGCCACATTTGCCCAGGCATCAACAACAGCGCCGTTTGCGTCATTGGATCGTGTGCGGCTCTGCAGCGTCACGCGACGGTTATACTTGCCAGCACCCATCAGCCGATCACCGGGATTTTATAAGGTGCCAACAACGCTTCGTATGCCATAGGAACCTGAGAGATCTGCACGCCAGCAATAGCCGCCTCTCTGAATTCGTACAAGTGCCCGACCATCAATAGCATGGCTTGCTTGATAGGCTGCGGGACATCTTCAGCACTGGCATAGCCTGCTGTAAAATCCACTTCGACGCTGCCAGGGTGCGGCAATACGCTGGGCCAGTCCTGGCTGTACTGCAAACCAACAGAGCGAGTCAGCCCCATTTTCCGCAACTCATAAACAGACGCAGCTAAAGTCTGCTGCGCATTATCTGTGTCCATGTACCGAATAACATCGATACCAGTAGTCCAAGGCTTTAATTCAAGATCAGAGAACCCATCGGCATAAAGCGTCCATGACTGGGACATCAGCGGGCGACCAATATGCTCCTCGACCTGCTGCCGGGCAGACTTAATAAGACCAGAAATCAAAACATCGTCACCGGAATCAGAATCGGGACGGATGTGATCTTTCGCCTCGGATAAGTCAACCGGCTCTTCTGTCGGTTCGGTCTTGATAATAAAGGTCATTTCTGCGCCTTTCTCACCTTAGCTTCAGGGCTTGGCTTAGTTTTAACCACCTCGCACAACCCATTCTCAATAAGATGGCCTGCAAACGCCTCAGACACATCAGGGAATTGCTGACCAGAGCGAACATTACCTAAATTCGTGCTGGAGAAATCACGTATAGCTTTAATCTTCATAAAGGCAAAAGGGGCGGTTGCCCGCCCCTGTCTCGATGTTACGCAGTAATTGCACCGCCAACGATTGACGCAGGGCGATAGACAGTGAGTGCTGTCCGCATCTCTGCACGCAAGGTGACCAGGTTGGTCTGGAAGTTCGTATCATCAGACTCAGACAGATCAACCGTCATGCCCTGGCGATTCCATACTTGCGCAGCCATATCGAACGCACCAACCAAGAATTGGCCGGCAGTCATTGCGTTAGATTCAACAATAGGCAATCCCCAAATAGTCCGCGGAGAGGCATTGCGGGGATCCGCAGCACGGAAGTGATTATCAGAGCCTTGATCAAGGTCGATGTCTTCACAATCGGCAGGATTAAGGATCACCGCAGTAGGAGCGTAATCCGACTGCAATACAGCTGTAATTGCGCGGCGAATATTCTCCATCTTGTTAGAGCTAGCAACAGGAGTGAACACCGTATAGTTGCCGGACTTCATCAAGCCGCCGATGTTTGCGCCAGTGCCGTTACCAAGCAGCAACTGCGTGTCAAGACGACGTAGGACGCCATAACGCATCCGGCCATCTACATGGCTCGCCAGCATAGGCGCATCATCAATAACCTGCTTGGAAAGCTTAATCCAGTGTGCAATGGTAGCAACAGGGGCGCTTTCAAGCGTAAATGTCACATCAGACTCAGGCTTGGTTCCGCCTTCTGCGGTTTCCGCAGCGTTATCAACGAAAGTGGCCTCCTTGGTGTACTCAATAGCATTGCTAGTCGTCAACCCAGAAGGAAGAACGTCAGATATGCGCAGAATACGGTTTGCAGGTGCAATAATCCCAGAATAACGGTCTGGTGCGACCGTGGTATCAGATCCGGTGATAGTGTTGTTCTGAACATGGAATCGAGCGCTTTTGGTTAGCCCATTCTGCATCGATTTGAAGGAATCAGATTCAGCAAATTGCATACCAGCGGACAGTTCAGGTTTTGCAGCGCCAGCCTGCGCGGTGGCGGCCTGTTCCATTTCCAGCATACGAGCACCAATTTCGCCGCACTGGTCTTCTAGCTTGGCCAGAGCTTCTTTATTAGCCCGACCCAGTTTGGAATTGGTTTCCATTTCTTCGTTGGACTTGTTAATAAAGTCCGTGACTTCTTTATTTAGCGAATCGACAGCCGCTTTGACATCAGTAGTCATAATCATTTACCTGCGAGAGTAGTAGAAAGAGAGGATAGAGCGCTGATTATTTGGCCTTGATCTTCAGCAGAATCGCTCTGCATCAGGTCTTTAGCGCGGGAGGTCAACGCGGTTGCCTCCTTACGGGAAAAACCACCAGCATCTCGCAGGTAGCTTTCGAAATCTTTCAATGTGGAAATATCACCAACCTGATCAGACACTGTGTTCTGCTGCGTCAGTGATTTAGGAATAGAGGCGAAGTGCTTGGCGAATTCTGGAGAAAGCGCAGCCACGTTAACCGATTCGGTCAGGACATCAACGAATCCATAATCCTTCGCATCTTTCCCGTTCAGCCAGCTTTCAGCGTTCAGCAATTCAACCAGCGTCTGCTCATCCAGCCCGGTCTTTTTGTGGTAGATGCTGACTAATGAATCGCGGATTTTATCGAGCATGTCGGCAGTGTCACGCAACTCATCCGCATCACCCATGATCCCAACCCAAGGGTTATGGATCATTACAAAAGCGTCCTCTGGCATAGTAATCACATCACCAGCCATAAGTACGATAGAGGCAGCAGAAGCGGCGACGCCTTCAACGCGGGTGTAAACTTTTGCGGGGTGATTCTTAAGGGCGTTATAAATAGCCAAGCCATCAAACGCAGAACCGCCAGGCGAGTGGATCGACACATTAATTTCTCGAACGCCTTGGTGATCGTTCATTTCTGTGATCAGGTCTTTTGCGGTAACACCCCACAATCCGATCTCATCATGGATTGATAAATCAACAACGCCGTTTGAGGCGTTTCTAACGCTATACCATCGCTTCATCGGCGGATGCTCCTAGTTTGTCAATGGGGGCAAGATTTATCTGCGCGGTCAGATCGTCGCCGCCATCGCGTTCAGGTAAGTTCTCTTTGCGGCGGGCTTCATTTCTAGACATCAGGCCGTTTTGAACCATTGTGGAATAAAAGTTGGCGCGGGCCTCCGCCGTCGCCCGTAACAACCCTTCGAAGTTGAATTCAATCGTATAATTCCGACTCTCAGCGCTGGTCAGTAATGCATTCGCCATCGATTGCTCCCAGTTGGTCATCTGGGACCGTAGCTTTAGTTGAAGAAATGCCAGCATAATCTGTTCGATGCCGCTGCCCCATGTCGTGGTGCTACTGGTATCGTTTATAAGTACGGAAGGCACGCCGAACCAGCGGGCTATATCTTCGATCTGAAAGCGGCGGCTTTGCAGCATTTGAGCATCTTCAGGATTGATCTGAACCTGTTGATACTTCATACCGCCTTCAAGCAGAAAAAGCTTGTGTGCGTTGGCGCTACCCTCATGGAGTGCAGAGAAGTTTTCGCGGATTTTCTGGCGCTGCTCTTTAGTTAGAACTTGCTCAATAGTCAGAACGCCGCCGGGCTTGCCGCCATTGGTGAAAAACTTGGTTGAGTATTCTTCTGTAGCCAGAGATAAGCCGAGAGTCGTCCTGCCATAAGCCAATGGAGACATGCCGACATTACCGTTCCCCATATTTTTGATATGAAGAATGTCTTTCTGCTCGATCGGATATTCACCAGCTTCCGTTGAATAAAGATAAACTAACTCGCCATTTTTACCCACTTCAACCCGCATTTGAGCGGCTGACAGCGGCCATAGCGCAATCACTTTTCCCCTAGAATTTCGATCAATCTTCGAATATGCGTTACCATAAAGACACCAATTAAGCATCATGGCTTGCCGCCATTCGAAAGATGTCATGCGCGAATTGGGCTTGCGATGGAGAATGCGATATAGATCGTTGTTTTTCGCCGGCTTCCTTCCCTTATCAGTTTCTTCGTAGACAACTAAAGGGAGGCTGGCAACAGTCTCGGCTAGAAGATGAACGCACGCCCAAACAGCTGAAAGCTGCAGCGCTGTGTCTTCGGTAACCGATTTGACGCTGTTCGTGCTGTACATATTAGGATAGATATCCTGTTGACCTTGTTTATCAGCGGTAGAACCTCCACCGAATATCGAGGCTATGCGTGTCCACATACTCATTTATGAAATCACCGGGTCATCAAGAAAATCATTCAGTGATCCACCAAGCTCAGCATGGCGAAGCACACGACTAACGGCAGTGAAAAGAGCGACCATGCCGTCAATTTTGTTATCTGGATGTTCTTTGTTGGGAAATACGTTTTCGTTTTTATCAACTTTGGCGGTGACGTTTGACGCCATCCAATTAAGAACAGGGTTGTCACCGTGATGAAGCCGCCCGGAAATAACAGCTGCTTCAATTTCCTTCATGGCTTCGGACAAGTTTTTTACCGTCTGCGGGACTTCGATCATCGGAGCGCCCTCAGCAGCAAGGTGATTGGCCATCTGAGTGGACCCCCAAGGATCAAATCCAATTTCCTGAACTTCATACTCGCTGAGGATTGTTCGAATTTCGTCTTCAATTCGGTCATGGTCAATCACCGCGCCTTCGGTCAGGGTGAGATAGCCCGACTCTGACCAACTCTGATACATATTGCCGATAGAGCGCGATTTAATGTGGATGGCGTCTTCAGGCAACCAGAACCATGATTTAAGGTGAAAATGGCCATCATCTAGCGGAAAGACCATCACCAGCGCGGCAACGTCTAACTTGTTCGCCAGGTCCATGCCGATAAAGCACGGCGATTGCTGGAGAACTTCATCTGATTCAACAGCCGGGCAACGGTCCCACTTCTCCATGTCCATCCATGCCGTTGCGGTGTTCACCCAGACATTGAGGCGCTTAGTTAAGAAGTTGTTGCGGGCGGTCGGCATCTCCTTGGCTTTCTTAGCCAGGCGGCGGATGTCGTCCCACTTAACGCTAATTCCAAGATTAGGATTGGCCTTAATCCAGTTCGATTCATCCTGCCAATCATCACCATCATCAAGCGTGTAGATAATGGCGAAATAACTGTCATCTTCGACAACACCATCAAGGATCTTGGTGGCGTATTCGCGCTGCTCGTAGCAGATGCCCTGCTTGTTGAATCCAGCAGTAGTGATCGCAAAGAGTAATGGCTGGTCACGCGCTCCGGTCGCTGTCTCGATAACGTCCCAGACTTCCCGCGTCTTGTGTGCGTGCAGCTCATCCACGATGCCGCAGTGAACGTTCAAGCCATCCAAGTTGTTTGCATCGCTGGATAACGGCTCAAACTTTGAGGCAGTCGGGAGAACGTGCAGGTTAAGCTTGGTGGCACCGAATAACCGCTTAAGGAACGGCGAGCGATCAACCATCACTTTCGCATCATTGAAGACAATGCGCGCCTGATCACGAGTAGTGGCGCAGCTATAAACCTCTGCACCGCCTTCGCTATCAAAGCCAGTCATGTAAAGACCAACACCAGAGCAAACCGTGCTTTTAGCGTTTTTTCTAGCCACTTCGTTGTAAGCGGTGCGGAAGCGTCTTAACCCATCGTCACGCATCCAGCCGAATATGTTGGCAAGGATGAACGCCTGCCAGGGCTCTAGTTTAATAACCTGACCAGCTAAAGCGCCTTTGACATGAGTGGTGAACTGATAGAAGTCTAGTGCGTGCTGCGCGGCCTCTTCATCAAAATAAAGCCCGCGATCTTTGCATGTTTCTAGATCATTCAGATACCGCTGGCACGATAGCCGAACCCATCGACACGCAACTATCCTGCCCTCTACAACATCTTTAGCATATTGAAGGGCATCGGATACGGTAGCGGTCATTTGCGGCGGCGATTAAGAAACTCTGCTAACTGGTCATGCTCTTGCGGCTCATTGGTTTGAACCTTGGTGCGGCTGGCGGGCGATAAGCCAAACTCATTAATCATTCCGCGAATACGCTTAAACGCATCGGACGCCATAGCCACTTCAGGCCGGGCTTTGATCATCGTCTCGCCAGCCTGGTTAGTTGTTTCGTATGTGAAACCATGCTTATTAACCAGGTCGCGCAGATCGCGCCACTCTGAATAAGCATCACAAAGTAGTTCGAGGCTCTTGCTGTCAGCAATTGTCAGCACCCCCATTTCCAGCAGTAACTCTGATAACCCTTTAAAGGCATATTTTGCCTTCGGGGAAAGGTGTGCTGGAGTGCGTGGTTTTTCTGCCTTAGGTTTCGGCTCATTCTTAGGAATGGCGCGCTTACCAGCGTTACCTTGTAACACTTTCAAGGCTGTCGGTTTGGGTGATGGCCCAGGCATGCGGACCTCCTAAAAAGGTTTTCTAACCTGCGGATAAAAAAGAAAGGCTTTGGCGACGGTCATTTAGCGTCAGTCTGTAGACTTTTGACCCGCCCCTCCCCTGCTGTCTTGCTGTGTCTTGTCTTGGTGGCACGGCTTGCAGATCGCTCGCAGGTTGCTCAATCTGTCTGTTCCGCCGTCTGCTTTCGGGATGACGTGATCAACCTCGGTCGCTGGCGTCACTCTTCCCATCTCTAGGCATGCTTGGCATAGCCAACTGTCACGATTCATTGCCTGCTTGCGCAACTTGCGCCAGGCGTGGCCGTAACCGCGCTGGGTTGTAGTTTTACCCTCTTGCCTGCCGCGCCAGTTATGGCGCTTGTCTGCATGAGTGTCACAGTAACCAGAGCGGTCAACCGTAGTCAGCGGGCAGCCTGTGGAACGGCATGGCTTAGGGATGCGTGGTGGCATAGTAAGGAAGGAAGTCAGCGGGATATTAGACTAAGCAAGCATTGCGAGGCAAAATACCCGTAATCAATTGATTTACAAAGGACAAGCTACGCCTCAAAGATCAACGTCAACTGGTTATTATCACCGCCATTGCGATGGGCAATCACCTGACCATTCAAATGAGATGGATCAAAAGCAATCAACTTGCATCGCTGTATTCCTGACGGCGTGATAGCAAATGTATGCTCTGCAAAGTCCAGCGTAATCGCCCCATCGTTTTGCCATGTAATGGCTGTTGGTGATGCATCGCTGTCAACGGTTTCGCCCGATGGCTGCAGTTCGCATGTAATGCGCGTAACACCATCCAACGGCGTAGCATTGCCCTCAATAGATACCTCGACAATCGCGACGTTTTCATACAAGCCAGGACTTGATTTGTAGAATCGTTCAGTTGCACTCATGATTAACCTGCAGTATCACCTTTGATTCTCAGCACAACAGTGTCATTAGAGAGCGCCGCCTGAAATGAAGGAACAGTGCGGCGAACCCATAGTGGGTAGTGCTCGCCAGCAGCCATATCCCCAAACGAAAGCGCACTGCCTTCGACTGTCGGGCTAGAGAAGCTTTCCCCTGATGGAGCTGTGTCCTCATTAGCAACCGTCTCAGCAGTTCCATTCACACCCTCACCGCCAAGCGCTATCGCAAGCGGCACAGCAGATTGTGACTGGAGCCATACTTTCGCACTCTGCAGCGTTAGCGTTCCGTGTGTGTTCTCGACATAAACTAAGCGATATTCTGTATCGCCAGCAGCAGCTTCTGCTGAGCCGACAACATCGAATAGGTTGTGGAGATTGTTATCAACGAGTTCGACCGATGACTTTGCACCACCTAGCGATGCATTCACATTGCTGTTGGCCGCGCCACCAGATAAATAGATTTTGATATCAGCAGCAACAATAGGCATGCGTCACCTCAATTAAGCGTGATTTTAGGGGTTAGAGAAGAAAGGGTTATTTGCTTGGTCAAGCTGTTTATTGTAATGCGACCCTCAAAGTCAGGCGTTAACCCGTCACCTTGAACCCGCCAACGTAGCGTTATGTCTTTCTCGGTCTCGTTCAGAACATCCCATCTAATAGAGAGATCTTTAACAACGGATGCCAGACCTTCAACATCCCACAAGACGGTTAAATCTTTAGCGATGCTATTTAGCACATCCCAGCGGATCGCTGCATCAATCTGGACAGCGTTTAGGACATTCCACAATAGTGACGAATCCCGATAAACGGTATTAATTACGTTCCACTGTAGGGTCAAGTCTTTATTAACTGCGTTGTTAACGTTCCACAGTAGTGACAAATCTTTCGTTACCGACGCTAAGGAAGATTCGACATTCCAAAGCAGTGTCGTGTCTTTAGTGATCGAGTTGAGAACATCCCATTTAATAGAGGCGTCAACCTCTACGCTGTTCAGAATATCGAATAACAGCGTAACGTCCTTGGTAATGGCGTTAAGCACATTCCAGCGCAGCGTCGCATCAACTTCGACACTGTTTAGGACGTTGTAGATAAAGGTTAGATCTTTGGAGACAGGGTTTAAAACATTCCACAGTAACGTTCTGTTAGACTGGACTGCATTTAGAGCATTCCAAAGAATCGTCATGTCTTTTGTAACAGGAGTAGTCCCACCACCCTGCGCAGGCTCAAACGTGCCAGGAATCGCGAACGTGCTGGGGCTTGCTAGGTTGTTCTGACGAGTAGAAATCCAGTCAACAGATCTATTAGTTGGATACACATAGACAGATTCAATTACCCCGTCAAGGTTTCCTCTAGTACCTCCAGCCCAGGCAGCAAGCGTATCAAACTGGATATCAATAAGAGGCGTCATCGAATCAATCAACACGCCATCTTTAAAGATATGCATCGACACCCCATCGTTAACATACGTCAATCGAGTCGGGGTGTTGTTGGGAGAAGCAAGGCTGAATTTATAGTCAGCCGCCGATCTTACTGTATAACCAACAAGACCGGAATTGTTATAACTCTCAAAGTTAAGAATTGTATTGCCAGGTGAATCAGGCGCACCCAGTAAGGACGAAGTCACCTTGGTGTCTGTTGTCGCATTAATGTACAGCTCTACGGTAAAAGCGCCTGTTATCTCTGGCGCTCCAATAAAGACATAATCATTGTACCCGTCAAAATCCAGCGCCTTGCCATCTTGTCCGTCAACCCACGCAGCGCCACTAATAACACCATCGGCTCCGTTTCCGGAACTGTCCACAATAACACCACCAGAACCCTCCGAAATATGGAATGCTCGCTGGCTAGCCGACCAAACAGCATTTCGCCCATAAGTGGAAGTAACCGCCTCGTCGGAGGCTGTGGGTGATGACCAAACGTGTATGGGTGTATTGCTATTGTAGGCAACCGTGGACACCTTCACGAACACGCGAGCCCTTTGATTTGCCGGTGTAGCTGACACCACAAACTCAGAAGCCTCATGAGCTAACTGATTGACACCGGCAGGATCACTGCTGAACCGCAACCCTCCGCCGCCGTTCTGAGCAGAGTGAAACCCGTTATCCATCAGCTCTGACCAGAAATTATCCTCGGTCAGCTGGACAACAAAATCTATCTTATCCGCCGTGCCTGCAACCTGAGTTGACTGTATATCAATCTGGCCGCAGTAGACTGCATCCGCAGGAATCGCCATCAGTCATCGTATTCCGCGCTTACAGTTTCAAGATCAATGGTTTTATGGGTGATCAAATTCGCTAATGCTGTCGCCTGATCAACCGGATCACCAGTCGCAGGGTCTACGCCACCCAAGGCACCGATCTTTTGTAGCGTCTTGTATGCGGAATCGATATCAGCCATAACCGCGCCGTAGCGGGTAGCAAACTTAGCAAACGAAGCCGTATCGAACTCGCCATCACTGGCGGCAATCGAGTTGACTACCAGTGCCGCGTAGTTAGCCATTCGGCCCGACACGCTCTGCATCGTTGAACCAAGCGCTTCAAAATCACGCTGAAGGTCTTGGCGAGCGTCGCGGAGATTGGTTGCCCGCGCCTGCTGATCTACTAAGCTCATTTGATTTACCTATTATTTTCGTTTGCCGGTCAGCTTCTGATAGATATCCGCCGGCTTGTATTTGGATGGGTTGCGACCATGAAAACGGGCGTCGTGGCAATGAGCTGCGATGAGAACAACCCACTCAGCACAGTCATCTTTTAGCGGGTTATCGTCACCGAAAAGACGACCTACCCGCGCCCTGAAGTTGCTAAAGTCGTACTTGGTGTCTTTGTTTTGATCGATAAATTTCAGGACTTGGTATTTATCCCAATCGACAGCGACAAAATCCCACTGCCATGACAAGAATTCTTTTCGGGTATGGAGCCCATCAATAGAGCCCTTCATGCCGTAGCCAATGCCATCTACTACAACTTCGCAGTGAGCAAACTCTGATTTAGTCCACCAGCAGATCAATTTATGAATTAACGATCCATCTGATTTCTGGAAAGCGACTTGTACAGACACGAAGCCACCCCCACACCGCAGGCCGGTTAAATTGAGTTAGAGCAGATCTGCTTTGGAACAGGAAAGAAGAGATTGCGCGTTTCGTCTTTGTATACGATCTCACCGAAATACTGGCAATGGCCTTTTTTATGCCATCGAATACCCTGCGGTTCAGAGCGATCAACAACCGGCACTTGCTCAGCTGGTTTATTAGCAACACAGCCACCAACAACAAGCGCAGCTATCAGAATTAGTGAATTAGTGACCTTTGACATAGTTCACTCCTGCCGAGTATTGAGCAGCTTTGTTTTTGATTTACTGCCGAACGAGCTACCAAAGAAAAAACCAATAACGGCCTGGCGCTCTTGAAACAGAGATGAAATAGCACCCCCGATCAGCGCACTGATAGAACTCACGAGCAATTTATCTGGGACGAATGCATTTACTAAGCCGAAAATCACAACCAGACCAAAAACAGCCCACAAGTTATATCTAACAACATTCTTAGCAATCTGATCAGCCGTCTCGTGATCGGTATCTGCATACATTGCACGAGCATCGGCCAAATCTTCTCTTGATAACCGGCGCAGCTCAGAGGCTGAACGCTCAAGCTCAGCACGCACCATATCGCGCTGCTCTGGACTCATGACGCTGGTGTCAGAATGACCTGTAACCGCCTTGGCTATATCAGTGATTTTCTCAGCAGCCTTTACGCCGATTTTGTCACCAATCCAGTCTTTGGCCTTATCATCCAATCCCGTCGCAGAAAGGACCGCCTTTGCTGTGGTCAGTATCGTGAATGGGTCCATTATTTAGACCTCCACCACTTTAAGAGCTTCCACCCCCACGCAACCAATTGGCACATCAGCACCAATATCGTCAGGATAGAAATAATATTTTCTTGTGTGAGCCATGAGCAAACAGAGAACAGCACCCCGCAGGATGTCGCTTTCGCCGTGGTTAACGTAGGAGTGACATGCTCTATAATCGCTTTTAACCAGTCCATTCAGCACCTATGCGTAAGCTCGATTGAGCCATCCTTTCAGATGCTTGTTTTGTGTTTTGTCCGCCTGGCAGATCATCCGGTAAACAGCCGCAGCTTCAGATCGAATACTGCTAATTAGTGCGACCTGCTTCGCTGAGTTGATTGCTCTGAATGATTTAGGCCCAAGTATTCCATCAGCTTGGATATCGAACCCAGCTGCACGACAGGCACGCTGAACAACCTTAGCTGCCTGTTTGCCCCGCATATTCACGAAGAACGAGAACGCGCGAATAGCAATAGCCTCGTTCTGAATATTTAGCAGGCCGTAATGAGTCCAAAAGTATTTGCGGTATAGATATTTCACAATCGCAGGTTCAAGCGCGTAGATGTCCAACGCCGTCACATGCCCGTCTTTGTTTAGGTCTCCCTCCAAATCGGGAAGCGACTTAAGAAACCGCAAACTAATACCGTAATCAGTCTCACCCCCTCGATCATCCTCACTGGCTTTACCTCTACCTTCAAAAGGCAGTACGAAAGCCATAGCTGCATCGAAGTGGCCAAAAGACATAGATCACCAGAATAAAAAACACCTGAGTCAGTCAGGTGAACGTCTTAGTACAAGACAGGGGATATTGCAGGCATAAAAAAACCCCAGCGATTGGCTAAGGCTCTATGTTTGGTGTGCAGTTGCGCACTGTAGGAATAATCTATCAAATTGCGCGCGCAAAGAAAAGACTTTTACTGTGTTTTTGTACAGTTATTTTTCTCAACTCTGTAGCCCGTTGAAATATTGATATCTTTAAGCCTGAATTCTCAAGGCGAATAAAGACTGCCCCACGCAAACCAGCTAGTGGAAATACTATCAATCCTTATCCCGTGGCGGTCGTAAATATCCTGAATTGCTACAGCAAAAGTGTCGTTGACGACTTTCTCAACAGATACGCCAACCTCAATATTTCCATTTGCCATCACGCTGCCCTCCGCGCCAGTTCCAACTTAATCGCCAGCATATGCTCTGCTGCTGACATGAATTTTAAATACTGCGTTTGAGATATTTTTATCTCAGTGGCCAGATGCCTGGTTGATAATGGCTTGCCGTTGTCTCGCTGGTTTTCACCGTGCCGCCGATAGTGATACAGCCAGACCATTGCCGCCTTTTCATTCGTGGGGTAGATTTCAGTCCATGCCCTGGCTGTTTCCAACGCTTGCGGCTCTGGTGTCTGCAGATACTTCTCCATGCTGATAATCGATGACAGGTTCGATTTATCCAAGCTGTTCTGATTGATAGGCATGCCGATACTTGCTATTGGCGACATCCCCGTACCAACTTCGCAATCACCCCCACCACAAAGAAACCGCCCCAACTGCTCACCACGCAACTGCACTTCTCGGAGAATTCGTTTATCCACGCTCGCCCCTCTCTGGTCTGACAGTACACCACGCAAAATAGCGGTGGTGATTGAACATTGACTGTTGTGTTTTTACCATTCGCCCTACGTATTTCTGGATTTCTTCAGGCACTTGGTTGTATTCATCAATCATGGCTTGCCGGTCTGAATGTTTCTCCAGTATCCGATTTGCCCAGTCGTGGTAGATCAAATAATCCCTTTTCGTCTCAGCTCAACAATATCGTCAGTATCAAAGCCAGCTCTCTTCAGTTCGATTAGCTGCTTGATTCCAGTCTCGTCATCTCCGGCCTGCTCCAGGTGATGCTCTATGGCTGGCATGCTTGTGATATGAAAGCCGTCTTTGGCAACAAGATTTCCTGTGGCGGGGTCATAATCAACAATTACTTTCACGACTGTTTCTCCTGCTCATCTCGATAACATTGCGGTAAATATCTGACCAAGGCGTGCTGTGCAGCCCAGTTACGCAGTACGCGCGGTGGCATCTCACTCCAATGACCAAATCCAAGTTGACGCTTCAGCACATCCCAGCACCACGCTCTAACATGACTTTCAGCTTGCTTGTCGAACCATGCGCGGGCCTGGCTCTCGGTATTTATCTGGGGTAGTGAATGAACAAGCGCCCCAAGCTCACCATGCTGATGCTGCAATTGGTGCAATTTATCGACCATCGGCACGCCAGAGTATTCAGGCTTGATCCCAGTGCCCGAATCTACAGACCGGCGCACATGGCAATAAGTGCAGCGGCTTTCGCCCTTGGTGCCATCCCAATCAAAACCACCTGTCACTGCGCACTTTTGTTTTCTTACCCAGGCTTGATACTGAACATCTGTGCCGACTGCTTTTCTGACAGCCTTGAGACCAAAGAAACCTGATAGCTTCAACTGTCTCGCTTGCTCACCATACGGCGGCTCAATTGGCGTTAAGGCGAAGTTCTTAGCCAGTTCCATCGCTTGCATGGCCGCCGTGGTTTCATCAGGCTCGATATCAAATACAAGCTGAAGCGATCCATCCGGTTGAAACTTTGCGCTAGTGGCTATTGAAGTGACTGATTGCATGATTGCAGCTCCGTTATTCTCACTCGAACAGATCCGCCCTTTTGGGGCTCTTGGCGTCTTACGATCAATTCATCAATCTGGCTATCGTCCTGGTACACCCCCGCGTGACCTAAAGCATCAAGCAAAGCCTTCAGAATGTTATCCAGATCTCTCTTGCGGCGATCCGGTGGTGACACGAATACTTCCACCCCCAACCGGCCCACTAATTCGCTCTTGCCCTTCAGCGCCTCTTTGCATCGGTACATAGTCTCAACCCGATACACTGCGCCTTTTTGTTTGATATTGACGTTATGGCGTCCATTCCTGATTGTGTGCTGCCAGTAGTGATTCACTGTTGGCGGATATGGGAGGACTAAATCAATCACACTAATAACCACTCAAGCTGGCTGTATAAATATTCAAGCGTGTCGTTGTTCTCAATCACTAGATCACCTTCACAGACGGCAACACCACTTTCTGAAGTGTGCCCAGGGTTATCGATCTGATCTGGATCATCCCGCCGAACATGAAGCAAAAAACCACGACTACGGATAAACTCCGCCTCATTCTCAAAACGGACATCGGGTATCACAAAGCCAGGGTGGTAAGTGTCTTCAGTAAACGATTGCTCCATCAGTCGGCCCATTGCCAAAACCCATAGATCAGGGTGTATCAAATTACGCCCCCACTCCGTTCCAATGGTCTGCGCCATATAGCGAGGGGTAACACCATAGACAGGATCAATAACCTCCTTCTGATCTCCGTACAGCTGCGCCTGTGATAATCCAATCCCAACCTCAAGCATCTTCTTCAACGGGTCAGCAAAGGAGGTCTTAACCAACCCATAATGCTTTGTCAGATAATCCGCTGCGGTGTCTTTGCCTGCTCTCGCCGGCCCAGCTATGCCAACTAATCGCAATGTTCACGCTCCTCAATCACACACCCAGCTATAAAAAACATCGTTGATAGCCAGAATGCTGTTTTAGCTAAATACCGGCGCATTCACTTCACCATCGAAATATCAAAACGGTGGCGGCTTACTTCGCCGTGATCCTTGTGGTGGACAATGCACATCATGTCCCGCCCTGCTCTGTACCCTTTGGCTGAGTGCCAAGCATCTTTGCCCGCTAGCGTTCTAAAGGATTCAGTCATCACCCCCGGTAGCTCTTGTGCTTTTCGGTGATGGATATGCCCGACATACCAATAGCGGTGCTTTGTCTCACCCCAGTCCTTTGGCATATCGGTTGCCATAATTGGGCCTAGTGATTCGTGCTTGGTGTTGTGGCCGTGGGTAATGCCGATCATCACGCTATGAAAGCGGTAGTAGTGAAAAGGCTTAGGGCTGAGATCTATCGTCACACGAGGGCTGTTTTCATAGAACGCGCTTAGAATCAGCGACAAGGTGTAACTGCTCTGATCGTCATGGTTGCCGATCTCATTGATGACGGTGACGCGCTTATGCTTAGCCAAGGCTTTCTCAATGCAATAACGCATGATATGCACCCCCACCCGTAAAACCCTTGACCATCGAGAATCAACATCAAGCGTATTGCCTGATCGCCGCGTGGTGTTGTCCATCGTATCAGAGTGGAAGAAGTCACCCAGGTTGGCAATCAATGCCTCATCACTATCGGGCGCTTTCTCCACCAGGTAATCGATTGCTTGGCGTAGGTCGTGTTCTGCTGTATCACAGTCGAAGTCGTTACCCGTTTCTTCTGCCCAGGCGTACATGCCAATATGGGGATCGCCCATCGGGTAGACCGCCAATAGCGTTTTGTTCGTGTGCTTGGGTGCCTTGACCGACTTACTGGTGCCGGTGATCTCATCCTTCAGGGATTCAATAATCTCTTCAGCGACTTTCTGTAGTGATTCCGCTTTGATATTTGTCTTAACCCACTGCAGGCGCTTGGTGCCCTTTTCGTCATACAGTGTGCTTGTGCCCTTCACCAGATGAGAGTCTGGCGCAGTGTGGATCATGTCGTGCTCTGGTGAATACCCTTGCAGATGTGCCTTGTGGCGAACTGCTTTGAGCGCCTTATTGACATAGCCCTTGTTGCAATTCAGCTTCTTTGCCGCCTTGCCTTGGCTACCCTCACTGATTATCGCGTCTATGATCTCCGCTTGTCGTTCAGTAGCGAATTGCTTCAGCTCTGGATCAACACTCATACACCCACACCCTTTTCGCTTTCGCTCGATTGCTTAATCTTCAATCCGCCCTGCCTCAACATCTCTAAAGCCCTATCACGCGCCCGTTCGGCCGCTTCTCTGCGGGCTGATTTGGCGTAGTAGCGATTGCGTTTTGTCTGCATGTCATCACCAGCTGGTATCGTTGATATCCATCACTGCAGCCGTCACAGCTGCCCGGTTGTCTGATTTGCTAACTGCTGGAAGCATTTCCCCGTTTGGCTCATCCTCCCAGCGGCGTTGAGATATCCACCCCTCTGGATAGATCGGAGTCAGCCCACTGGAAGCCCGCACTGGCCGCCGCATCGCTTCAAGCTGCGCCATGCGAATAATCTGGTCTAGCTGGGCTTGGTTTTCAGTGGGGGATTTGGTCCATTGGATTCTTAACCAGGCATCGATTGCCTTAGCTCGCCCTTTTCGGTAATCAAAGGCGTCCCAGAACTGCTGAAAGGTTTTGAGTTTGTTGCCGGTCAGCTTTTTGTTCTTCGCAGAGATCCAATCAGGACCATCATCGTCAAGCGTGGCGTCATCGTCAGATGCGCAAATATCTTCTGGAGTAATCTCTTGAGTATTCTCTGTAGTAATCTCTTGTAACATGGGAATGGAAATTCCCATTTCTGTAACTCGGCTTTCCCCATCTATGTAAATGGGGGTTGCCTGTTTCTGTAACTCGGCATTGTCTGTTTCTGTAACTGGGGATTGTTGATTTACAGTAGATTGGGATTGCTTAGTTACTGTAGATTGGGGTTCTTGGTTTACTGTATCTGGCTTTTCCTGTTTACAGACCAGATCACCAATCACGCCATCAGCAAAATCATTATTCCGAATGTAATAGGTCAACCCGCTGCGCTTATCATGATAGGAGCAGTACAGACACTCAGTATCACCACGCTTAAACTGTTCTTCGGCCTCTTTGAATGCCTTCTTAGAGCGGTAACGAACACCCAGCTTGTCAAACGCTGTACGGAACTCATCAGGCGAGAACCCAATATCTTCCTGCCAACTATCACCGACCTTGTATGCATCGTGATCACAAGGCTGTAGAAACTTATAAAACGAGCCATCAGCTATCGAGAACCAGTATTCAAGCTGCTGCCAGAGAATAGCGGCGGAAATAGACCCAGCTCGCTCACGCAGTGCAGGGTTGTATGGGATAGTTTTTGCTGAAATCGCTAGGGAATTATTCAATTTACACCCCCCTCCCTTCACGCAAGAAATGACGGCGCAGATCTGCTATAACTACGGCCATCACAAGGACGGAAGAAATGATTACCAAAGGAATGGCAAGGGCATTGGACGGCATTAAATGCGCTATCAGTGCCCCGACAAAAGCAGTAAGAAGAACCCACTTTCGATTACTAAGAGACGGAAAGCGCTTCAGGGCTGCCTTTTTAGGAAACACTAGCTACCACCCCCAAACACATCAGCCATGAGAGTACGCATGGCTTCCAGCTTCTTATTTCTTTCCCCTTTCTCGTGAAGCTGCTCCTCTACATCTAGAGCGACGGTCTCGATAGCTCCAGCGAGCGTTTCCATATCGATAGCGAATACTCTTACCCGATCGGCGATATCTGAAAGCGAATCAATAGGGCATGCCGCTGCGGCATTCTCGGAGATAACAGGCTGGGCGGGTTCTCTGGTTATAGCGGTCACCTGCTCCCTTGTTTTTACTTTCAATTGCTGCCACTTCCCTCGCACCATTTCTCTAATCAGCCCAGCTTCCTCAAGACTTTTGAGAACTCCACGGGTTTTTTTCGAGTCGGTACTGATGTTCTGCCGGACAAGTTCTGAATTAATCTCGGACAATGTCCACGCATCATTCTTAGGAACGCACCCCAATATTTTACGAGCCAGGCTTGTCAGATTAGCCAGCTTGGAATCAAATTGAACTGGATTCATTTTCCCTCCCTGCATACCAATACTCATGCGCATGAGACTTTCCACGGCGATCGTTCTTAATAGTCCACCCATCAAGCTCCGGCAGGTGTGCTTCCAGCATATGAATACTGCTCTGTCTTAATCTGTCGTAATATTCAAGGGACTCTGGAGTGCTCTTGCAGTAGATCGAGCGGTATGACACGCCAGCCACCGCTTCCAAACAGTGCCGTTTGGCTACTCCGTCTAAATATTGGAATTCGTAATCTCTTGATGGGGTCATAATTACGTCCTGTACTTGAGTTGCTGACGGTCTTCGATCTGCTGGCATGGGATACAGATATCCGCACCCGGCCGGGCCTTTCTCTTTATGTTCGGGATTATTTCGTTACAGCCACCACGACATAAGCGGCGCAGTTCTGGTTTGGCTGTGATGGCTGGCTGATTCATACCTGTCCGTTTGGTCAATTGGGGACCAGTGCTCATGCGGTTAAACTTCCCCCATCATCTGGATACAGATCCGGGCGAATCTGGTGTCGGGACACCCCCCCGCCGGCCGCCCTCTCGACATCGATCACACGCGCAGCAGGGATGCGCCCGGAGGCGCTCCATTGCTGAACAGACTGGGGCTTAATGCCCAATTGGTTGGCGAGAGCTGTTTGTCCTCCGGCTAATGAGATAGCCCTCTGAACAGCGCTTTTAATGCTTTTGTTGGTCATGGTGATTTCTACGCCTGAATGCAGAGCAATTACAAGTATAACTTACATCACAATGCGAAGAGGAATCAAGATATTCTTTCATCTCAGACTGTGAGCAATGCAGAAATAAAGTATTTCTTTCAGTGAAAGGAACAAGCAGCGCTTGTAATATTGCGTATATGGAAAATGATATAGCGTCCAGAATCACGCATAGGCGGGAATCGATCGGCCTAAGCCAAACCGACATCGCCTCTGCGCTTGATATAACTCCACAAGCTGTCCAGCAATGGGAGAGCGGAAAAACCACGCCTCGCGGAAAGCGAATGGAAAAACTGGCCGCCCAGCTCCGAACCACTCCGCAGTGGCTTCAATATGGCACAGGCTTTATAGAAGACACCAATCACCGATTATCATTCTATGACGACCAGCCTTCTGATATCGTCGAGATCCCTATTTATAACGCCCAACTTGCCGCAGGATCTGGCGTTTGGGCCACTGATGAAAACATAATAGGCACTATGTCATTTCCAAGGTCATGGATTACCGCAAATGGGCTGCCAATGGCTGGCTTAGCAATAGCTGAAGCCTCCGGAGATAGCATGCATCCCTCTATTAAGGATGGGGATACCCTGCTGATAGATACTAATCAGAAGAAACCTTCCTCTGGACAGGTGTTTGCATTCGCTAATGGCGACGCAGAACTACGCGTAAAACGCCTATCAAAGCGCATGGACGGCATGTGGGTTATCCGGTCGGATAACTCTGACCCTGCTTATATGGATGAAACTATAAGCCCTCAAGACGTTCAAACCCTCCATATCATCGGGCGCGTAGTTAAAGTTATCGGCAATATTTAACAGTCTACGTGTCAGACCATATACGACTATTTAGATTTGCAATTAACAACATACGGTCATAGCATGACTATGTAAGCGCCCGTTACTGGGTGCTTTATTCTGATCAACACTCAACAATTAACGCTATGGAGATTAACATGTCTACTCGTAAATCTGAGGAGTGGGGAGATTAACGCAACTAGCTCGGCGGTAATGTCTGTTGCCGCCACACACCCCGTCACGCACCAATACCTCATCCCAGCTCTGATTACAGGAACCTTTATACTAGTTTCAGCTATAATTGGTGCGTGGATGGCTGGCAAGACCATAAAAACTAACCGTCGCCTCGCTCGAACAAGAGCAACCATCGACATCATACTGAAAACCGAAGACGAACCTCATTATCAGGAAATTAAAGCCATCTATCTTGAGGTGCGCGACGGGCCAGGACTAGCGACGATAAATGACGCTAAAACACATGCCGCCCACCGAGAGCGGCAGGCAGTACAGTCGTTTTTGAGTCATTATGAACTGATGAGTATTGGCATTAGTAAGCAAATTCTTGACGAGCATATCTACCACGAGTGGAAACGTCAGCAGTTAGTGAGTCACTGGAACGACGCAAAAGAACTAATATTCGCCGCCAGAGCCCGCACCAACAACGAAAGGATCCTTAATAATTTCGAAAAAATGGCCACAGCGTGGGAATCCGGAAAATTCATTACCAATCACCATGCCGACAAAGAATAAGCCCGCTATAGCGGGATCATTTATCTCTTAATGCCGCGTCCATTCCATCTCTGTGATCTCGTTCTTGAAAATCTTAACTGTCCACTGCCGATCACCCTGGTAGTACGTCCAAGTCTCCTCAACACAGGTGCTCCGTTTCTTCCGATCACACCAACGATTCACAAAAGACTTGGTTAACGGACTACCCATATAACGAACAAGCTTACCAACAGAATCCCCCTCGCGGATCGTCTGACCGTCCACCTGAATACTTCTGGCGCTGGCCAACAGAGGGAGTACTGATAGAACAACGACTAACAACATTTTCATCAAACATTCCTTTGCGTTGGATAATCCATAACAAAGCCAGATCTAAACGAGTCCAATCTCTTTAGCCCAGCGCTCTTCACTGATGATATTCAAATCCTGACCTTCTTCTCGCAATAGCATGGCATGCTGGATCTTCCTCCCCCACGGGGCGTGAGCCCAATCCCTACTGCCACAAGTCCCTATCACAACATACCTAGTCTTTTTAGTAGGCTTTCGTTGCACATACCCTCCACGGGATAAGACTTCAGCCTCACACTCCTTACGCGTTCCCGATGCGAACTTCCCTGTCAAAACGAAATGCTGTTCAGAAAAGAGAATATCCTCTTCCGGCTCATTCAAAGGCAGTACTGTTGCACTCTGATCAACCAACACCTCCCCCGTCTGCGTGTTAATGCTTTCCAGGCGGTCGCCGGTGATATCCTGAAGCAAAGTGAGTAGTTCAGCCGCCTCATCAGAATCCAGGACACCATCTTCTAAAACCTGCTTAAGGCGGGGATACAAAACGCTAACAGGCCAGTGGTCAGCCACCTCTTGGTGATCGTGAATCCAGCGGATAAGAAACTCGGCTTCTTGCTGCGTGACTTCATTATCAATCAACACCCCTTTACAGAGGCCAATTAATTCGTTCAGATCACGAGTGACATTTCGGGCGGAATTAAAGCGGGCCGTTACTGGCTGTCCGTGTCCATCAAGCATATCAGTCTCCTTTTCGATACCTCTCTGAATATAGCAAACAGTCACCCCCTAAACATACAAGATATACTTTAATCCCAAATACAAGTTTGGCTTGACTTGTTTAAAGCGTTTCTTGTAATCTGTATACATCATTAGGAGGGAATCGACATGAACGCCCACGCCACATTCGAAGGATCAACACTGCAAACCCACGTTGGTTTGTTCTCGCAGAGAGAAGCCCAGGTTGTGACATGGGTTGGTGAAGGCAAGACAGATACAGAGATCGGCCCTATCTGCGGCTGCACCCCCAGAACAGCGAAAGCACACGTTCTATCTGCCATGCGCAAGCTTGATGTTCATACCCGCGCACAGCTCGTAGCCAAGGCATTCACTAAAGGTTTGATGTCTTCCTTATGCCTCTGCCTAGTCATCATCTCCGCAGTTTCTACCGGCGATGACGTTATGCGCCTCCGCTGCGTCAGTCGTACCAATGCCCGGCCCGTATCCACCCGCCAGATTCATTCAGGAGCGTAACCAATGAGCGAAATAGAACCCGTTGACTGCATCTGCCTCGTTAAGGGCCAGAAGCACATGGTAACCGCACTGGCGGTGGGATTTGTCGGTAATACCGTTGCGATGGATGTCCGTCTTCTGGATACCAACAACAACGAAGTAGCCATGAATGATGAAGATCGCAAAATAGCCGAATACGCCATCTGTAAGGAAATGAGAAAGCGTGCCATTGAGCGCAGCTACAGCTCCCCTTTTCAACCACAAGCTATCTAGGTGACCGCTATGGATATGGTACATCGCATGAATGAATTAGACCGCCGCCGCACTACGCAGCGCACCCCCACAGAGGTGACTGAAAGTGCCATGCAGATTATTGGCAAGACGCTTGTATATATCGCTGGTTCGCTTGTCATCTGGGCTGCCTGCTTCGGTGTTGGCACCCTGCTGGGTCTACTAGCACCAGAAGAACACATTGCATCTGGAAACCGAGGGAGCCACCTGTCGGACGGGCTGCCAGATGCGCACTTGCAATACCCAGTATCTGACACGGCAGCTGAGACGGTACACCTCCTTGTCGCACGTAATAGCACGCGGGCGATGTAAATCATGTATCGGGCAAAGCTGGGCCGCCAGTCCCAAGATAACTGGCCAGAACATACTCCGCTCTGTGGTCTTGATGCCGCGAAAGCCTTTAACGAAAAGCTACGCGATGAGCGAAACCACGCGCGATGGAAATGCGGCCAACTGAAAGAAGAGGTCGAACTGCTGGAACGTTGCAGGAAGGACTTGCACGGAACCACCCGCCAGCTTCAAGGCGAGGTATCAGAACTGCGCAAAGAAAACGTGGATTTGAAACAACAAGTCCGCAACCAAGCGGATCGCATCAAGCAACTAGAACAGGAAGCAAAGCAATGGCAAGAGGCGTAAACAAAGTAATCCTGATCGGCAACCTGGGACAAGATCCAGAAACGCGATACATGCCGAACGGGAATGCAGTCACCAACGTAACGGTGGCCACCAGTGATAGCTGGAAAGATAAAGATGGCCAGCAGCAAGAGCGCACCGAGTGGCACCGCATTGTCTTCTTCGGAAAGCTCGCGGAGATCGCCGGGCAATATACAAAGAAGGGTTCGAAGATCTACGTAGAAGGTGTGCTGCGCACACGCAAATGGCAGGACCAGAATGGCGAGGATAAATACACCACTGAGATCGTTGTGGATATGAATGGCCAAATGCAGATGCTCGATAGCCTGGGTTCTGACAAAGCGTCACAACAAGCCGCTGCATACGTGAATCAGCCAGCAGCACAGCAGCCCGCTCAGCAACAACCGGCCGCGCCTGAATTTGACGACACAGACGACATACCGTTCTAGCAGTTGATGGTGACCTATGAACTACATCTACGCGGTTGAAAAGCAGATCTACGTCCATGGTGATGATATCGATCCAGGAAGCTTGACCGCATGGACGTTAGACAAGGCGTATTGGAGCAAGCGAAGCGCGGACAAATACGCCGAAAGGCGTAACGAAAACCCCTGCAGCCTGCGCCGCCGAGTCATTAGAAAGCACGTTACCTGAGACAAGCAGTTATGGATAACACAGCAGAACAACAACACCGCGCCCCGCTCGCTTTAGAGCCGTTCGAATTCGATTGCGAGCACGGCCGCTTCAGGATCTTGAACGACAGCTGCACACAAAAGCTGGCTGATCTGTGGGTGCGAATCGATACCGGCAACCCTGAGAAGATCGGACAAGTATTGAAAGCGGGATTGTTTGTACTGCTGATGGGCCTGGCTCATTTGATTGACTGGACACCCCCAAGCGATCAACCCCGTGAAGAAGTCGCCAGAGTCGCGCAAATGGCTAGAACCGGGAAAACAGAAGGACTGATGCTGTGAGTATTGAAGCGTACGTAGAGCAACTGATGATTCAGGTAATTAACACCCAAGGCGCAGAGATCGACCACGGACCCTGTGAACCGTGTGAATACATCGATGCCACGCCAGACGATGAAGTGGAGCTGCACTTGCTGCTGAAGTGCTCCAAGTGCGGCAACGAATCAGACGCCGTACACCAGGGCGTAAGCACGCATTAACGCTACCCAATTTATCTACATAAGGATTTAGCCATGTATCGAATCGAGATGATCCCCAAGGAAAGCACTATTCAAGAGTGCCTAACCTTCTGGACAGCAACAGGCCGTGAAGACGAAACACCAAATGGACAGTTCGTATTCGAAAAAGTTGAATCGTACTTCTACTACGACCGAACGCTAGAAATTCGCAATGGTGACAAGCTCTACCTCTACAACATGAGCGACTTCTACCGCATCAAGATCATCAAGCTAGCGGAATAAGGAGCAGGGTTAAAGATGAGCCATGACATCGATCTATGCTGCCCAGTCACTGGCAACGTGCTCCACGCCGATCAGCCTCACCAAATGAAAGGCGGTACTTATGCCCTAGGTGGGACAACCGAGCTAAGTCTTAATGTTACTTACAACTACTCGAAGCACCTGTACAGGGTTCTTGATGAAGATAATGGTATCCGGTCGCTTAGCGGCAAGTCTGGCGCGGAGACATCCCTTCTTCTAAGTCGTGCGATAGATCAACTGGGCAACGATAAGTCAGCGGATTACTGGGAAGCCACCGAAGGAAACGTGAAGGCAGCTCTTATACAGCTAAAGACGACGGCAGACATTCGACCTGATGGCGTTTGGTGCGTTAGGTAATTAAACAGATTTAGAAAAGGAGCAGGGTTAATGATGAGGACTATTACTCGTGCGGACATCCCGCCAAAAATTGAGGCCGAAATCAGGTCCGAAGCCGAAGAGAATTTCGCTCGACTTATTAAGAGCGGTATCAATCTTGGCGATGGCACAACCTCGCTACAGGCTTCTGTTAACAGCAAAGGTGGAATGACTGTTTCGTTCTGTCGGGACAGCTACCACCCTCCTGGAACAACTACGAATTATCTGTCACAGGATGATGCAGAAAAGGCTCACAGCCGCCTAATGACGACTAAATACCTGGGCCTTAACTTCTCAAACGTATGCGCTATCAACGCATTGATTAAGGCTCTTGAGCTTGGCAAGGCAGATTTAGAAAAGGAGCAGGGTTAATGTTTGCCAAGATTTTTGAAAGCAAAGAGTACGGCCAGCTGTGTGCAATCTCATCATCTGAGAATGACGAAAATAAGCCAGAAATTAGAGTGTTTGCGGAACCTGACGGGCTTGGAGTGTGCAGCTCAGCGATTATGTTTGAGGAAAGCGACTCAGGGTGGAGCAGAAGAGATACGGGCTTTTCAAAGTTAGATTTAACCGCTGCCGAAGCGATAGCAAAGCCTCTGTTTGATTTCGCTGCGGGCATGAATAAGGGAGAGGGTTAAACCATGTGCAAGGATAAGAAGGTTTGTAGGATCGATGATCCTCGTATCGAAACATACGAAAAACGCACGCGAAGCGGTAGTGAGCAGGTGTTTTATACCGGGAGCGACGAAAGAGATTTTGACCGTTGGCGGGCAGAAGGCGGCAATAAAAAACACGGCGTAGAAATGCACGATAAGCCAGACACGATCAGGATTACACCGCCAGAGCGACACTATTACGCAGAACTGATCGAAGGCGAATGGTGGTGGGTTAATGGCTGTGCGGAATGCAACGGAAGGCCGCGCGACTGGATGACCCATATCGAATGCGAAGATCATGATCGGTGCGCCCACTGTGGCTGCTCTAGAGAAGCTTTAGCTGAACCCCCTTGGGGAAGGAAAGACGGCTGGGTGTGTAAACCTTGCGCCGAAATCGAGGCAGCCGCTGAGCGACACAAAGCCCTAAGCAAGGTTGCTGAGGAGGAATACGACGAATGGGACTACCACCATACTGATGAAATTATCTGCCCTCATTGCGCAACAAAACAGTATCACGAAATGTGTGACGGAGAGCCAGACAGCAAGCAGCAATGCGAAACATGCGGTGGGGAATTCTCAGTAGAGATCGAATACTCCTACACGTTTTCTACCAACATTATCGGCGAAAGAATCACGGTTTAACCCTGTGGGCGGGTTATATATTTCGCCTCTAGCCAGCATGAATGAAGGGATATAGCACCATAAAACCTCAGATTGAACTATTCTAGGTTAACAATTGTGCATATAGGGATGAAAGTTAATGGCTAGAGCATTTGAAGAAAAGCATGTCGTTGAGCTGATAAAGCGTCACGGCGAAGGCGATCAGGGGCAGATGAACAAGGTTTTGATCATGGGCGGTTTAGGCTGGGGTTTGGAGATGAACGAGTTGACTGATCTTGAAGTTCGGCACGTGCTCCACCCTAACGGCAATCTTAAGAAAGAGTGGCAGTTACCCAAGGATATGTCTGCCAATGGCCACCCCAGATCCATCAATACGAACAACGAAGCGTTGATCAGCGTGCTGAATGAATACCTTGATCAGATGGCAGCGGAAGGCGATCCAGAAGGCGTTGAGGATGAATACAGAGGTATCAAGCCAACGCGGCTGTTATTCACCAACGCAGCCGGTGAGCGCTTAGGGATGCAGAAGCGAGGCAAGACCAGAGGAACGGCCACAGGCTTACGGAATCACTTCCAGCGCCTGATTGATCGATCTTCACTAAAAGGTGGTGGATTTACCCCGGCATCACTGCGAAAAACCTGGGCGCTGAACATGCACAGATCTGGAGCCGACATTAGAACCATTATGGCCGCAGCGGGAATGCGATCAGTACAAGCAGCAAAGAACCTAGTCTATGACGATGCGGAAACAGTAGAGGCCAGAATGGCCACAATGTACAGGAAGGTTAAGACATGAGCAAGTGGGTAAGCGTTAAGGACCAACTCCCAGAGCCTGAGAAAAAGGTTCTAATTCTGAATAGCGAAGGAATGGAGGTCGCGCACTGGCAAGAAGGCGCGCCAGATCAGCCTGACGAAATGGGATATGACGCAGGGTTTATAGGCGAGCTGGCGTTCCCATCCAGATCCATAGGCGCACCAAGCTACATGTATGAGGAGAATTTCCAGCCTACCCACTGGATGCCACTACCAGAACCACCCACCGAATAGGAATTGTGATGAAGGGATTAATTGCAGCGGTACTGATCGCTCTGGCGCTACCAACAGCAGCCGCCGAGCGGGACTATCAAGACCCATGGTGCTTCCAGCATAAAGGCGAAACTGAAGTGGTGATGGCTGACCGTAGCCGGGTTGACTGCCTAACCGGCACCCATGCCATTGAATTTGATTTCGGTAGCAAATGGGCTGAAGCCATTGGCCAAAGCTTGGGTTATGCCTTTGAGACAGGAAAGCGCGCCGGGATCGTGATCATAGCCCGAGACAGCAGGGAATATACGAAGTGGATCAAGCTGAATTCAGTGATCGATTACAACAAACTGCCCATCGATACCTGGCTGATTAAGGCGTACTAGGAGGATATATGGAACGATCAATATCACTTCGAGAATGGGACAAGCGGAAGTTTGAGAAGCCGCACTCAATGTCCACCCTGCGCAAGTGGGCCAGAGAGGGCTATATCAAGCCGCAGCCGGAATTGGTGGGCTCACGCTATGAAGTGCTACCCTCGGCCAGCTATGTGCGGCCCAATAGCGACAGAATGACGAAGTTGCGCCAAGCTAAAACGATGCAGCAGGCGAATCTTTCCGAGTCATTGAATGCCGCCGCCGCTGATCCTGAAATGCTGGAGATCTTGGACGATGAATTCGAGGCCGCGTAAGAATAACCTGGGCGTTCCTAATCTGTATCTGGTCATCAACAAAAAGACCGGGCAGATCAAGTATCGCTATAAGAACATCCTGAGCGGTAAGTTCAAGATGCTGAAAACGCGAAGCCGTGAAGAGGCCATCATCAAGGCTCAGCAGCTGAACGCCATCATCGCCCAAAAGCTATTGGACCGTGAAGCCGCAGCCATCCTAGAAGCCGACAACAGCCAAGGTATTACCGTAGCTGCTTGGATTGATCAGTTTGTTGAGATCCAGAAGCACAGAGCCGAATCAGGCGAGATAAAAACGAGCACCTACGATAATGCCCGCTGGAAACTAAACCCCGTTAAAGAGAAATGCGGGCGGCTGAAGCTGGGGCAATTCAACACCCTACGGATCAATGAATACCTTCATGAAAAATACGTTGTTCGCGATAAGAAGCGAATGGCGCAGGCAGTACGATCAAGGTTGATCGAGGTATTTAAAGAAGCGGTAGCGGCTGGACATTTCCCCGCAGATAAGCCCAACCCGGCAGAAGTAGCCAAGACTGTGCGCGTGAAGGTCAAGCGCTCACGGCTAACGCTGGATGTATTCAATAAAGCGATGGAATGGGCGCAGAAAAACCAACCTGAATGGCAATGGCGGTCTTATCAGCTGGCGCTATTAACCGCGCAGCGCCTGACCGATGTCGGTGGGTTTAAGTTTGCGGATATCAGGAAGGATAATGGGATCGAATATCTGGGGATTGTTCAGGGGAAAGGCGGCAATCGGCTGATGATACCAATGGATCTGCACCTGGAAGCCATCAACTGGACGCTTAGAGATATCGTTAGCGCCTGTAGAAATCGAGTAGTTAGCCCGTATCTGCTCCACCATACCAAGCACGTAGGCAGAGCGAAGCCTGGGCAGCAAGTCAGATCGAAATCATTAAGCAATGGATTTGCCGAAGCCATCAGAGCAGTAAAGAAAGATTGGGGAGAATACAACCCGCCCTCTTTTCATGAATTGCGCTCACTCTCAGAACGCCTTTTTGAAGAACAAGGCATCAACACGCAGCACCTGCTAGGTCACAAGCACAAGACCACCACAGACACCTATCATGATGCTCGCGGACACGATTGGATCAAGGTAAAAATCAGCTAGGGGTTTAGGTAGGGTTTTGCACCTATTTTGCACCTATTTTGCACCCCTAAAATAATCCTTATATTTCAACGCCTTACAATCAGTGAACCGTGCAGACCATACAGGGATCGAATGAGCGAACAATATGCTGTACTGCAACAGGCTCTTTCTCCCCTTCTCTGACCGGTGCGCCTTGTAGCGCCAGCTCTAAAGCCCCTGGTTGCTGTTGGCTATCTCGGGGGGAGAAATTCCAGGTGGTGGGAGCGATAATCTGGTAGTTATGGATCTTGCCGTCACGAACTTCGAGCCAGTGGCCCAGGCTGCCGCGGGCTGCTTCCAAAGTGCCAATACCGATACCGTCCTGCATTAGCTGACCATTGTCTTCAAAGAAGGGCTGACTGGGGTCTATCTCCCGCGCCCACTGCTCCATGGCAATGGTAATCCGCGCCAGTTCCAACAAGCGCATCAGAACCCGGTTGCGAACGTTGCTGCGGCTGTCCTGGTACAACGCTCGAGCCAGGGGATGCCCATCTACCAGCTGACGGGCAAAGGCGCCCACTTCAACCATCTTGCCATCCAGGCGGGGCGCTTTGCACCAGCTGTAACCTGCCGGGTTGCTCATGTCGGGTTCTGTTTCACCGCTGATGGGCGGCAGTTGCGCTTGGCTCTGATTCATCCAGCTATGGCTGATATCTTCACTAATCAAAGAGAGATCCAGTGGTTTTTTGCCCTGTTGCCAAAGCCCGGGATGCAGGCAATATTCACCATTTAGGGGATAGTTGCCGTAACTCATAAACAGATCGCCGGCCTGCCCCAGTTGTTGCAGCTGCAGATCCTCAGAAATTTCCAAAAACAGTGTTAGATCAGATTCAATACTATTCGCCGCCGCCCAGCTTTGTAGCGCCTCTAGGCTATCCAGGGCAACAAAGTTTTCCAGCCGATCACCAATGGTCACTCGCTCAAGAAAGGCTCTGAAACCCTGCAAAATAGCCAGCACCCTTAATCGTTCTTGCGGCTGAACTGACTTGCTAACACCACCAGGTTGCAGGGTGAGTGTATGGGGCCATTTGCCTGCCAGGGTTCCCATCAAATGTAGGAATTCTGCCCGTGCCGGAACAATCTCAGCGGTGGCGGTTCCAGTCACGGCCTTAAAGCGCCGCTCAACTTTGTCGAACCAAGGGCGATCACGATAGATAGGACGGGCAAAATCGGGCATAAAGAACAGGTAGAAGTGGCTGAAATGGTCGGCCATGTTCTCGTTGGCCAGCACCAGATTGGTCACCCGCTGGCCGTTGACCGGCATTTTGATACCCTGAACATCAGCAAGGGCTCGTAGTGCAGCGACTGATTGGGAAACCGAACAGATACCGCAGATTCGTGGTGTATAGACCATGGCATCCTCAGGGCGTTTGCCCCGGAGGATCTGTTCAAAACCACGATATAGGGTGCAGTTGACCCAAGCCTGCTGTACCTGTTGTTGAGAGATATCCAGTTTTACTTCGAGATCCCCTTCAACTCGATTAAAGGGGCCAACTACCAGTCTTGTCACAGAGTTACCGTTTTTTCTTTACTGGATGGATTTTAGGCGGCACCTTGATATGGTCCGATACCGCATTTTCTTTAAGTCGTATGGGTGTTGCTGCTTTGGATAGTGACGATAGCGCCACAAACCAGGCCTTGGGCATATCGGTAGGCAGGCCAACGGGTATACCGGCCAATTTAGGGGTTTTTACAAAGGAGTGACCAGGTTCTTCAAACTCCGGCGCAGTGCAGTTGATACAGGCGTAACCACCCCGGGTACAGGAGCCCTCACCGTTCCACAGGCGGGTATTACAATCACCATGGGCCTGGGTACCGACACAGCCCATATGCTCCATCATGCAACCAAAATCCGAGGGTTTTTCGGAGCTGGCTTTATATTCATAGTATTCGTTGCGGGGACAACCATGGTGAACAAGATGGTCGCTGTACATCCGCGGGCGTCCGAGTTTATCCAGCTGCTGCGGTTGAAGTTCTGAGAAGGCCAGGCTCATCAATGTTTCGGTCATCCAGTTGGGATGGGGAGGACAGCCCGCCACATTCACTACCGGCAGTTGCTGCTCGCTAGTAAATTCATCTCCCAGTAACCCGCCGCGCTGCTCACCGTCAAACTGCAGACCACGGGCTTCGGTAGGATTGGAACCGGCACTGGTAATACCGCCAAATGCAGCGCAACTGCCCACTGCCACTACATAGCGGGCCCGTTGCGATAATCGCTCGATCCACTCCATCATCGATCGATCAGTGCCCGACAGCATATGAAAAGCGCCGCTGCCATTGGGTCCGCAGACAGCCGCTCCTTCGATGCAGAGAATATCCAAAGGCGTAATCCCACAATCCACCGCGTCGAGGATTTCTACGGCCTCACTGCCTGTTTCTTCACTGAGTGATGGGTGCCACAGCAGGTTGATACCTGCGGCGTTAAAAGTTTTGATCAAGTCCGGCGACTCAGCGTTGAGCAACGACATGGTGCAACCACCGCAGCTACCCGACTGTAACCAGAGTAGATTAATCATCAGATTCCTCCCCGTCATCCAAGGGGAGTTCCATGGTAAATACCGCACCACCATCGGGATGATTGGCGACTTTCAACTGACCACCGTGTTCTGCCACCAAACCGTAACTGAGCGACAGTCCAAGTCCGGTTCCCTGCCCCACCGGTTTGCTGGTGTAGAAAGGTTCGAACACTTTCGACAGGTTTTCTTCGGCGATTCCCGGGCCGTTGTCATGGATCATAAACCAGATCCGATTGGTTTCAGCATTCTCACCGATACTGAGTTCCAGACGGGGGGATTCCACTTTTTCAAAGACATCAACGGCGTTCTGAACCAAATTGATCAGTACCTGCTGAATCTGACCTGGATGACCAGAGATCATCAGTTTTTCTGGCAGATCATAGCCAATACGGATTTTAACCTTGGCTTCCCGGGTCACCCAATGCACAGCGGTTTGTATGGTATGAACCAGATCAAATAGGGTCTTTTTCTCTTTCTGTCCCGAGGAGAATTGGCGCAGATCCATGACGATATCCCGCACCCGTTCCGCACCTTCCATGGTGCCATCCAAAAGCGATGGCAGATCATCCAGCAGTTTATCGATGCGCAGCGACTCACGCTGTTCACCGAGCTGCTGAATAGATTCTGTGCTGAGTCCTCCATCGGACTGCCCATGGAGCTGATCCATATACTCTTTGAGGCGCTTACCGTATCCCAGTAAAGCGTGCACATTGCCGTAGATAAAACTGATGGGATTGTTGAGCTCGTGGGCCACCCCCGCAACCAGCCGACCCAGAGAAGCCATCTTCTCAGCATCGATTAATTGTTGCTGGGCTAACTTTAATTCGGCGTGGCTTTGATTGAGCTGATCGTAAGCTTTCTGCAACTCACCGATAGGACGACCGATCAGAACCATACCCAAAGAACGGCCGCGACTATCGGTTCGAACCGCACAGTTCATGGATAAGGGAACCACCTCTTCAGGGGAGTCGAGATTGACTTCCAGATCTTGAAAACTCAGGGTGCGCCCCCGTGCACGGGATTTACTAATCAGCTCGCGGGACTCAGCGGTAAACAGCTCGAGAAAAGGGCGCCCCATAAGATCGGACCCTGAACGGCCCGTTAGCTGCTCAAGAGAACCATTCACCTGCTGGATCTGACCACTGGCATCGCAGACGATCAGCACATCGGTCATGGAACTCAGTACGCTGGAGATAAACTGATGGGCTTCTTCCAGCGCTTCGTTTTTCTCCTCGATCTCCACCTGATACTTAATCAGATCGGAGTAGACCTCCTCCATTTGATGGACGACATCAACCCAAGCCTCTTCGGTGAGGGTTTCCACCTGTGAAGGATCAAGGTGCCGGTCGGCACTATGGTTGCGTGTGTTGCGTGGGTCTATCTGCATAAACCGCCCAAGAAGGATGTTGGAGCTACTGAATCACTGCACTCGACACTGAATTAACCATCAGCAGCAAGGAATTAGCCTGATCTTCATCATAACCTGAGGTTACGGGATCAGCTAGTTTCGACCACAGCAGAATGACGGTAATTGATTTGAGTTACTTTTCCTCAAACATGATAACGGTATAAATATAACATTGAATATTCTCTGACCAATAATCAGAAGACCAGCCCGCTTTAAGCTTCAGCTGTTCTAGAAACTGTTTGGGCTCTGGTAGTTTTTCCCATACCTGGGGCAAAAAGGTAGCTCGGTGTGTTCCCTCCTCAATCCACAAACCATCCACATGAGGGCGCAGTTGCTGCAGTAGATCATGCTCTGAGTCGACATCGAGTTTTTCCATAGGCGATAGCAGCGATATTTCAATTTGAACAGTATCCAAATCTGCCTCACTCAACGGAGAAAAACGGGTATCGGAAAAGGCTGCGCTATGGGCGTAATAAGCAACAGCCTCAACTAGAGGGTCGCGAGCTTCAAGCGTACCAATACAACCGCGTAATTGGCCGTTGATCGTCAGAGTTACAAAACAAGCAGCAGGGATTTGCAGCGCCTCAACGTAGTCGTCGAGATTCACTTTGAAGCCAGGCTGCAGCCCCAACCCGTTGCCAATGGACTGTCGCGCCAGCGATAACAGCTGATTCTGTTGAGATTCATTCAATTCAGAAAACGGCATAGGCACCGTACCCCACAACCCGGTCTTTGCTTCCAGCGGTATCGCCGGAATTTTTCAGATCCAACAGCTCAACCGCCATGCCACGTTGTTTTAACAGATTCAACAAGCCGTTAAGCGGGTAGCAGCCACAGGCTTGTTCACCCATCAGCGGTTCTCTAAGTTGGCAAATAAGATCACTGGTGGAGCGGTCCAGGTGGCAGGCATCCTGGTAATCGTGAAAGTGGCTCAGGTCAGTAGAAATCACCACCAGCCGATTTGGGTCATCCCATAATCGCTCCAGCACTTCCGCCACCAACGCCGACGGGCAACGCCCCACCACCAAAGGCAACAATTTAAACTGGGGCAACAAAACCTGCAGGAAGGGCAACTGCACCTCAAGGCTATGTTCCTGCGCGTGGGCAATGGACATCTGTTGAACCTGTGGAAGATCGGCAATCTGATCGATACCTTGCTGATCCAGGGCGACATCACCCAGCGGAGTACGATAGCTATCACAATCGGGCAACGCCAAGCCTTCCAGCGGCACGCGATGAGAGGGCCCTAATACGGTTACCTTGCTGAAGTGTTCGCTGTGGGGACGCAGCAAGTTAAAAGCGCGCGCAGCCACACCACCGGAATAGATATAACCGGCGTGGGGAACGATAAGCGCCTTTGGCCGCTCCCCGGAACAGGGGTTCTGCAGCAGCTGGTCTTCGACCTGGGTCAGCAATTCAGATCGATTATCTGGATAAAATAACCCGGCAACGGCGGGTTCTCTCACTGCAATGGTCATCTGTTTACCCTCTCTCGCATATAATTATAGGAAGAGTTGTACAAAGGGTGTTAACCGCAATGAACAGGGCAACTGATTCTTGGACTCCGACCCAGTACTGGCATCGGCTTGAGGATGATCGGATTCAATGCGATCTCTGCCCCCGGGCTTGCAAACTCAGGGAGGGGCAACGGGGTTTATGTTTTGTGCGGGGCTGCGAACAGCAACAGATCGTGCTCTACAGCTACGGTCGCTCCAGCGGTTTTTGTATTGACCCGATTGAAAAAAAGCCCCTGAATCATTTCCTGCCGGGTACACCGGTACTATCCTTTGGCACCGCGGGCTGTAATCTGGCCTGTAAATTTTGCCAAAACTGGGATATGAGTAAATCACGGGAGATGGATACCCTGGCAGACCGTGCCATGCCGGAAGATCTGGCCGACGCAGCCGAACGCGCAGGTTGCCGCTCGGTGGCCTACACCTATAACGATCCGGTCATCTTTCTGGAATACGCCGTGGATGTTGCCGATGCCTGCCGGGAAAAGGGAATCAACAGCGTTGCGGTCAGTGCCGGCTATATCTGCGAACAACCCCGGATCGATTTTTACCGGCATATGGATGCCGCCAATATCGATCTGAAAGCCTTTACCGAACGATTTTACAAAAAGATCTGCGGTGGTGATCTGGCCACCGTGCTCGACACCCTGCTCTACCTCAAGCACGAAACTCAGGTCTGGTTTGAGATCACTACCCTGCTAATCCCCGACGAAAATGACAGTCCCGCCGAGATCGAACAGATGTGCCGCTGGATTATCGACAACCTTGGGCCAGATATTCCCATCCATTTCAGCGCCTTTCACCCCGACTGGAAGATGCGCGACAAACCCAGAACCCCAGCCTCCAGTCTAACCCGCAGTCGTCAGATCGCCCTTGATCACGGACTCCATTATGCCTACGTGGGAAACGTTCATGACAGCGCCGCTGATAGTACCTACTGCCCCGACTGTGGAGAGTTGGTGATAGAACGAGATTGGTACCAACTGGGAAACTGGGCTTTAACCGCTGACGGATGCTGCAGTCACTGCGGGAGTTCAATTGCCGGCATATTTGAAGCCACTCCAGGAACCTGGGGACCTCGCAGACTTCCCGTAAGGATCTTATAAGCCGCTGATTTATCAATACATTGAAAGCAGGTTTAAAGTATTTTCTATGCAACAAGCAAAAGCTGGCATTTCTCCTTCGACGGTTATACTCTGGCATCCTATAAGCCGAAGGAGGAACCATGAAAAAGTTAAAGAATGAGCCGGATTTACTGAAAGAAGCGATTCGTGTGGGCGGCCTCTACCTGAAAAAGCGCGGCGCCGGATCCTTTGAAGATACCGACGGACAGGATCTTAAAGTAGAAGCGATCTACAAGCTGCTGGTTCATGACAAGCTGGTTCAACCACTGGCCAAAGATCAGATCGATCTGCCCCATATGCGCCACAAGTTGGCTCTGTGGATCTCCAAAAACCTGCCTGGCGATCACCCTCTAATGAAGTAGCTTATGGATGGGCTGCTAACACAATTTCTGTGAGCAGCCCCTTTAACCGTCTACCGTAACCGTCAACCGTAACCATCGCACGATTGAAGATAACCTCGCCTTTTCTGAGCAGTCCTATCGGAATCGCTGCTACAGTGTGGCGGGCAACCAGAAATTCACCACTACACCCTGCCCCAATTCACTGGCCAGCTCTATTCGGCCACCACATACTACCGTCACCAGATTATGCACCCGGTAAAGACCCAGCCCTGAACTACCCTGCCCCAGCTGGGTGGAATAGAAAGGATCAAAGGCTTTCTCCAGCTGTTCTGCCGTCATTCCACGACCGTCATCCCGGAAGCAGAAATTAACACCGCCATCTGCTGAATCCGCTGTCAGTTTAATCTCACCGCCCTTTTCCACCCCATGCACCAGGCTGTTCTCCAGCAGACTATCGATCACCTGTTGCAGACCCTGCTGGTAACCCTCAAGAAAAAGCTCTTGATCAATATCGACGATAAAATTGGCAACTTTCTCAGCTAATTCCTTATGCCTGAACTGCTGCACATTTCCGGCAATTTCCCTAGGGGAAAAACGAACCACCTCGGTATGCCTTTGGTCTTCGGCAAGCTCCCGGAAGCGCGTCACCAGATGGCTGCTACGCTCAATATTCTGATGCATCAAGGTGAGGGCCTGATTGGCCTCGGATAGAAATTCCGCGAACAGAGACCGGCTTAGAGTATTGTTGTCGAACGCTTCCTGCATTTTCTCAACCATTCCCTGCATCGTACTGTTAGACATCCGCGCATTGCCTACAGGTGTATTCAACTCATGGGCAACACCGGCTACTAAGCGCCCCAAACCAGCTAGTTTTTTAGCTTCGACCAACTGACCCATGGTGGTTTGCAATTCAGCGTGGGCCTTTTGCAGCTGGATTAGACTTTTCTGCTCTGCCTCCTCTGCCTGGCGGCGCAGAGTAATATCCTGCAAAGTCTCAATAGCCCCCACGGTATTACCATCATCATCTAGCAAAGGCGCTGCAGTAAAATAGAGCCAGCGCCCTCCTTCTTTCATGTGGGGAAAGTAATCTTCCGCTTGATAGGCTCCAGCAATCACCTCAGACTCACTGAATTTGTGCCAATAGTAGTTCTCGATCCTGTCCGAATCTGCCCTGTCTACCACCAAGTCTGCCAAGGTGGGCCGAGGCTTGGAGTAAAATCCCTTCCAACCCTCTCGACGGCCAACCATCTCGCTGGCGGGAATACCGGTCAGATTCTCACAGGCTTGATTCCAATGACTGACCCTGTGGTCAGCATCTAGAACAAAGATAGGCACAGGACTACCCATCAAGATTTGGGAGAGCTTTAATTCGCTGGCTTTTACCGCCAGTTGAGCACGATAGAGGGGGGTAATGTTACGACCAACACCGTGGTAACCGCGAAATTCCCCCTGTTCATCGAAGATCGGTGTACCACTGATGGAATAGCGTTGATCCTCACCCTCATCGCTACAGATATCGTATTCAAAATCCCGGAACGGTTGGTGATTCTCGCAACAGGCGATATGAGCGGCTAACTCCTCTTCCGTAACGCCATGGATCTTCATCTCCCAACGCAGGTGTCCGATAAAATCTCGCTGGCGGCGGCGCAGCTTTTCTGTGGAGATACCCGAAAAACCGACAAAGCGTAGATTTTCATCCTGTTCCCAAAACCAGTCGGCGGAAAGCTCAGAAAAATCCCGTAGCCGATGGGCCTCCTTTCTCAGTTGCCGGATCTCTGCTTGCAGTTGGTTTTTTGTCGGCATCGCTTCTGCCATACTCTGAATCTCAGAATGCTGTAGGAAAAGTATAGACAGGCTTTTCGACACGGTGGAAAGGAGGCATATTGGTATGGCCAACCGTCAGCTGATTATCGGCAACAAGAACTACTCATCCTGGTCGCTGCGGGCCTGGTTGCTGCTCAAACACTTGCAGATCCCCTTCGAAGAGATCCGCATCCCGCTGTTCCAACCGGGGTATCATCAGAAGATTCTTCAACATAGCAGTGCCGGGCGCGTTCCTATTTTAAAAGAGGATGGTCATACCATCTGGGATAGTCTCGCGATCGCTGAGTATCTAGCCGAGCAGCATCCGACTCTTTGGCCCGCTGATGCCAGCTTACGTGCCTACGCCCGTGCTGCGGTTGCCGAGATGCACGCGGGGTTCATGGCCCTGCGCCAGGAGCTACCGATGAACTGCCGTGCTATCCAGCGTCAACTGGAGTACTCAGAACAAGCTGCCAGGGATATAGAACGAATCGAAGCGATCTGGCTGCAATGCCAACAGCTGGAACAGCAGCACCAGATTCAAGGCCCTTGGTTGTTAGGTGATTTCGGGATTATCGATGCCTTCTACGCACCGGTAGCACTGCGCCTGCAGGGTTATCAAATTCCTCTACAAGCTCATAGTCGCAGCTACCTGCAATGCCAATTGGATAACCCCCTCCTGAAGCAATGGATTGAAGAGGGTCAAAACGAATCAGAAATCATTGAAGAGGAGGAGGTGGGAACCACCTCCTGCTGATAGATCGAGAAGAACAGCCCGTGGCTAGGACTCGGGCTGCAATTCCGGCTGCTGGCGCTCAGTAACCTTAGCCATTGCCTCGCCTTGAAGGTCCGGCATATGGATCGTAGAGGTCGGGAACGCAAACTCTGCACCGTGAGATTCAACGATCTCAATGATTGTTAGCATCACCTCTTCCTTGATCTCGTGAAAACGAACCCAGTTGGTGGTTTTGGTAAAGGTATAAATAAAGAAGTCCAGCGAACTGGGGCCAAAACTGTTGAGGTTCACAATCAACGTCTGGTGAGTATCGATCTCGGGATGGTTCCGTAGCATTTCGCGAACTTCATCGATAACCGGTTTAACTTTGTTGGCATCGTCGTAGCGCAGCCCAATGGTCTCCTTTATCCGTCGATTCTTCATCCGGGAAGGGTTTTCCACAGAGATGCTGGTAAAGGTCGCGTTAGGTACGTACAGGGGACGCTTGTCAAAAGTACGAATTCGAGTCTGACGCCAACCGATATACTCCACCGTTCCTTCGATATTCTTGTCCGGTGAACGCACCCAGTCACCCACTTTGAAGGGCCGATCCAGATAGATCATCAAGCCACCGAAGAAGTTGGCCAGCAGATCTTTGGCGGCAAAACCGATGGCAATACCACCGATACCACCGAAGGCCAGCACTCCCGAGATGCTGTAACCCAGAGACTGCAAAATCACCAACACAGTGGTAATAATGATGGAAGCACGTAGCAGCTTACCGATCGCTTGGGCAGTGGTTTCGTCCATCGGTTTCTTGAACCGTGCCGGCTCCATCACTGCCAGCTCGCCGCCCTTCACCAAGCGGATCAGGAACCAGCTCAACAGCATAATGACGCCGATATCCCGCGCCGGCTCAATAATCGACAACAGGGTACTGTCAGACTTCATCTCCACCAGCTTCGCTGCCCAAGAGAGGCCGATCACCCACACCATAACGGTGGCTGGGCGTCGGACCGCTTCCAGCAGGATGTCATCCCATAGATTCTTGGTGGCGGTCAGCTTGTCGGCTATCCGAGAGAAAATTCGGTTCAACACAAAGCTGGCGATCAAGGTGATAAAGACCACCACGAACACCTCAACGATCCATAGCCCGTCCTGCCCCTGCAATCCAAGCTGACCCCATAAATCGGTCCAGAATGCCTTTATCTCTTTCGCGTCCATCGTCCTATCCTGTTAATTGCTGCAAACGCTGCTGGGTTTTAAGCCAGCGTGGATCGGCCTTTAACTGCTCAATAGAGACCGATGCACGGGCCTTCATTGAGGCGACCCGTGGTGAATACTCAAAGTGTTGCTGCTCCAGCCAGTTCAACACCTGGACAGCTGCCTCGGGTTGGTTACACACCAGCACCATATCACAGCCAGCATCAATGGCGGCCTGAGCCCGCTGGCTATAGCTACCGGCTACCACCGCCCCTTCCATACTTAAATCGTCACTGAAAATAACGCCGTTAAAACCCAGCTGCTGTCGCAATATCTGTTGCAACCAGAAGCGAGAAAAACCAGCCGGTGCCGAATCGCAGCGCTGGTAAATCACATGGGCTGGCATGACCGCATCTAAACCCGCTTGCGCCAACTTGGCGAAAGGGTGCAGATCCTCAGCCTCAATCTGTTCAAAACTACGTTGGTCAACGGGAATAGTCAGATGGGAGTCGGCGGCCACGCCACCATGACCGGGGAAATGCTTTCCGGTGTTAGCCATACCCGCTTCAGCCATACCTGACATCAACGCCGATGCCAGGGTAACCACGGTTTGCGGTTCTGAACCAAAAGCACGATCGCCGATCACTTCGCTGATCTGTCGGTCCAGATCAAGTACCGGGGTGAAGCTGATATCAATACCGTAAGCGATCAATTCCGAAGCCAGTAGCCAGCCACAGTCTCGGGCCAACATCAGTGCTGCTTCAGAATCCTGTTGGTTTAGCTGATGAAAAACAGCCATCGGTGGAATCCGGGTAAACCCGGTTTTAAACCGCTGAACCCGTCCGCCTTCGTGATCCACCGCAATTAACAATTGAGGCCGAACCTCTCTAATTGCTGAGGTCAGTGTCTGTAATTGCTGAGGGTCCGAGTAGTTACGAGCAAACAGGATGACTCCGCCCACAGCAGGACGTTGCAACAGCTCTGCTTCGTCCGGCGTTAGCGTTAAACCCTGTAGATCCAACATCAATGGTCCTGCCGCACCACTGCCATCAGAGGCTAATATTGAAGGCCCTGACATTCATTACTCCTTAATAAAAACTGGGGTTCCGGCATCAACCTGATCAAACAACCAGATTAGTTCGTCATTGCGCATGCGGATGCAACCATGGGATGCCGGCACCCCCATGGGTTCGGTGTCGGGCGTACCGTGGATATAGATATAGCGGCGCATACTGTCTACCGATGACAACCGATTAAACCCGGGCTCGCAGCCACAGAGCCACAGTATACGGCTGAGAATCCAATCTCGATTGGGATACTGTTGAGCCAATGATGGGTTATAGATCTCACCGGTAGGCCGACGACCGGCAAATACCGTCTGAGCAGGTTGCCCTGCACCGATCTTGGCACGGATATAGTGTTTTCCACGGGGGGTACAGAAGCTGCCGTTTTTTTCCCCAGCGCCGTTAGCAGCGGTAGAGATGGAAAACTGGCGGATCGGTGTGTTGCCTTGCTGGACCGTCATTGTCTGGGAAGCCAGACAGACTTCCAGACTGACGGTCTCGGTCACAAAAGTTTCTCCACCTTTGGAGAAACGGTATCAGCAGAAGCGGACAAACCGGCAACCAGGAAAGGAACCAGTCGGTGCAAAATCACTTCGACGGAGGCCTGGGTTTCATAGGACTCAGATTCGATCTCGGTCAGAGCATGATGACTAGACAGAGGAAGAATCGTTGCTCCCAGCATTAGATGCACACGCCAGAAGAATTCATCTTCGCTAAGGTTGGGAACCGAGGAATGCAGCATGCGCATAAAACGTTTAAAGGTTTCGCCGTAACGCTTGATGATAAAGGGTCGCAGATCGCTTTGGGTTTCCAGATAGGCAAAGCCCATCAAGCGCATAAATAGCACCACACCCTGAGGACGTGAACTGGACGCTTTGAGAACCGCTTTCACTAACATCTCGAACAGTTCTTCGGGATGCACCTTAGTGTCATCGATCAAACGTTCGGTAATTCGATTTTCCAAATCACGGCACAGCGGTGCCAAATAATGGTCAGCAACAGCCTGCACTAGGGCTTTTCGAGACCCATAGTGATAATTAACGGAGGCCAGATTTACATCGGCCAACCCGGTGATGTCACGAAGCGATGTTTCCTGAAAACCGTGTTCAGCAAACAGCGTTATCGCGGCATCCAGTATCCTTTTGGCGGTATCCTGAGACAATCCCAGCTCCTAGGAAAAATAACGAGTTTTTTGTAATCGATCCCACCAGGTTAACAACACCCGATCCAACGCACCTGAAATGGAAATACCAAAGCGTTCCTGTAAGGATTTTTTCTCTACATAGTTTATATGGTAAACGTCTGCCTGTTGGCAAGCATTCAATAAATACTCATCGCTGGTACTGATTTCATCGATCAATTGTCTTTCCAGCGCTCGTTTACCAAACCAGACATCGCCATTAGCCACTGCTTTTATATCGACCTCGGGACGGTGATCTGAAACGAAATCTTTGAAAAGCTCATGAGTATCTTCAAGATCCTCGATAAATTTCTGCCGCCCTTTTTCGGTGTTCTCCCCAAACATTGTCAGGGTTCGCTTGTGCTCACCGGCGGTCAGAACTTCAACATCAACATCATTCTTCTTCAGCAATCGGTGAAAATTGGGGATTTGCGCTACTACACCAATCGAACCAATAACGGCAAAGGGAGCGGCTATCAGCCGGTCTGCGATACACGCCATCATATAACCACCACTGGCGGCCACCCGATCAACACTGACAACCAAGGGGATTTTTCGATCTTTAATCCGTTGCAGTTGAGATGCAGCCAGACCATAAGAATGGACCATTCCACCGCCACTCTCCAACCGTACCATCACTTCATCACGTTCGGTAGCCAGACTAAGTACTGAGGTGATCTCTTCTCGCAGCGGTTCTACTTCGGATGCTTTGATATCGCCATCGAAATCCAGCACAAAGACACGCTTCTTGTGCTCTTTTTCAACATCGATGCCTTTTTTAATCTGCTTGGCTCTAGCCTTAGCTTCAGCTTTTTCCCGCTTTTTCTCTTCTTTGCGCTCTTTTTTAAGCAGATGCTTGTCAATAATACTCTCTTTCAAAGAGTCGCTCATGATGTCGAGCTCTTCGTTCAAGTGCTTGACCTCAATATGACCATCGTGCTCCTTACGCCCTCGCTGGGTTGCCATAGCGGCACCACCAATAACGATAAGAATAGCGACCACAATAGTTACGGCTTTTGCCAAAAACAGGCCGTATTCCTGAAAAAACTCGAGCACAGTATCTCCCTTTAAGATCCACAACAGTGCCTGATGACATTCGACCTCTTCAATGGAGAACGCTAACAGCACTTAAAAAATCGCCCAAGATTGTACCAAAAGCTTGCCCTCTCAGGGACCGCTAATAGCTACAGAATTAACATTTTTACCTCTATTTTTTAAACAGATGATCAAGCCCCTCGGTCCTGCAGCAAAAAAGTGACAAAAGCGCAACAGGGTTGTCACAGATCAATCAGTGAATTATTCGTTATAGAAAGCCTTCACTCCTTATATTGAGCTGATATGATGAGCGCAATATGAAGGCTGACTGTGCTGAGAGTATCGATATGAGTTCTGTAGCAGAAGTAATGAATAAACTGGTAGCCAAATTCCAACCGGAAGCCGCTGCTGATATGGATGCAATTTTTCAGATCGATATTGAAGACGATCGGCCCTACGTTATTCAGGTGAAAGAAGGGACCTGCCAAGTTAGCGAGGGGGAACATCCGGACCCTCAGGTTACCCTGATTATGGATAGCGAAACCTTTATCGACATTATCTACGGTGACCTGGGCGGTACCTTCGCCTTTATGAGCGGTCGTCTGCGCGCAGAAGGTGATGTCATGCTAGCTACCAAGCTTAGCGGTTTGTTCAAGCGCTAAGCTCAACACAGCTATTATCTGTACGCCTCTACTAAAATCTTTCGACGTTTGAAATCTATCCGACCTGACCTAGGGATTGGCCCACAAAATGGTCGATCAATTGACGAGAAATGGCAAAACTGGGTGGCAGATCGGGTAGCTGGTCGGGCGACCACCAGTCCGCAGCCAATATCTCTTTGCCATCAGGTTTTAATACGCCGGATTTGTATTCGGCGAAATAGCCCAGCATCAATGAGTGAGGAAACGGCCAAGACTGACTGCGCCAGTAACGAATATTTTTGATCTCAATACCCACCTCTTCCATCACTTCACGCCTGACGGCTTCTTCAGCGCTTTCCCCCGCTTCAATAAATCCTGCCAAAGTGCTGTATCGGCCCTCTGGGAAATGTGAGGCGTGGGCCAGCAGGCAACGCTCGCCCTTGGTAACTAACACAATAATGCAGGGAGAGATTCGAGGATATTGACGATAGTCACAGGCCTGACAGTGAGCCGCCAGATCGTATCCGTGCTCAACACGGTCACTGCCACAACGTGAGCAATATTGGTGATTGCGATGCCAGGTATGCAGCTGAGCAGCCCGAGAAAGCAGATTGAAACGTTCTGAGTCCGCCTCCACCAATAGAGACCGTAAAGGAGTCAGTGACTGCTCGTCGACGCCCTCTGGTAAGTGGGCCAATGAACAAAGATAAATGTGAAATCCCAGATACTCAGCCACCGGCAGTCTAAACATTTCATCCTTGCTCGGCGGTTCTTCAAACAGTAACGCCCCTTTCTGATCGCAGACGAGCAGGTCTTCAAAGAACCATAGGAAACGTTGCTCAACCTGGCGCTCCATCGTTAATGGCATTGTCCTATTCCCCCGATTTCAACAAGCGGTCCCCATGGGTGTCCAGAAGATCACACCCTTAACACGCTATAAAAACTTAACGTCCAATAATGGAGATCAAATATTTCACAAAAAGGTCAATATTAGTTTTTAGCTAATCCAGCGCCCGTTCACCCATCTAAATATAAAAAGAACCGTTTTTACGTCGACGCATCGTCAATCCGTTTATATATGAGTACCACAGCCGTTATAGCTAATTCTTATACTAAACAAGAACTCTGTGCTTGACGGATATGCACACTTATGAGGCACGAAGCAGTTTAGCTTTGATTTTTAAAATATGACGAGAAGATGACTGTTTCATATCGAAACAAACAGGATATATCATTGATTTATATAGATATATTTATCATTGGTTGTTTTTTGACCAGTTTGATCAAAAACCCCACTATATGGGCGATCAGACCCCTTACCCATATTTCATTCACAGAGTTATCCACAGACTTTGTGAGCAGATTGCTCTACCCGTTGAAAACCCTGGGATCCCATGATTTAGCAGTCTTATAGAGGCGATTTTTTGCGCATCGCAACATAGGATGAGAGATTTCTTCCACAGCCTATGTCAATGGTTATCGGCCAAAAAAACGACCGAATTAGCACCTTCGAATAGGCTATCCTGTGACCTTAGCCCGCATTTTTCATGAAGATCTAAACAAAAACGGCTGAAAGCCGTATGGTTGGTGGTCTCTACGCATCTCCCATACAGCCTCAGCCGAGAACAAA
>JAPHRD010000037.1 GCA_026196225.1 Motiliproteus sp.
ATGATCAAAAAACGAGCAAATGATGGCGATCATGCGGCCGAATGGCTTTGATGAGCGATATTGTTCAATAAACAGGACTTAATCACAGGATCCTTAGATCTTCAAGACCACGAATACCACTGTCTTTGCGGACAAAAAATACGCTGTGGTATTCGGCAACACCTTTTTTCCATTTACGAAGCAAATATTCTGCACCGGATTTACGATTCAGAATAACACTGGAGAAAGGCGTTTCGGTCACCCAGTCAACTTGTCCCCGGCGCAGATACCGTGCCATTTGGCTAGCGTCTTCGGCCATCACCACCCTGGCACTGGTATAACCAAGATCACCCATACGAGATACAGCGTAATCGGCAATTGGCTTCAGGAAACCATAATGCTTTTTAGGGTTAGCACTGATTTTTCCGATCACCAGTGTTCGTCCCGTCTGCTCTTGGCCAACAGCCGCAACTCCAGGTGAATAAACCAGAATCAGCGCCAACAGGATAGACAGGCTCAGGAATCCCAACCCAGAACTCCGAGCGCCATACCTTTGCAACATATTCAGCTACCTAAAAATCCATATATGGGTAACTGGAACATCCTGGGATCCCCCTCCACTTACCTCTCCTAAAGCTTTTGCGTCCACGTCGTGAACCGCAAGGCTGTCGACAACCAGCAGCCCCTACTCTATAGCGTAGTTCGGTATCAGCGCTTGTGATGGCAACAAAGCCCATATCCCATCACTCCCTTGACCCCCGTCATACTTTAAGAACCGAAAACCAATTCCGGGGCAGAAAAGAGCCAAAACCAAACTAGTTCAGATGTTTTTAATATTCATTAAATATAGCCTCTCCGAAATGCAGTTGCCAGCCACATCCCTAGCACCTGCTACACTGCTATCCATAATTTGCGATGGATAATCTGGCAAACGAGCCAACATCTGTTCTGAGATAAAAATACCGATTGGACCTTGGAAGAAGCCGGGGATTGACTTCGCGAAGCGCTGGAGGACAGGACTATGGAAGATTCCGACTCCAATAAAATGCCATGCCTCTGCTGCTGCGGTGGATCACCTGGGCCGCGGTGATTGGAACCGCACTCTGGGCAGGTTACTTCTTTATTTTCCCAATTTATCAATCCCTTCCCGGGGGATCATCGCCCGATAACTGGTTTCTCAGATTGATCCAGGAACACCCGGCAACCACCATCGGTACAGCCATGTCGGCAATCACCGCGTTTTGCCTGGTTGCCTTGCTAGAGTTCGCCCGCGGCCCGATAGAATTCGATGCTCTTGGATTTAAATTCAAGGGAGCCTCAGGCCCGGTGATTCTGTGGGTGTTTTGCTTTTTGGCGATGGTGTTTGCAGTCTGGCTGCTATGGGATAAGTCGGGACCAGACATCTCACAACAAACTAGCAGCGCTATGCTTTCCGACAAGCCGCTGTTATTGCTAACCCCAGATCTGGAACAAGAATCGGCAACTGAGGCCTACGCCCCAATTGCCGTACCCGCAGATTCTGGCAACAACTTACTGCCAAGAACCAAGTTAGTTTAACGTCGCCGCCACCAATCCATGGGCGGCGACATCCTTACCCCCCGGCGCCCTTCAGATGGGACTGGTAGCGCTTTTCAGCACTTTCAGTGCGCCTACCTACAACACCCTTATGCAATTTGCAGGAATTCGCGGGGCGAGTAGAAACCACTTTCCCGTTTTCCAGTTTCAGACCCACGTCTTGCAACAGGTGAGGCTCCATAGCACTAAGTTTGTGGTAGAGCGCACGCTCCACGTAAACAGCACGGCTGCGCGCGTAAAGCTGTCTAATCAAAGCAAGTAAAGTCATATCAATCTCCAGTCGTTTAGAGACCGGGGATCATTTTGCGGAGGGAGTTTTTTCTTAGAGGTCTCGGGCCGCGATTTGATCCGCGGCCATCAGGTAGTTAAAGGTTACCAAGCACACGGACGGGCACAGCGACGTACCCAAATCGATTTGGGTGCATTCATATAGGCTGTACGAGTCACAAATGTGGTTAACATGTGTAATGCTCTACTTGGTAATAGGTTGAGTCCTGTCGATCAGGACCGGATCATTAGAACGCGAAGCCCCTTCGAGGGTCAACACCTGAAGGCGCGATTAATATGATATTTATCATTGCTTCACAGAGACGCCATGAAACCGAAAAATTTCTGCCTTAGGCTGTGGTCTCTTCGTTTAAACCATCAAGGATTTTCGACATGAGTGGCACAGTACAGCAGAATCAACAGGACATAACGGAGTCCGAAGACTCAGAATTTACTCGCCTGATCGACCAGGCCTTGAGCCGCCGCCAGTTTATCGCTGCATCCGGTAGCCTTGGCCTGGGTATCAGCATGGCGGGCTTTATGGCTGCCAGCCCAAGCGCCGAAGCGGCCACCAGTTCGTTGATGGGGTTTAAGCAGGTGCCTGCCAGTGGCGCAGATACAGTTATCGTCCCAGAGGGCTACATCGCCGAACCGCTGATCTCCTGGGGCGACCCCATCTTCAAAGACGCCCCCATGTTCGACCCCAGTGGCAATGCCCCGTCCAGCGCGCAAGAACGCCAGTTCGGTGATAACACCGATGGCATGAGCCTGTTCCCGCTCGCCGAAGATCGTGCTCTGCTGGCCATCAACAACGAATACACCAACTACGGCTATCTGTTCTCCCACGGCGGCAAGCCTCTGACCGCAGATGAAGTGAAAAAAGCGCAGGCTGCTGTGGGTCTCTCGGTATTTGAGATCGCCCGCAACAACGGCCACTGGGATGTAGTACTGGGTTCAAAATACAATCGACGTATTACCGCCAACACGGCGATGGAGCTCACCGGGCCGGCTGCCGGACATGATCTGATGAAAACCGCGGCGGATGCCGAAGGACGCACCGTATTAGGCACCCTGAACAACTGCGCCAACGGCCAGACCCCTTGGGGTACCTACCTGACTTGTGAAGAGAACTTCAACGGTTTCTTCGGCAGCGATGATAACTTTGAGCAGACGGCTGACCAAAAGCGTTACGGCCTGAAAAGCAAGGACCGTTACGACTGGCACAAGTTTGATTCCCGCTTCGACCTCAGCCAAAACCCCAACGAAGCCAACCGTTTTGGCTGGGTGGTGGAGATCGATCCCATGGATCCCCAAGCAACGCCTAAAAAGCGCACTGCTCTGGGTCGATTCAAGCACGAGAATGCAGCCCTCACCGTCAATAGTGACGGCCACGTGGTGGTCTATCTGGGTGATGACGAGCGTGGCGAGCACCTGTACAAGTTTGTCTCTAAGCAGCGATATGATGCCAACAATGCCAGCGCCAATCGTGAACTACTGGCCGAAGGTACGCTCTACGTAGCACGATTCGAAAACCAGGATGGTGAACTCAAGGGTAAAGGCCAATGGCTGGAGCTCACTCAGGGTAAGAACGGTCTTACCGCCGAAAACGGTTTTGCTGACCAGGCCGAAGTACTGACCTTTGTCCGCCGCGCTGCTACTCAAGTGGGCGCCACTACCATGGACCGCCCCGAATGGGTCGCCGTACACCCTAGCGGCAAACACGTTTGCTGCACCCTGACCAACAACAAACACCGAGGCAAGAAAGACAATCAACCGGTGGATGGTGTTAACCCCCGTGCTAACAACAAATACGGTCAGATCGTTCGCTGGATGCCCACCGACGGCAATCATGTCAGCGACAGCTTTGAGTGGGATCTCTATCTGATCGCCGGCAACCCGGCAGTCCATACAGAGGGATTGAACGCCGGCAGTGGCAACATCAATGCCGACAATATGTTCAACAGCCCTGACGGTATCGGTTTTGATGAGGCCGGGCGCTTGTGGATCCAAACCGATGGAAAGTACACCGACGAGGGCGACTTTGCTGGCATGGGCAATAACCAGATGCTGTGCAGCGATCCTTCGACCGGCGAAGTTCGTCGTTTCCTCACCGGCCCCATCGCCTGCGAAGTCACCGGTCTAGCCTTCACCCCCGATCACAAAACGGTATTCGTTGGCATCCAGCACCCGGGAGAGAAAGGTAAGCCCTCTCATTTCCCCGCAGGCGGCGACAGCAAACCCCGTTCCACGGTAATGGCGATCCGTCGTGAAGACGGCGGCGTGATCGGCGCCTAACAGCAGACATTGCTTCTGCTACTAAACGTAAGGCCCTAATGTCACTGGCGTTAGGGCTTTTTGCATACTTTCTGGGGAGGCTGACGGTACAGATAGCAAATTCGAAGCAACTGCTAAAATGCTTTCGGCGGTAGATCCAAAACGACAGGCTGCACGTATCACTAACAAATGGGTACATTCGGAGCCAATGTTATGACCTCTTTACCGCTGTCGCTGAAACACATCTCTTTGCTGCTAACGATACCTGTAAGCTTGATATTCGCTACCAGCGCCCAAGCCGAAAACTGTCCGCTGTTTTCAGAACAGCCGATCAGAAAACTGCACTCCGATACCCTGATTTCAGCCTGTGAGCAATTTCAAGGTAAACCACTGCTGATCGTTAACACCGCCAGCCATTGTGGATACAGCGATCAGTTTTCCAGTCTCGAATCCCTGCATAAACAGTATCAAGCTGATGGTTTAGTGGTACTGGGTTTCCCCTCCAATGATTTTCGCCAGGAAGCCAAAGATGAGCAGGAAACAGCCCAGGTCTGCTACCTGAACTACGGAGTTACCTTCACTATGTCTGCTCCTGTTCAAGTCAAGGGGGCCAATGCCCACCCTGTTTTTCAGTATCTGACTGAACAGGCCGGTGCTCCCCGTTGGAATTTCTACAAATATGTAGTCAGTGGCGACCGCCAGCAGGTGATTCGCCTACCCAGTGCTGTGACACCAGGCAGCGACAAGATGGCAACGGCGATTCGAAAGGTTCTTTGAACGAACTTCGAACGCGGGTTGAAGGCTTATTGGTTGAAGGTTCCTTGATAGCGGCTGTCAGCCTTTCCACTTGATATTGCAGCCAATACTGGGCTTTTGAATCTCGCTGACGACGCCACCGTTTTGCAACGCATCCATAGCGGATAGCAGGTCTTCGCCACTGACCGGTATGTTGTTACCCGGCCGGGAACTATCGAACTGGCCACGATAGACACACTGCAGATCAGCATCAAACAGAAAAAAATCAGGGGTACACTCAGCACCGTAGGCTTTCGCCACCTGCTGACTCTCATCGTACAGATAGGGGAAGGGATAACCCTTCCCTGCCATCGCTTCAGGTCCGTCTTGTGGGTGGGTCTCCGCATCATTGGCGCTAATGGCAACGATATTGATGTCAGCGCCGTGATACTGTTCTCCCATGGCTATTAGCGCAGATTCCATGTGCTTAACGTAAGGGCAATGATTGCAGATAAACATCACCAGAGTTCCCCGGCTACCACGCAGATGCTCTAGGCAGTAGTCCTTACCATCAGCGGGATTGGGCAATGAAAAAGCGGGGGCCTGGGTGCCCAAAGGCATCATTCGGGATTCGATCAGAGCCATAAATATTCCTATATTTTTCTAATCAACAGTGACCTAGACGACCACTGTCATTTCACTTAATTATGACACTAGTCTGCCGGAAATAGCCCCCTTTACCCCCCTGCATAAACAATTTTGTCTGCATAAATATTTATCGCACAGTAGAGCGATAGCTAGCACCTGGAAAAGTGCAAAGCCCTGAGACACGTTAGGATGAAATGTTGAGAAGATTCTGCAGCGGTACTCAAACAACCAGATCAATCTGTTGTAAAGTCCCTGCCTGACCCTGTTCACTAAGAAAAACGCCGGTGCTACGGATTCGGCCCTGCAGTTGATTGTCGCTATCTTTAAGATCGAAGGGAGTCTCGGTTGAGCCTAAATAAAGCGCGCCTACATTACCCTCTTTGAGGTCCAACAGCAGATCGCTGCCATCGGCTTGCTTTACCCAGATCTTCAGCTGTTGGAAGCTGGGATCAGCTTCATCGATAAAACTATTTCCATCCTGGTCAAAGGCCTTCAGGTCGGCAAAGCCATTACCGCTAAGCGCACCAAACAGTTCGCTACCGTCGTTGATGCGACCGTCACCATTCCTATCCAACGCCAGCATGCCGCTGTGCGAGGTGACAAAACTGATCTGGTCTAATTCGCCATCCGCATCGATATCGAAATCAAATTTTTCCGTGGTAAGTTCCGCCGCCCGGCCATCAAAATTGATAACCAAAGGATCTTTCAGCCGGGCACCGGCTTCGATTTCCAGATGATTGCGCTCCACAAAACTGCGAGACATGGCCAATTCAAGATCAATCTCGATCTCCTGACCATCAGTGGTCAGAATGCGTCCTTCGGCACTGAATTGGGTGGATTCCTGCTCCTGACGAATCTCCGTGTACTGATAGCGCAACCCCACCCGCTCGGGGCCCGAATTAGCTACCTCTACCGCGCCTACTTCGGCCGCCAGTGCCACCGATTCTTCAGAAGAGGTTTGCTGCTCAGCGGTGGCAAAGAGTTGAATTTCACGCCCTGTAATCGCCTCGAGGATACCTTTCATCAGCCGGGTCCGACTATCAAGGTTAGCCCCTGGCGCTTCCTCGGATCCAGAGTTAACAACAAGCGATTGAGATCCAGCGGCTAGGTCACGTACAGGCCGTTCTGACAAATCTTGAAAGGATCCATTGCGCAGGTTGTCCCCCCCGTCAATCCGCTGTGCCAAAGCACGCGCCTGCTCCGACAGGCTGACCTTGGTTTGAGCCACCTGGACCGATTCCGTCACTTCGCCATCACCGTTGACGCGAAACAACGTCAAAGACTCCTGCTGCGACAAGCTGCGGGAGGCACTGTGTTGGCTTTCTAGGCTAAGCTGACTTTCACGGATATACATAACAGATACAAATGACAGACGGGCTGATTTATAAGGGGTAATGGTAGTTATCGGCCAGCCTGTCTATTTTTTAACCAGAAAAAATTTCATCAACGAGCGGAAAGATCATGAACAATCTGTTTGCCGGAATCCCTTCAGATCTGCCCCAAGAACTCATCGATACCCTGTTGGAAGCCGAGGGGCTACGACTGCAGCGTATCGTTTCCAGCAACCACAGCTCAGCAGAGGGGTTCTGGTATCAGCAACAGGAAAACGAGTGGGTATTGGTGATTCAGGGGGCAGCTCGGCTGCAGATTGAAGAACAGGATCAGGAGCTGGAGCTAAAAACCGGTGACTACCTCAACATCCCTGCAGGCCTGCGTCACCGGGTCAGTTGGACAAGCGCCGATCCCGACTGTATCTGGCTGTGTCTTTTTTATCCGGCGTAGGCGGGACCGTCGGCGGTCGAATCAACCACCCGATTGCGACCGGCATCCTTGGCAGCATAGAGACGATGGTCAACCCAACTAAGAAGCTGATCCATAGGTTGATTGAGCTGGTACTCCAACACCCCAAAGCTGGCGGTCACTTGCAAAGGCAGTGGAAAATCATGCTCGCTAATCGCCATCCTTAGCTTTTCGGCAATCTCAAAACCGCCCCGCTCCCGGGTCTCCGGGCAGATAATCAGAAATTCTTCGCCACCCCAGCGACCAAAAATATCATTGCGACGCAACAGCTGTACAACCAGATTGCTGATCTCTACCAGCACCCGATCGCCTCCCTGATGGCCGAAGCGGTCATTGACCCGCTTAAAATAATCGATATCGAACAGAATTACTGTAAAGGGGCGCTGGTAACGATTAAAGCGTTCCATCTCCCGCTGAAGCTCTTGGTCCAAACGTACCCGATTAGCGATTCCGGTTAAAAAATCGGTACTACTGAGCCGTTCCAACTCGCGATTTTTCTCCTCAAGTTTGAGGTTAAATTTACGAATATCACGGTTGCGATAGATCAGTACCCCAAAGATCACCATCACAATAACCAACACCTGCCAGAACAGCCGGTAATCAACACCGTGCTCCAGTCGTACCGTATACCAGCGCTGCAGAATTTGGTTTTTTAGCTCTGGCCGCAGCTCCAGCACTGCGTGTTGGAATGCCGATAGCAGTAATGGATCATCTTTGCGCACCCCCACCCGGAATTCGTTTTTGTACTCGGTGTGACCAGCTATTTTCAGATTGCTCAGCCCCAATTCCTGAATCTGACGGAGAATAATAAACAGAGGGTCCATGGTGGCGTAAATCTCGCCATCGGCGACCTTTTTAAGCGCATCCCCCATGGATTGAACATGCACGATTTCTATATCGGGAAAGTCCCGCCGAATCAGCTCTTCATAGACATACCCTTCAACAATACCCAGGGTTTTTCCGGACATCGATGCAAGTCCATCCAGATAGACTACGTCATTGCGAGCCACCAACACCACCGCCGAGCTGACATAAGGATCGGTAAAACTCAGATATTGCTTACGCTCAGGGCTTTCGTTCAATAACGACAGGATGTCGCATTTTCGGGCTTTAGCGTACTCCACCGACTGTGACCAGCTTTCAGTAGCCACCAGTTCAATCGGGGTAGCGAGGATCTTGGAAAATTGCTGCATAAAATCAGCGGCAATTCCAACATGGCGACCACGGCTATCGATCTCTTCAAAGGGCATCCAGTCGGGATCAACACACATGGTAACCCGCCCCTTGCTTGCCAAGTGTTTTTGCTCAGCAAGGGGCAATGGACCAGCGAGTACAGCCACGGTAGAACAGGACAACCATAAAGCCAGCATAATGGTTGCAGGGAGTTTAATCCAAGGCATCCACGACCCTCTTTAAAACACTGCGAGGCGTCCTGCCAAATCACAATTCGATCAGCCAAAAAAGCTGATCGATTCAATTAGCTTGTTGTAACTCTAGTGGAAAAGTAACACTTTATCTCAGGTTATTGGGCCACTTCTGCCGATAGGATCCTGCTCTTGTAGTATTTCACCAGTTTTGGATCGATAAGCAGACGGGTATTCAGCCGCTGTTTTGCACCTGAGGCCAGGCTGCCGCTAATCTCTTTACGACTTTTGCGAAGGCCACCAAAACCGTCAGGATACTGAACCTCAATCACCAGATTTTTAACCGTCTTCGGTGTGGGGTTGCTGACCTCGATAAACCAGCGACCCAGCGAATCACTGACGTTTCTGAGTTTTATATATTTCTGCGGATTATCAGGCAGATCCAACTCAACCAATGATGCCAGGGCAGCCTTACCGGCACTGCTCTGATGCTCTGCGGCAGAGGCGTAATACTCTTTGGCAGTAGAAATATCTCCTGCATCTCGAGACAGGTCACCTAAGGCATTAAAGGCATTGGCTGTGGGCAACAGCTGATTGCTTCGCTCCAGATCCACCTTGGCCTGTTTGCCGTTATCCAGCTTATTGTTCACCAGGCCACGGCGCAGATGGTAATAGAAAAACTCCTCATTCAGGCCAATTGCTTTGGTGTATTGAGTACGGGCCGATTTAAATCGGTTGGACTTATAGTGCAGGTCTCCGAGAAAGGAATAGAAATGTCCCTCCCTGGGCTCTATCTTAATAGCCTTGTTAATCAGATTCAGAGCGGTCTTTTTTTCACCTTTAGACAAAGCTTTTTGTGCCTTGTCGTAGGCTTCGTAGGCGGGTTCTGACTTGGTCAATCGCGCCATCATCTTGGCATAGCGATCACGCCCCACGTCACCACCTTTGGGCAATCCAGCCGCGATCTTGATGTTATTGTCGACTCGTTCCTGGGACGGCGGGTGACTGGAAAACAATCCCTTCAGCCAATTCTGCTGCTTACCATCTTTGAGTTTCACAAAAGTCCGCTGCAGATCCACTGCTCCCTGTGGGTCGTATCCAGCCCGGGCCATATACTCCATGCCATAGTGGTCCGATTCTCGCTCGGCATCACGACCATACTTGGTATTGACCAGACTGGCTCCCAGACCAGCCCCTAGGCGGGCCAAATTGGCGTAGTTTTCACCCCGGGTTGCGATGGTGGTACCCAACACAACACCTTGCATCAGCACGCCCCGCTGAACGCCTTGAGCACCATGGCGGGCGGCAGCGTGAACAATTTCGTGACCCAAGACGGCCGCCAGCTCAGACTCTGACTTCAGCTCGGTCAGCAAGCCTCGGTTAATAGCGATCTTACCCCCTGGTAGAGCCCAGGCGTTGGGTACAGAACTATTCAGGACATTAAATTCGTAGGGTAATTTGCGGTCGCTTACCTTAGCCAGACGCTGGCCCACTTCATTGACGTAAGCTTCCACCTTGGGATCGACCACATAATCACCACCCTGGGATTGCCGCATGGGTAGATACTGCTGTTTACCGGTATTCAGTTCCCACTGTTCTGATACCAGGTTCAACTCCTGTTTGCCGGTTACAGGGTTAGTGGAGCAGCCTGATGCTGCTAGCAGGGCTACCAATATTAGAGCCGAAATTGATTTCATCGCCACATTCCTTGATCAGACCAGTGATTGATTGGCATTAAACACTTTGAGCACATTTTGTACCAGAAGGTTTCAGCTGATTAAGCTCCTTAGGGTGCCAGTGCGTTTCGATCCTGTGTTTCAGATTTACTACCAAAGTGATCAGTTTTTTCTACACTTAAGGCATTAACGTCTGTAAATTGAGCCGGAATCCGCGCCAAAAATCCAGTTAATTGTTCTTTAAAACAGCAAGTTAACATTGCCGCCATTTCCGTCCTGATTACAGGGAGGCAGCTATGTTAAGAGTAATTCTAGCACTCAGTTTATTCTGTTTTCCCGCAATGAGTCTGTCCGCCACGGTGTCAGAGGGTCAGATTCGGGTCGCCATCATCGATAAGTTTTTTCCGCCACAGGGTGGTTTTCAAGATGAGGATCATCGCCGTTCCAGCAATTGGCTATACGGCTTGGTGGATCTAGATCAGGACGATGAACGCGAACCCTACTATCACGGAGACATGGTCCATCTCATCGCTGCACACCCACGCTTCTCCTTTCACCACTACCCTATGCGTAATAATGCCCAGCCACTGGAGGAGATCTTAGTTAATCTGAAGAAAATTGATGCCTCAATGCCCTATCGGCCAATCGATGCGCTGATCTTATCCTGGGAGTCCTCCACCCTGATCAGCTCTTTTGAAAAGCCGCTGCGTCGACAGAACGTGGGGATATACCGCTGGCAGCTTAAGCAGTGGGGACTATCCACCCGAAGCTGGCAAGCCACCGAGGAGATTATCGAGATGCTGGAAATCCTGGCTGATCAAAACATCCAGATATTTACCATCGCTGGCAACGGCGGGCGAGGCATGGTCAATACCTTTTCATTTGCCCGAGGTGTAACCACCGTCGGCGCCAAAGAGCCAGAGCTCAGCCACTTTATCGCTGACAACAGTTTCGTCGATCTCTATGAACAAGCCGCCTACACCATCACTCGGGTAGATGATAACGATGGCACCCCCCTGGGTTACGATGTTGATGGTGACGGCTGTGCCGACATCCCTCTTGAGCGATTAAGCGGCCAGCAAAAACAGCAGAAGACAACTGAAGGACTGCCGAAAACCGCATGGAAGCCCATTAAAGGTTCCTCCTTTGCAGCACCTATGGCCTTTAAAAAAACCATGCTGGCAAAAAATAGCATTGGAAACATTGCCGATCATCGGCGCTGCACCTTGTTGGCAGCCAATTCTCAACTAAAATAGATCGACGAACTGGTGCCAATTCAATTAATACATAGACGGCCTGTCTGGAAAATACAGCTTTGGCAGGAAATATACTGAGGAACATTCAATGGGTATTATCTCCTGGATCATACTGGGTCTAATTGCCGGAGCATTGGCGAAATGGATTATGCCTGGCAAAGATGGCGGCGGCATGTTGCTGACCATGGCACTGGGTATCGTCGGTGCATTTTTGGGTGGCTGGCTAGGATCTTTCGCCGGTATGGGAACCACAGGGGGGCTAAGCCTGAGCAGTATTGGCACCGCTACCGTTGGTGCCCTACTGGTGTTGTTTGCCTATCGCTCGCTAAAAACCTAAAGCTGATCGGAGCAGGCTGATTGCTCACCTGCTCGCAGAAATATAACCTGACTACATCTATCGGCAACCCGATACAGACTCCTGTTCGCTATCTTTTTTGATCGACAGCGCCACACCTTCAGCACCCGCGTAGAACACGATCAATTCAGAGTCTTCGGTGAATACGCCTTGGTGCCAAGTGTTAACCACTTCGATCAGCCCATCTCCTTTTTGGAACAGAATCTCACGGCCATCCTCCTTGACCACCTTAACGCTGCCGCTAAGCACATAGGCTCCCAACGGTACAGTATGACAGTGCATAGCCAAGATCAGCGGTTCAGGTCCAGCCTTCACGGAGATTTTCTGAACACTCAATTCCGCTTTGCCGCTGGGATATTGAAAATTCCCACCATCCCAACTGCTAGTCCCTTTCGCCAATATCGTGGCCTCAACATCTGCGGCCGAAACGGCAACAGAACCCAGCAAACCTAATACTGCACTCAACGCTAATACTTTGAATTTCATCACGTCTACCTTGGTTAACAATCTTTCGGCTACCACCTGATCAGGGGCTGCAATCATCAACGGATAATGAAGCAAAGTTCTGACCGCCTCAAGACTCGGGTTTCCTGGCGTAAACCACCGCTTACAAATTTCTTACAAAATCCAAAAACCGATCTGACCATTTAAACCCTTAATCCACATACAGTGACTTACAGAACAACGCGCTATCCGCCATCCAATACCAGTGGTTTCGCAGACAGCAGCGTTTCCCTATACTCACTGAACAAGGATCAAAGCCATGCAGATTCAACATTCATTAAAACGGGCACTGCTGGCCGGCGTGATGGCACTCACCACTGTTGCCTTCACGACACCGGCCCAAGCCAGTCTCAAAGCCCCCAACGAGATCGACCTAAACATCAATCTGGCCACCCCTGTGATGGAGGCTAACAAGACCCATAAAGCCTTTATCAAAATTTCCCTTGAAGGATTCAAGCAACAAAGCCAGCAACAGAGGATCCCTGCCAATATCGCCATCGTACTGGACAAGTCTGGCTCCATGGCTGGTGATAAGCTCGCCCAGGCCCGGGAAGCGGCCATTATGGCGATTCGACGCCTGGACAGTCGCGATATCGTCTCCGTGGTGAGCTACGACTCACGAGTCAAGGTGGTGGTTCCCGCCACCAAGGTCAGCGATAAAAACAGCATCTACCAGGCGATCAGGAGTATCCGCGCCAATGGCAACACCGCCCTGTTTGCCGGAGTCAGCAAAGGGGCAAGGGAGCTACGCAAGTTCCTTGACCAGAACAAGGTAAACCGTGTCATCTTGCTCTCAGACGGCCTCGCCAATGTCGGCCCGCAAACGCCCAACGAACTGGGGCAACTGGGTGCCTCTCTGGCTAAGGAAGGTATGAGTGTCACCACCATTGGTTTGGGCCTGGGTTACAACGAAGATCTGATGACCCGCCTGGCCGGTTTTAGCGACGGCAACCACGCCTTTGTTGAAAACGCCGAGGACCTGGCCAGCATTTTTCAATACGAATTTGGCGATGTGCTGTCGGTCGTGGCACAAGGCGTCAGTATCGAAATCCATTGCCGTGAGGGGGTCAAACCTCTGCGTCTGCTGGGTCGTGAGAGCGAGATCATGGGCAACCGGGTCCGCACCCGCCTGAATCAGCTCTACAGCGAGCAGGAGAAGTTTATTATTCTCGAGGTTGAAGTCCCCTCGCAGAATGCCGGCACAGAGCTTGAATTGGCAACGGTGGATGTGGATTACTACAACCTCCATAGCCAGGACAAGCGCCAGGTCAGCAACCGCGTAGTGGCCAACTTCAGCCAATCCAAACAGGAAGTTAAAGCGGCGGTTGATACTAAAGCGCTGGAGTCAGCGGTGGAACAGGTCGCCAACGAATACAGCCGTGAAGCGTTGGAGAAGCGGGACCAAGGCGATATCCAGGGAGCGCAACAGATCCTTGAAAAGAGTGCCAGTTATCTGGGTTCACAAGGTGCCGCGCTAAGCTCACCCAAGTTGCTGGAGCAGAAGGCCGAAGCGCTGAAAGATGCCGATGAATTGGACGACGAACAGCAATGGAACAAAAAACGTAAAGAGCTGAAGGCCCGTCAATATAAACGCGCTACCCAGCAGAAATATTAATACTGACGGGGCTCCATGGAGCCCCTCATCAATGGACACAACATGCTGATCAAACGAACGCCTTTAATCCTGTCAGTGATTGTCCTGCTACCGGTGACAATCCTGGCTTGGTTCGCAATTCAGCATCAGAGCAACCAACAACTGCTACTGCAACACCAATTCAGTAATTTGATCGAACTCCGATTGCAGAGTATCGATCGACAGTTGCAGGAACACTTCCAAGCCCTGCAGCGCCGCCTTCTCCCCGATGCCCAACAACTTCAGCAACAAAACCCCAGCTATCCAGCAGAAGCACTGAGAAAGTACACCAAAAGCTCCCCCTGGCTTAGCCAGATATTTGTCTTAGGTGCCGATGCTGAACGCATATTCCCACCCCAAGCTAAACCTTTGAATAAGCAGGAGCAGGCATTTGTCAGAGACAGTGGCACGCTGCTCTCTTCTCCTCAGCTGTTTACCCAACAGCGCCCCGAACTTGAAGCTGGATCGCCGATAGAACCTCAGCTTAGTCAACGAGATTCCAATTCCTCCAGCCGGCTAAAACTCTACAGCGCCCCCCTACCGCAGGCGAGCAACAGCGAAGCAGACTTAGCCCTGGCCACCGAAACAGGCCCCCATGGCTGGCTGGCCTGGTATGCCGATACCGGATTGCAGCACATCTTCTGGTGGCAGGATCCCGAGGGTCAGATTCTAGGCTTTGTTCTCAATGGTGCCCGGCTACTGTCGGACCTGTTAAACAGGCTACCGGAAGGGGATGCCAATGATCTGGCCAAGGCCGAGATTCGACTGATCAACAATCGTGATGAGGTGATCTACAGTTGGGGCCAGTATCAGCCAGCAGAGCAAGCAAGTCCGTTAAAAATCCGGGCCCTCAGCCACCCCATCGGTAGCTGGCGACTGGCCTACTTTTCCCCCCGCCTGCAAACGACTGGAACCGATTGGCTGGGCGTGGCCAGTTGGTTGCTACTGCTGACCGCCGGACTCGGGACTTTGGCCTTCCTGCTATACCGGGCACATATCCGAGAGTTACGGTTAGCGGAGCAACGGGTAAATTTCGTCAACCAAGTATCCCACGAGTTAAAGACCCCGTTAACCAATGTTCGCCTCTACGCAGAGATGTTGGAACAGGAGTTACCGGAACCCGAAGAGGAGCCTCTGGTTCGTCGATATTTGAGTGTAATTACCAGCGAAAGCCAGCGTTTATCCCGACTTATTGACAACGTTTTAAGCTTTTCCCGACTTCGCCGCGACGCCCTCAAGGTCACGCTACAATCAGGGCAGATAGACCATTGCATCGATCAGGTGATTGAAAACTTTGCCCCGGCCCTGCGGGACCGTGAACTACAGGTCAGTTTCCAGGCAGAAGCTGCCGATACCCGCCTGTTCGATTGCCAGGCCCTGGAACAGATTCTTAATAATCTGATCAGCAACAGCGAGAAGTACGCCGCGTCGGGCAAAAAGATCGACATCCACAGCTGGCAGGATGCCGCCAACAGCTATATCCGCATCCGCGACTATGGCCCCGGCATCCAGCCAGAACAATCTGAAAAGATCTTCAGCCCCTTCTATCGCATCAGCAATAAACTTACCGATGGTGTCAGCGGTACCGGTATCGGACTGGGGCTGGCACGGGATCTTGCCCGCGCCCACGGCGGTGATCTGGTGCTGGAAAAACGATCTGAGAAAGAACCTGGAGCCAGCTTCGTACTCCAGATTGCAACACCAGCAAGCGATGACAATCAGGATCAATAACCATGAAATTACTGATAGCCGAAGACGATCTTAATATCCGCCAGGGGCTCAGGGCTCTGCTGGAGAACGAAGGGTACGAGTGCATCGAAGCCGGCGACGGCGATCAGGCCTGGCAGCTGTATCAACAACAGCAACCCGACGCGGTACTACTGGATATCATGATGCCCAAGCAGGATGGTTATAGTATTTGCCGCCAGATCCGACAGCACAGCGATACCGTACCGATAATTTTTATCACCGCCAAATCGGAAGAGATCGATCAGGTGCTGGGGCTGGAACTGGGCGCTGATGACTATATCAAAAAACCCTTTGGCAGCCGCGAAGTAATCGCCCGCCTACGCGCGGTAACCCGTCGGTGTCTGCAGATCCATTCCAATGCCCAGAACCCCGGTAATTTCCAGATGGGAGACCTGCAGGTTCTGCCCGATCAGCTCCGTGCCCAGCGTGAAGACGATGTCTACGAGCTGAGCCTGCGGGATCTGAAAATTCTCAAGCTACTTTACGACAACTGCGGCAAGGTGGTGGATCGTGAATCCCTGTTCAATCACTGCTGGGGGCGCAACTATCTGGCCAACAGTCGCAGTCTTGATCAGCAGATCTCCAAGCTCCGTAAAACCGTGGAGCTGGATCCCCGCCAACCGCAGATCATCCAGACAGTTCATGGCATCGGTTATCGTTACGACGGCTGACATGTCTGATAAACACCCTGCAAACGAGCCAGGTGACCAGTCTTAACCAGAATCAGGCAACCCTGTTCGCTGAAAGGCTGGTGGCGGCTGTTATCCGGATTGCGAATCCAGGTCCCGGCCGGATAAGCTCCGAATTCATCTTCAAACCGCCCCTCTAGGACAAAGATCTCTTCACCACCAAAATGACTATGGGGATTAAAGCGTGTTCCCGGTTGCCAGCGAACCAAAGCGACCTGTTCGCTAAAACCATCTTGAGCAAACTGGTGCAGCGGCATCACCGACAGGCCATCCACCAATCCTGGCAACCACCCCTGTTGTGCCGTATCGATTCGAACTGGAGCCTGATCCTGAGATTGGAACATATTCAGTTTAACCAACAGGCGGCAGCCCTCACGGCTGGCGGGAGCATGCTGGGAGCCGGGTGGGTTGCGCAGATAAGTACCCGCAGGATAGCGCCCGTTCTCATCCTCAAAGACACCATCCAGCACCATGATCTCCTCCCCCATAGGGTGAAGATGGGAGGCAAACTGGCTACCCGGCAGGTATTCCACCACACTGGTAACCTGCCCCGACTCAGCGGCCTCCCGCTCCAACGGCTTGCGATTAACGCCTGCCGCCGGCGATGGCTGCCACTCCATGGCATCGGTATCGATAACCAGTCTCTGGCTGCGATCCATATTCAACATCATCAGTAAATCCTTCAATTTCGCCCAGCCATGACACCGCCATCTACATCCCAGATGGCACCGGTAACCCAACTGGCTTTATCGGATAACAGAAAACTGATCGCATTTGCCACATCCTCCGGGCTGCCGATACGGCCAATGGGGTGAAAGCTGTCAAAACTGCTGAGCACCTCATCGATCTGTTCTTCCTCAATAAATGCCTTGTAGATTGGCGTCTTAACCACCGCTGGCGATACGGCGTTTACCCTAATCCCTTGGTCGGCCAGCTCCATCGCCAAATGTTGTGTCATAGCATGGAGTCCCGCCTTCGCCATCGAATAGGCTGAGGATGGCGTAGCCTTGACCGCCTGTTTTGCCCACATTGAACCGATATTAACGATACTGCCGCCACCAGTGCCGGACATCATCTGCGCTACCGTACGAGTAATGACAAACAGTGCCCGATTCAAACCCATATAAGCATCATAGTCCTGAATCTGGTGCTCCAGAAAGGGTTTGGGGCTGAAATATCCGGCGGCGTTCACAAGCTGATTGATGGGGTCAGAGACCGCTTGCAGATCCAGGCAGAACTGTTCCACCTGGCCCCAATGGTAGAGATCAACCGCTATCGTCGATACCTGGCCCGTCGTACCTAATCGCTCAGCCGCCTGATCCAGTTTCTTGCGGTCACGACCGGTAATGATGACCGGTTTCCCGTCACCCAAGAGTTGCTCTGCCACGGCGTAGCCGATACCGCTGGAGCCGCCTACAATCAAGGTGCGAGTCTGTGAATCATTTAGGTTATGCATGGTCTCTATTCCTGTCTGAATTGCTTTGGCAATCGACTCTGTGGTCAACTGAAGTTTCTGACGCCACTTTAGGTTGCAGCTAACTCCATGAAAACCAGGCACAATTTAGTAGGGTAGGTACTTTTCGGTTCATCTTTATGATTTCTAACGAGAAAAAAATTTCACGCCAGATAGCCCCGGAACGGGCCGCACGCATGGTGGAGACAATCTTTGGCTGTAAATGGTCACTGACCGTATTCAAATTACTGGATCAGGGGATCAACCGCCCCGGCGAGATGGTACGCTGTGTAGAAGGACTGAGCACCAAGGTACTTAACGACTGCCTGCGCAAAAATGTCGAGTACGGTATCTTGTCAAAAACCAGCTACCCGGAATTGCCACCACGGGTGGAATACGCCGTAACGCCCTTTGGACTACGATTTCTGCAAGTGATTGAACAGATCGAACAGCTGCAAAGCGAACTGGACACCTCTAGCGATGATTAACTCACTGCTCAATACTCGCTCCTTCGCCTGGATCGGTATTTTTCTGGGGGTATTAGTTTGGTCTGCGATCAACCCCAAAGACCAATTCACCTGGTTTTTAGAGGTACTACCGGCTCTGATCGGTGCAGTTGTATTGCTGGCGACCCGCCTAAGCTTTCGCCTGACTCCCTTGGTCTATCTGCTGATCCTGATCCATTGCGTGATCCTGATGGTGGGAGGCCACTACACCTACGCCGAAGTTCCGTTGTTCGACTGGATCAGGGACAGTTTTGATCTGGAGCGAAATAACTACGATAAGGTAGGCCACTTTGCCCAGGGCTTTGTGCCTGCGCTGATTGCACGGGAACTGCTGATCAGAAAAGAGATTATTCCCAAGGCCACTTGGCGTAATTTCCTCATCGTTTGCTTTTGCCTGGCTTTCAGCGCTTTCTACGAACTGATCGAGTGGTGGGTGGCCATTGCATCCGGCGAGTCAGCAGAAGCCTTCCTCGGTACCCAAGGCTACGTTTGGGATACCCAATCAGATATGGGCCTGGCGCTGCTGGGGGCAATTATGGGATTAATCTGTTTAAGCCGCCTCCATCAACGCCAGCTGGATCAATTGCAGCAGTCATAATCGAATCTTTATCGCCAAAGCCGCAATCGTCAACTAATATTTTCTTAATTAATAGCTAATTGCACCACAATAATTATGATTTTCTGCAGTATTTGCAGACATTCACCATCTCATCCTTGTTAGCCTATACATGGATGGTTGGTGAGCCCCACAGGGAATCAAAATTTGGCTCAAAAAGCATTTGCCTCTGGCAAGTCCCCGATCCACAAGATCACCCGACAAGCCGTGAACAGCATGATCTGCTCCACGGCGACCCTGGTCACCAACCATCCCATGCTCACCGGACAGCCTAACCATGACACGTTCCCTCGACCGCATTGACCAGAAGATTCTCGAAATCCTGCAACGGGATGCCCGTATCAGCATCACTGATCTGTCGGAACAGGTCGGTTTATCACCGACACCCTGCGGACGTCGTTTAAAATTGCTGGAGGAATCAGGACTGATCGAACAGCAGGTGGTGCTGCTGGAACAAAAGCAACTAGGGCTACCAATCACCATTTTGGTCCAGGTCAGTTTGGAAACCCAGACCCGCGACAAGCTGGATGCTTTCGAAAGCGAGATCGCCAAGATCCCGGAAGTGATGGAGTGTTCTCTGATTACCGGCAGCGCAGCCGACTACATCGTCAAGATCGTCATGCCCAGTCTGGATCACTATCAACAGCTACTGCTGGATAAGCTCACTAATATGCCGGGGATTCGCTCAATCATATCCAACTTTGTACTGCGGCAACCGGTCCGAAAAACGGCGCTACCTCTTAACCACCTAAAATAGCGTCAAGACTCAGCAGTTGCTGTTCGGGTAGCTGGAAGCTGCGTTCTTTATCGCAATCAGGGCAATGAATGCGCAACAGACAGGACTGCAACTGCAGATCGAGGCCGTCGTTGACGCCATCACCGTAGAGACGATCACCGAGAACAGGGTGACCCAAGCTCGCCAGATGCTGGCGAATCTGGTGCTTTCGACCGGTCTCCAGCAGCACTTCTACCAGCGTTCTGTCACCCTCGACATCAATCGCTAAGGTGGTGACACGACTGCGGGCACCTTTGCCATTCACCGGCGTATCGATAAGCACATCGTCGAGCTGCAATTGACCGCTAACGATCGCACGGTAGCGTTTTTCCACCTCTCGCTTCTCAAATTGAGAAGCCAGAGCCGCTGCAGTGGCTTTATCGTGGGCCACCAAAATCAGCCCTTCTGTTGCCCGATCAAGGCGATGCACCGTGAAGGAAGGGCGCTCAGGCTGCAGATGAATCTCCACCCAACGGTAAAGGGTGCAGTGATCACCGTACTTTGACCCCTGACAACGCACGCCGAAGGGTTTGTACCATACCGAGTAGTTATTTTCGTCGCTGATCAAGCGCGGTTCCTTGGGCTGTTCAGCCAGGATCTCGGAATCAAAGTACAGGTGCAGTTGATCACCGTACTTCAGTATCTTTGAAGCTCGGCGAATACGGCTAGTTTTTCCACGGGTGAGCCAAACCGCTCCCTGATGCATAGCCTCTTTAAGAGCACTGCGGCTGAGGGTACAGTGATCGGCTAGCCAGTCGATCGCTTTTTTTCCGCCCTCGCGAATATCGATATGGCGCTCAAAACGAGCACTACCGTTTGATGGGCTTGGGACTGTATTACTGGAAGACATCGAGGCGTAAATCCTTTATCGGCCTTGGCTGTTGGATGAGATAGTTCATCAGCAATAAAAAACGGGCCTAAGCCCGTTTTTTATTGTGCCGGAGAATTACCCCTCCAGCCCTTCGTCTTCACGCAGGTCTTTCATGCTCAGTTTGATGCGACCACGTGGATCGACATCCAGAACCTTGACCTTAACCATCTCACCTTCTTTCAAGAAGTCGGTAACCTTCTCTACACGCTCTTTAGCGATTTGAGAAATATGTACCAGACCGTCCTTACCAGGCAGGATGTTAACAAACGCGCCGAAATCAACGATACGCTCAACCTTACCTTCGTAGATCTTACCTACTTCAGCTTCAGCGGTAATCGCCATTACAGTGTCGATAGCCGCCTGTGCAGCAGCTTTATCAGCCGCAAAGATCTTGATGGTGCCGTCGTCTTCGATATCGATAGAAGCACCAGTTTCTTCGGTGATGCTACGGATAGTTGCGCCACCTTTACCGATAACGTCACGGATCTTGTCAGGATTGATCTTCAGCTGAGTCATAGCAGGTGCGTTGTCGTTCAGCTCAGGACGAGCGTAGCCGATAACCTTGGCCATCTCGCGCAGAATGTGCTGACGTGCGTCCAGAGCCTGCTCCAGAGCCTGCTCCATGATCTCTTCGGTGATACCTTCGATCTTGATATCCATCTGCAGAGCAGTGATACCGTTTTCGGAACCGGCTACTTTAAAGTCCATGTCGCCAAGGTGATCTTCGTCACCCAGGATGTCGGTCAGAACGGCGAACTTGTCACCCTCTTTCACCAGACCCATGGCGATACCCGCAACCGGACGCTTAACAGGTACACCTGCATCCATCAGCGCCAGAGAGGCACCACATACGGAAGCCATAGAGCTTGAACCGTTAGATTCTGTGATCTCAGAAACAATACGGATCGTGTAAGGGAAGTCATCCTGATTAGGCATCATTGCCTGGATACCACGACGCGCCAAACGGCCATGGCCGATTTCACGACGCCCAGCACCCATCATACGGCTGCACTCACCGACAGAGTAACCGGGGAAGTTGTAGTGGAACAGGAATGGATCTTTACGCTCGCCCTGCAGCGCGTCGATGATCTGCTGATCACGGCTGGTACCCAGAGTGGTAGTAACGATCGCCTGAGTCTCACCACGAGTAAACAGTGCTGAACCGTGAGTCTTACCCAGTACACCCACCTCTACTTCGATCGGACGAACAGTCTTGGTGTCACGACCGTCGATGCGAGGCTCACCGTTAACAACACGGCTACGTACGATATTCTTCTCAACAGAGCTGAATAGCTTGGAAACTTCTTTTGGATCATTTTCTGACGCTTCGCCGCCAGACAGTGCTTCAACGGCTTCGTTGCGGATCTCACCCAGACGACCATAACGAGCCAGCTTGTCGCTGATCTGATAGGCCTCAGTAATTGCAGCACCGTAACCGTTTTCGATCTGGCTCTTCAGCTCGGTGTTAACAGCTTCTGGCTGCCAATCCCAAGTTGGCTTGGCGTTTTCAGCAGCAAACTCGGTCACTGCATCGACAACAACCTGCATCTCGTCGTGGGCAAACAGTACCGCACCCAGCATCTCGTCTTCGGTCAGTTCTTGTGCCTCAGACTCAACCATCAGTACCGCATCTTTGGTACCAGCAACAACCATGTCCAGCAGAGAGGTTTCCAGCTGCTCGAAGCTTGGGTTGAGCACGTAACCAGTCTCTTCGTCGAAACCAACACGGGCTGCACCGATAGGACCGTTGAATGGGATACCGGAGATCGCCAGCGCGGCAGAGGTACCGATCATCGCAGCGATATCGGGGTAGTTTTTCTTGTCAGCAGAAACCACCGTACAGATCACCTGTACTTCGTTCATGAATCCGTTAGGGAACAGAGGGCGGATCGGACGGTCGATCAGACGAGAAGTCAGGGTCTCAAATTCGCTCGGACGTGCTTCACGCTTGAAGAAACCACCAGGGATCTTACCTACAGAGTAGGTCTTCTCTTGGTAGTGTACAGACAGCGGGAAGAACGGCTGATCAGGACGCGCTTCTTTGTTACCGACTACAGTAGCCAATACTTGGTTTTCGCCCATAGTTACCAGAACGGCACCACTGGCTTGACGGGCAATACGCCCGGTTTCCAGAGTGACTTGCTGGCCACCAAACTGGAATGTCTTAGTCTTTGGAGTTGGACTCACAGTGAATTCCTCTAATCTATTTTCTCTGTGCTCCGGTCTGGGCAAGCTCTTTGCCTCTAGACCCTCTGTTGTGCCTTAACAAGCCGTACTTTTTTGCATTCCCTTACATTTCCATCATCGGAAAGGCAAAAAAGTACGGGCTGATCAACAGATCCTGAGCACCTAATTGTATGTAATATTCAGTTGCGGATTATGGCCGCAGAATCGATCCCAGAAAGTCAAAGGCCATAGCGAAAGCTATGGCCTTTGCAAGGATCAGCTTAGCGACGCAGACCCAGACGACCGATCAGCGTAACGTAACGCTGTGCGTCTTTGGACTTCAGGTAATCCAGCAACTTACGACGCTGGTTAACCATACGGATCAGACCACGACGAGAGTGGTGATCTTTACTGTTGTCCTTAAAGTGGGACTGCAGACCTTCGATGTTGGCAGTCAGCAGAGCAACCTGAACTTCAGGAGAACCGGTGTCGCCTTCAGCTGTCTGATAGTCCGCAACGATGGACGCTTTCTTTTCGGCAGATAGTGCCATGATACTTCTCCATTTCTAATATGCATGTGGCCGCTAAATCGCGTTCACCACACTGGTTAAACAAACGTCACCACCGTGCATATTTACAGTAGGACGCGTTGGGTTATGAAAACCTTTAGCTCTTATGGAGCTTATTGGGTTTTCATCAGACGACGGGGAGTTAACACACCATCTTCCGATACTTCACCGAGACCCAAAAACCGATCTTGGTCTGCGGTCACAATTCGAATTAATGCCGACTCAGCATCGGTATCCTTAGATACTTTACTGCTGTCTACTACTTGAACCGGCCGGCCATTTTTCAAGGCCTGGGTCTGTTTATCATCCACCTTCAATTCGGGCAGATGAGCCACTGCGGTCCAAGGCGGTAATAGTACATTATCCAGCGCTAGATGTACGCCTTTATTTTCGCCCTCACCAAGCGGCTCAATATCCCCAGCTGCCTGATCAGCAATGGCCTGCAGCTGTTCTGGCGTCTTCATCATTGCCGCTTTGTAGGGGCCTGAATCCAACCGCCGCAAAACACTAACATGAGCACCACAACCCAGCAATTCGCCCAGGTCTTCGACAATGGAACGAATATAAGTTCCCTTGCTGCAACGAACATCCAGATCCAGCTCGTCACCGCGAAAATCTAGCAGCTCAATATGGTAGATCATCACCTGACGTTTCTTGACCTCAACCTCGATGCCTTTACGCGCCAACTTATAGAGCGGCTGCCCATTGTGCTTAAGGGCTGAGTACATGGAGGGGGTTTGGGTAATTTCACCGTTGAAATGCTGCTTAAGGAGCTCAACCACCTTCTCGGCGGAAACATTCTCTACAGGACGTTCTTCAATAACATCACCATCGGCATCGCCCGAAGCAGTTTTAATCCCCAGCTTGGCGGTGGTCTGGTAATGCTTATCAGCATCCAACAGGTATTGGGAAAACTTGGTGGCTTCGCCAAAACAGATGGGCAGCATACCGGTGGCCAGTGGATCCAGGGCTCCGGTATGACCCGCTTTAGCAGCCCCATAAAGGCGTTTCATGCGCTGTAGAATATGGTTGGAACTAACCCCGGCGGGCTTATCCAACAACAGTATTCCATCAACCGTCCGACCCCGTCGACGTCTCGCCAACTTAGTCGTCCCCTTGTTCCGAATCGGAATCAGTGCCGCGCTGACGATCCTCGGACACCGCTTTGTTAATCAGCGACGAGAGGTAGTTACCGCGGGAAACACTGCTGTCGTAGTGAAAACGCAACTGTGGCACAGTGCGCATTTTAATCAGTTTCGCCACCCGCCCACGGAGGAAACCAGAAGCCCGATTGAGGATCTGGACGGTTGTCGCGATCTCCTCTTCGGTCTCTTCCTTCCCCATGACGGTGACATAAATGTCAGCGTAGGAAAGATCTTTGGAGATCTTGGCATCATTGACGGTCACCAATCCCAGCCGGGGGTCTTTGACCTCCTGCTGGATCAGTTGAGCCAGGTCGCGTTGCAGCTGCTCGGCGACCCGTTGAGTACGACTAAATTCTCTGGCCATATCAATCAGTCAGCCATTACAGCTGACGAGCTACCTCGGTAATTTCAAAGACTTCGATCTGATCACCGATCTTAACGTCGTAGTTCTTCACACCGATACCGCATTCCATGCCGTTCCGCACCTCGGTGACGTTGTCCTTGAAGCGACGCAGGGAATCCAGCTCGCCTTCATGAACTACCACGTTGTCGCGGAGTACACGTACTTTCTTACTGCGGTGAACGACACCTTCGGCAACCATACAACCAGCCACCTGACCGAACTTAGGCGAACGGAACACGTCACGCACTTCGGCGATACCGAGAATGTTCTCACGAAGTTCTGGTGCCAACATACCGGACAACGCCTGCTTCACGTCATCAATGATGTCGTAGATAACGCTGTAGTAACGCATGTCGATCTCTTCTTTCTCAACCAGCGCTTTGGCAGGACCATCAGCACGAACGTTGAAGCCGAAGATAACGGCGTTGGAAGCCATCGCCAAGTTGGCGTCGGTTTCGGTAATACCACCCACACCACTGGAAACCACGCTCACCTTCACTTCGTCGGTGGACACTTCATTCAGCGCTGCGGTCAAGGCCTCAAGAGAGCCTCGTACATCAGTCTTCAGGACTACGTTGAGAATAGATGCTTGGCCGGAACCAATATTTTCAAACAAGTTGTCCAGCTTGGCTGCCTGTTGACGGGCGATCTTAACATCGCGGAATTTACCCTGACGATAGAGCGCCACTTCACGGGCTTTCTTATCGCTCTCTACAACGGCAAATTCATCACCGGCGTTTGGAGTACCGTCAAGACCAAGAATCTCTACAGGAATAGATGGACCCGCTTCAGTAACAGGGCGACCATTTTCATCCAGCATGGCACGGACACGACCGTAGTTCTGACCTGCCAGGACAATTTCACCCTGACGCAGAGTACCGTTTTGAACCAGCAGAGTGGCAACAGGACCGCGTCCTTTATCGAGACGGGATTCAACAACAACACCCATACCTGGCGCTGAAGGCACAGCCTTCAATTCCAGAATTTCGGATTGCAGCAATACCGCGTCCAGCAGTGCGTCGATGCCCTGACCGGTTTTAGCGGATACTTCGATAAACTGAACGTCGCCGCCCCACTCTTCAGGAACAACTTCTTTAGCCGCCAGCTCATTTTTGACGCGATCTGGATCAGCCGCTTCTTTATCGATCTTGTTAACCGCAACCACCAGAGGAACGCCAGCAGCTCTCGCGTGCTGAACCGCTTCTTCAGTCTGCGGCATCACACCGTCATCGGCTGCAACAACCAGAATAACGATGTCAGTCGCCTTGGCACCACGGGCACGCATAGCGGTAAAGGCTGCGTGTCCAGGAGTATCCAGGAAACTGATCATGCCATGACCGGTTTCTACGTGGTAGGCACCGATATGCTGGGTGATCCCTCCGGATTCGCCGTCGGTAACCTTAGTGTTGCGGATATAATCCAGCAGCGAGGTTTTACCGTGGTCAACATGGCCCATAACGGTAACAACCGGTGCACGAGAGGTTTGCTCACCTTCGTAATTGATACCTTCCAGCACTTGATCTTCGACACTGCTGGAGGATGCCAAGCGAACTTTGTGGCCCATCTCTTCAACAACGATAGTTGCTGTGTCTTGGTCGATCACCTGGTTGATGGTGGCTGCTGCGCCCATCTTAAACATCACCTTGATCACTTCAGCTGCCTTGACCGACATCTTCTTGGCCAGTTCTGCAACGGTGATAGTTTCCGGCAATTCCACCTCATGGATGGTTGGCTCGGTAGGACGTTCAAAAGCGTGTTGCTTCAACTGCTCCGGGGCTTTCAGCTTGGCACGAGACCTTGCTGCTTTACCGCCACGATTGCGGCCACCGCGTCGATCATCAAAACTGGCATCGAAGCCCTGACCTTTGCGAACACCTACGCCACCCTTACCGGATTTTGCACCGGAGCGAGACTTATCGTCCGCCACTTTCTTGGCGGGCTTGCGCTTGCCACCGTCTTTGTTTGCATCATCGCTGGTAGGACGCTTTTCTGCTGTAGCCGCTGCCTGCTCGGCTTTGATACGTGCAGCTTCTGCGTTGCGACGAATTTCTTCAGCCTTAGCTTTCTCTTCTTCGGCCTGCTTGCGGGCAGCTTCTGCTGCTGCCGCTTCTGCGCTCATCTTGGCTTCAGCTTCTGCCTTTAAACGCGCCTCTTCAGCAATCTGTTCTGCAGATTTAACTTCAGCTACATCGTCCTGACTAGACTCTTCACGCTTAACGTAGGTGCGCTTCTTCCGCACTTCAACGTTAACCGTCTTGCGACGACCACTGCCGTCTACTTTCAAGGTGCTGGTCTTTTTACGATTCAGAGTAATACGGCGCGGCGCTTCAGAATCCCCGCTTTCACCATGACTACGCTTAAGATGAGAAAGCAGCGTCTGACGCTCCTGCTCTGAAACGGCATCTTCTTCACTTTGATGGGACAACCCGGCATCCTTCATCTGCTGCAGCAATCGCTCCAGTGGGACACCAACCACATCGGCAAGTTGTTTTACGGTAACTTCTGCCATTTTGGTTCTCCTTTATTCTGTACCCTGTTGGGACTCTTCGAACCAAGGAGCACGGGCGGTCATGATCAGTTGCCCCGCTTTCTCTTCGTCCATATCTTCAATTTCCATCAGATCATCGATGGATTGTTCGGCCAGGTCTTCCATGGTCACGATGCCCTTGGTGGCCAGTACCAGAGCCAGATGTTTGTCCATGCCGTCCATCGCCAGCAGATCTTCAGCTGGTTGAGCACTTTCCAGTTGCTCTTCAGATGCAATGGCAATATTCAGCAACGCATCTTTTGCACGGGTGCGAAGCTCGTTGACCAGTTCTTCGTCGAGTCCTTCGATCGCCAGCATTTCTTCCATTGGTACGTAAGCCACTTCCTCTACCGAGGTAAAGCCTTCTTCAACCAACAGCTGGGCAAATTCTTCATCGATATCCAGATGCTTAACAAAATCTTCTACAACACCGCTGACCTCTTGCTGCTGCTTTTCGGCAGCATCTTCTTCGGTCATTACGTTCAATTCCCAACCCGTCAACTCGCTGGCCAGTCTAACGTTCTGACCGCTACGACCGATGGCCATGGCCAGATTGTCTTCGGCAACGGCTACGTCCATTGAGTGGGCGTCTTCATCCACTACGATGGAAGCCACATCAGCAGGAGCCATGGCATTGATAACCAGTTGTGCCGGATTATCGTCCCAGAGGATGATATCCACACGCTCGTTATCCAGCTCGCCGGATACTGCCTGGACTCGAGAGCCCCGCATACCAACACAGGCACCGACCGGATCGATACGACCGTCATTGGTTTTAACGGCGATCTTTGCGCGAGAACCGGGATCACGTGCAGCCGCACGAATCTCGATCACTTCTTCGGAAATCTCCGGCACTTCAATCTTGAACAGTTCGATCAACATTTCAGGACAGCTACGGCTGAGGAACAGCTGTGGTCCACGAGATTCGCTACGAACTTCCTGCAGAATCGCACGTACACGGTCACCCATGCGGAATGTTTCACGACCAACCAATTGGTCACGCCCCAGCAATGCTTCGGCGTTATTGCCCAGGTCAACGATGACGTTGTCGCGGGTCACTTTCTTAACCGTACCGCTAACCAGCTCACCTAGACGATGCAGGTATTCCTGAACCACCTTGGCACGCTCGGCATCACGAACCTTTTGAACGATAACCTGCTTGGCCGTTTGCGCGGCAATTCGGCCGAAACCGATCGATTCAACCATCTCCTCAAAGACATCTCCTGCCACCAAAGCAGAATCTTTCTCGTGAGCTTCTTCAAGGGTCAACTCGGTGCCCAGCAGCGCTAGCTGGTCATCAGCAACCACAGCCCAGCGACGGAATGTTTCGTAATCACCGGTTTCACGGTCGATCACAACGCGGATATCTGAATCTTCGTCGTAACGCTTCTTGGTCGCAGTCGCCAGCGCCACCTCGATCGCTTCGAAGATTACATCCTTAGGTACTTCCTTCTCGTTGGAAACTGCTTCTACTACCAGAAGAATCTCTTTGTTCATTCCACTGCCTCGTTCTTGAAACCAGATCCAGTTGTTTAAAACTGGGGCACAATGTTCGCTTTATCAATGGTATCGATCGGTAACAGGTATTCGTGATTATCGACTTCAATCACAACCTCATCCTCTTCAACACCTTTCAGTAAACCATTAAATTTCCGCCGTCCTTCGAAGGGCACACGCAGACGCAGTTGCACGCGCTGACCCACAAAAGCACGGTAGTGAACCAGTTTGAATAGCGGCCGATCCATTCCTGGCGATGAAACTTCCAGGTTGTACTCTCCAACTATTGGATCTTCGACATCAAACACACTGCTGACTTGGCGGCTAACGGCAGCACAGTCATCAATGTAAATACCTTTTTCAGCATCAATAAAAATACGTAGCACGGTGTGCTTGCCCTGGGAAAGATATTCGATCCCCCAAAGCTCAAATCCCAAACCGATAACTACCGGTTCGATCAATGCTTCCAACTGTTCCAGTTTGGTTGCCACTAAATGCCTCTTGCCACAAATAAAAAATGGGTCTAAGACCCATTCGAATCACCAGAACATCGCTGGTGTGCATGTCCTTTCAGGCACAAAAATAGCGCCTAACAAAAAGCCCCTAACAAGGGGCTTCTGGGAAAATCAGTTCTAAAACCTAGGGAGCCTCCCAGATTCGGACCGAAATTATAGATCTTTGGCCTGATCAGTTCAAGATCAAAACCAGAAGTCTGGTGCAGATGGGGAGACTCGAACTCCCACGTCCATAGGACACTACCCCCTCAAGGTAGCGCGTCTACCAATTCCGCCACATCTGCAAAAAACTTGTGCCTAAAACTTCTCGACTTACTCAGCCGGAGGAACATCACCATCAACAGCTGGCTTAGAAGACTCTTCCAATACAGGAGCTTCTTCTAGGGTTTTACCCACTTCCTCAACAACTGGAGTAGGAATACCCTGATCGCCGATCGATTCTGCTTTCTGCTTGGCAAACACCGCCAAAGCAAAGCTGGTCAAAAAGATGCCCGTAGCGACAATGGCGGTTACACGACCAAGAACACTACCGGTTCCTTGACTACCGAACACTGTCTGCGACGCACCGCTTCCGAAAGCAGCACCGGCCTCAGCACCTTTACCCTGTTGCAACAACACCAACGCTACCAGCGCGACAGCCAGGATAACGTGTACAACAAGCACTAGAGTTTCTGTAATTTCCATTATCTACTTCGCCCTTGTCGTTCAGCCATTAGCCGACTGACAAATTGCTAAAAAATCATCTGCCTTCAACGAGGCACCACCTACCAAACCGCCATCGATATCTTGCATAGCAAACAGCGTTTCAGCATTGCCGGCGTTAACACTACCGCCGTATAAAATCTGCACCCGCTCAGCAACCTGAGCATTGGAATCAGCCACTTGCGCACGAATAGCTGCGTGAACCTCTTGCGCCTGCTCCGGAGTTGCTGTCTTACCAGTACCAATAGCCCAAACAGGCTCGTATGCGATTACCGCCTCAGCAAAAGCCTCGTTACCCAGCCTTGCTAATACCGCTCCAACCTGAGCAGCCACAACAGCCAAGGTTTCGCCCGCTTCGCGCTGCTCTAGAGTCTCGCCAACACAAAGTATCGGAGTCAGCCCAGCTGCTTTTGCAGCTTCAAACTTAGCAGCAACCAGAGCATTGTCCTCTCCATACAGGGTGCGACGCTCGGAGTGGCCGAGAATAGCATACCGACAACCCATATCCAAAAGCATCGCCGGTGCTGTTTCACCGGTATAAGCGCCTGCTTCGTGCTCACTGCTGTTTTGCGAACCTAGACCAATAGCACTGCCATTCAGCAACCCTGCTACCTGATCAAGATAGATCGTCGGAGGGCACAAAACCATCTCCACCTGATCACTACCGCTGAAACCCTGAACTAACGCCGTAACCAATTGTTCGGCCTGCTCTTTCGAGCCGTTCATCTTCCAGTTTCCGGCAACTAGCAATCTACGCATGGAGTCCTCCCAGTTCGCAAGCGGAGCGGAATACTAAACAAGTTAATTGCAAGATACAAGACCTGCTAGGGGTATTTATCGGATCGCTGCTTCAACAACGCCCGCTAACTCTTTGGTCAGCGTTTCGACCAGAGCGTCATCTTCGCCTTCTACCATCACTCGCACCACAGGTTCGGTACCAGACGGACGCAACAATACCCGACCACGCCCCTGTAACCGTTCCTCCACAGAGCGCACGCCCTCCTGCACTTTCGGTAGGCGAGTAGGATCCATCTTCTCCTTCAACCGCACGTTGATCATGGTCTGAGGTAGCTTGTTCATTTGCTGCTTCAGCTCAGACAGCGATAGACCTTTGTCCACTAGCACATGAAGAACCTGAAGCGCAGCCACAATACCGTCACCGGTAGAGATAACGTTGCGACAGATAATATGACCCGACGATTCACCACCGATCTGCCAATCATTCTTGATTAATTCTTCCAGCACATAGCGATCGCCAACGTTAGCGCGAACAAATGGAATGCCCTTATCTTTGAGCGCCAACTCCATGCCAAAATTACTCATGAGGGTACCGACAACACCACCTTCCAGTTTTCCAGCCGACTTCATCGCCATCGCCAGAATCAGGATCAGCTCATCACCATCGACCACTTCGCCCTTGTGATCGACCATCACCACCCGATCACCATCACCATCAAAGGCGATTCCCAGGTCAGCCTGCTCGGCGACAACAATCTTCTGCAACGCCTTGGCATCGGTGGCACCACAGGCCTCATTAATATTGGTGCCATTGGGTGCCGCACCAATCTCCAGCACTTCAGCACCCAATTCAGAGAATACCTTCGGGGCGATATGGTAGGTTGCGCCGTTGGCACAATCCAATACGATCTTCAATCCCTTGAAACTCATGTAACGAGGGATGGTTCCTTTACAAAATTCGATATAACGTCCGGCCGCATCCTCAACACGACGAGCTTTACCCAGCTCCGCCGAAGTTACCGTCGTCATGGCGATATCCATCTGCGCCTCGATAGCGGACTCGATCTCATCGGGCAGCTTGGTACCGTTAGCAGAGAAAAATTTAATGCCGTTGTCTTGAAATGGATTGTGAGAAGCACTGATGACGATACCGGCATCAGCACGGAATGTCCGAGTCAAATAGGCGATCGCAGGTGTCGGCATAGGCCCCAACATCAGCGAATCCACCCCTGCTGCAGAAAGCCCCGCTTCCAGAGCGGCCTCAAACATATAACCGGAGATGCGAGTATCTTTACCAATCAGAATTTTACTACGGCCCTTACGGGCGAAAACCTTGCCAGCAGCCCAACCTAACTTCAATACAAAATCGGGCGTTACCGGGTACTTACCTACCTCGCCACGAATACCATCGGTTCCGAAATACTTTCTAGTCACGCTGATTACACTCCCTATAACACTAATGTCGACACTTATCAGAGCCGTCGACCATCATTCACCCGTTTCGTTGACTACTGCTACCGCCATATTAACCGCATCACAGGTTGCTGCAACATCATGCACACGAATTACCCAGGCACCATTGGCCACCGCCAGCACCGCGGTGGCCAGACTACCATAAAGTCGCTCATCAACGGTGCGATTCAAGACCTGTCCAATCATACTTTTTCGGGAGGCACCCACCAACAGTGGATATCCCAGCCGAGCTAACTGCGACAACCGATTCAGAAGTTGCAAATTGTGCTGCAATGTTTTGCCAAAACCAAAACCTGGATCCAACAAAATTCGCGATCTGTCCACACCTGCATCGATACAAACATCAGCGCGAGCCTTCAGATAATCTGCTACTTCAGACATCACATCAAAATAGCGTGGGTCGTTCTGCATGGAATCGGGCTGACCCTGCATATGCATCAGACAGATTGGCAACCCCGTTTCGGCAGCAGCTTGTACCGCCCCATCCCGCTCCAACGCCCGAACATCATTAAGCATGCCGCATCCAGCTTTGGCTGCTTCGGTCATTACTTGGGGGGAACTGCTATCGACCGATATCACCACATCCAGTTCGGAGGCGATTATCTCGACCGCCGGAACAACCCGATCCAGCTCTTGCTGCACCGACACAGACTCGGCACCTGGGCGGGTCGACTCACCCCCCACATCCAAGATGGTTGCACCGGCAGTAACCATCGCTTCAGCTCTGCGCAGCAGACTCTGACAATCGAGGCCACCACCCTGAAGCAGTTGCCCACCATCAGAAAACGAATCCGGGGTTACATTCAGGATACCCATCACCTGCGGCCTATCCAACGACAACGGATGACGCCCGAATTGAATTACTCGTTCAGCCAAGGAACTTCCTTTCATAACAGATTAGTAGATAGTTCTCATAAAAAAGGCCGACCCAAAGGTCAGCCTTTCATCGTACTTATCGACATATTAGTGAAGTGGCTTATCGGTTGCGTCCGCATCCGAATCGAATTCATCTCCACTATCATCTGATACATCATCAGAGACGTCGCCTTGCTGCTCTGCTGATTCTGGTTCTTCGGCTGTTTCTTGCTGCTGAGCGCCACCGGCACCATTTTCATCACTGTCGGACCAACCATCGGGCTCACGAACCTCACGACGTTCCATCAGATCATCGATCTGACTGGCATCAATAGTTTCGTACTTCATCAGCGTTTCAGTCATCGTCTCGAGAATATCTCGATTATCCTCTAGAAGTTGCTTCGCGCGGCTATAGCAGTCATCAATGATAGTGCGAATCTCTTCGTCGATCTTCTTAACCGTATCTCCGGCAAGCCCTTTACCAGCGGCACCAGGACCACGACCCCATGGATCAGCATCCTCATCATCATACAGCAATGGCCCCAGGTTATCGGACAGCCCCCACTTGGTAACCATGTTACGGGCCAACTGGGTAGCACGCTGGATATCGTTGGAGGCACCTGTGGTCACACCCGCAGCGCCCAAGGTCATCTCTTCGGCGATACGACCACCGTAGAGACTACAAATCTGACTCAGGATGGCTTGTTTGCTATGACTGTAACGATCCTCTTCAGGAAGGAACATCGTCACACCCAAGGCACGACCGCGAGGAATGATAGACACTTTGTAAACCGGATCATGATCAGGTACTAAACGACCAACAATGGCGTGTCCAGATTCATGATAAGCAGTGTTCAAACGTTCGGCATGGGACATCACCATGGAACGCCGCTCAGCTCCCATCATAACCTTGTCTTTAGCTTTCTCGAACTGCTCCATACCAACCACGCGCTTGTTTTCGCGTGCGGCAAAGAGTGCCGCTTCGTTAACCAGGTTAGCCAGATCCGCACCGGAAAAACCAGGCGTACCTCGGGCGATCAGATCGGGCTTAACGTCATCTCCTAACGGAATCTTGCGCATGTGAACCTTAACGATCTGTTCACGCCCGCGAATATCGGGAAGACCAACCACCACTTGACGATCGAAACGACCAGGACGCAGCAGAGCTTTATCCAGCACGTCAGGACGGTTAGTTGCGGCGATCACAATAATACCCTCGTTACCTTCGAAACCGTCCATCTCAACCAGCAATTGGTTCAGCGTTTGTTCACGTTCATCGTTACCGCCGCCCATGCCAGCACCACGGTGACGACCAACCGCATCGATCTCATCGATAAAGATAATGCAGGGAGCCTGTTTCTTGGCCTGTTCGAACATATCTCGAACCCGTGAAGCACCAACACCCACAAACATCTCAACAAAATCGGAACCTGAGATTGAGAAGAAAGGCACTTTGGCTTCACCGGCAATGGCTTTTGCCAGTAGGGTTTTACCGGTACCCGGCGAGCCGGACATCAATACACCTTTGGGGATATGACCACCCAGGCGAAGGAATTTGCCAGGATCTTTCAGGAACTCCACCAGCTCCTGAACTTCCTCTTTAGCTTCTTCAACACCTGCCACATCGGCAAAGGTAGTTTTAATTTGGTCTTCGCTCAGCAACCGCGCCTTGCTCTTTCCGAAAGACATGGGGCCGCCCTTACCACCGGCGCCACCCTGCATCTGCCGCATAAAGAACATAAACACGGCAATAATGACCAGAATCGGGAAGCTGGCAACCAGCAACTGACTCCAAATACTTTGTTGTTCTGGCTGCTTACCCTCAATCACAACACCATGGTTGTAAAGGTCATCTACCAGCTTAGGGTCCTGTAGCGCGGGACGAACTGTCTCAAACTGCTCGCCGCCTTGAAGCTCGCCCTTAATGGTGTAGCCATCAACCAGCACGCTGGTTACCTGGTCATCCCTTACCTTCTCGATAAACTGGGAATAGCTCAGTTTGTTCGCTTCCACCTCGGTGTTGAAGTTGTTGAATACCGTCAACAACACTGCAGCTATTACCAGCCACAGCACCAGGTTCTTTGCCATATCGTTCAAGAGATGTACCTCTGCAACCTCATCATGGTTGGTGATCGGAATAATTAACCGACCACCCTTTGTAGCTCTGCTGCGGCTTAACCTTTAAAACCGCGACAGAGCTGATAAATTTCTCGGGATCGCGCCCGAGAGGATTCAGGTTTTCGTGACTGCACCTTGGTGAAGCTCTGCCTCATCTCGGATAACAGTGAATCAAACCCTTCTCCTTGAAATACTTTAGCCAAAAAGATCCCGTTTGGCTTTAAAACCTGGCGAGACAGATCAAGCGCCAATTCGACCAAATAGATAGCCTTGGGCTGGTCAACTGCCGCCATACCACTCATATTGGGGGCCATATCCGAAATTACAAGATCTACCGGACGACCATCTACTGCATCCAGTATCGCTTCATAGACAGATTCTTCGGTGAAATCACCCTGTACGAAGGTAACACCGGCCATCGAATCCATCGGCAATATATCCGATGCCACAACCACGCCTTGATCTCCGACCTGCTGAGCCGCCACCTGCGACCAGCCTCCCGGCGCAGCACCAAGATCCACAACCGTCATACCAGGACGAAACAACTTATCCTTCTGATCTAGTTCCAACAGTTTAAAACTGGCTCTGGACCGGTATCCCTCATCCTTGGCCTTTTGGACATAGTGGTCGTCGAAATGTTCCTTTAACCAACGCCCACTGCTTTTTGATCGCGCCAACTTTGTCACTCAACTAAAAAACGTTACCAATACCGGGTTAATCCGCTTCATGGAAGCGCCCAACCTCAATCCTGCGCTACTCTATAAAGAGCAACTAAGGTAAAATCTCTCGCCATTGAGAATCCAGCCGCACAGCCGGCTCCCCAGCAAAAGGTCAACCATTCTATTATGAGCTTAACAGCCTCGCAAAAAAAACAGTACCGGACTATCGGCCACTCCCTTAATCCAATTGTCACCGTCGCAGGGAATGGACTTAGCGAAGGAGTACAACTGGAAGTTGACCGTGCTCTGGAAGATCACGAGCTTATCAAGGTGAAGTTCAACGTTGGCGACCGTGACGTCAAAAAAGTACTGATCGCCGAACTTTGCGAGCAAGTACAGGCTGAAGTAGTCCAACAGATCGGCAATATTGCCCTGATCTACCGGGAATCGGATAATCCCGACCCCAACCTTTCCAACTTGCTACGCTGAAACCTGACTGACACCTTACTGAGGGGTGGGTATTTCCACCCCTCAGCATCCGCGCGCAAAGACTTTCTACTTAAACACGCAGTGCTTGGCAAAATCGGCCGCCTCATTGGTGGTCCAATCCCCCTTAGGCTTAGCTTTCATATCCTGACACCAGCCGTCGCTTCCTACTTCCGGAGAACATCCAGCCAGCACAAAAGAAAACACCAGCACCGACATCGCCAACATTATTCTACTTTTCATTTCTGTCACTCCTGTATCAACCAACATCACCCCACAAGACTGGGAATTGGGAAAGGTTTTACACTGCTCGGATTTAAATCACCACACTTTCACACTCAATAAGACCCAGATTAAAACCCCAAATTTATTAGGGATGAGCCTGAATCCTAGATTGCGGTATACTCGCCTCTAATTACAGGACAGCGGCCAATCATACAAAACAACGGCCGATCTTTCGTTTTAATTACTGGACCTATCCCGCACATGCATACTCAATCCGCCACAACCCAACTGGCCTTGGAGCTTATCTCTCGCCGTTCCGTTACACCCGAAGATGCCGGCTGCCAGGATCTTATGATCGAACGCCTCGAAGCCCTCGGCTTTAAGGTAGAGAAACTCCCCTTCGAAGATGTCAGCAATTTTTGGGCGCGTCGTGGCGATAACGGACCAGTTTTCTGCTTTGCCGGTCACACCGACGTGGTGCCTAGCGGCCCAGAAGATCGTTGGCAACACCCTCCTTTTGAACCGGTTATCGAAGATGGCAACCTCCATGGCCGCGGAGCCGCTGATATGAAAGGCAGCTTAGCAGCCTTTATTACCGCGTTAGAACGCTTTATCGAACACCATCCCGATCATGACGGCTCCATCGCCCTGCTCATCACTTCCGACGAAGAGGGTGATTTTGTCAACGGTACAACGCGAGTTGTGGATGTACTGGAAGCCCGTGGCGAGAAGATTGACTGGTGCATTGTCGGCGAACCCTCCAGCACTGAACGGGTAGGCGACATCATCAAGAATGGCCGTCGCGGCTCAATCAGCGGCAATCTCACCGTGCACGGCGTACAGGGCCACGTGGCCTACCCTCACCTGGTGAAAAATCCGATTCACCTGGCAGCCCCTGCCTTGGCAGAACTAGCGGCTGAAACCTGGGATGAAGGCAACGAGTTCTTCCCCCCTACCAGCTTTCAGATTTCGAACATCAACGCAGGAACCGGCGCTACCAATGTCGTTCCAGGGGACATCAACGCGCTATTCAACTTTCGCTTTTCTACCGAACTAACAGCAGAACAGATCAAGTCCCGAACCCAGCAGATTCTGGATAAGCACGAACTCGATTACGCACTGACCTGGACCCTCAGCGGCAATCCTTTTATCACCGAAGAAGGGCCACTGGTCGAAGCCTGCCAACAAAGCATTAAAGCCATTACCAATATCGATAGTGAACTGTCCACGTCTGGCGGCACCTCAGACGGCCGCTTTATCGCCCCTACCGGCGCCCAGGTTGTCGAACTCGGCCCTTGCAACGCCACTATCCACAAGGTTAACGAACAGGTTCGCGTCAAAGACTTGGACACGCTCTCGGATCTGTACGAAAACATCATGGCCCGTTTACTGGTCTAAAATGCAGATGTTTGAATATCTACAGTGCCCGCTCTGCCGCCAGCCTCTACAGCTAACGGATCGAACCTTGCGTTGTGAAAACAACCATTGTTTTGATCAGGCTCGTCAAGGGTATTTCCATCTACTGCCAGTACAGAACAAGCGCTCACGCTTGCCGGGAGACAATGCAGAAATGGTTCGAAATCGCCGCAGCTTTTTGGAGCGCGGCCATTATCAACCTATTGCTGAGGCAGTTACCGCCCTGGTATCAACCCATCTTGCAAAAGAGGGAATAAAAGATAACAAAAATAGCATCCTGGACTGCGGTTGTGGCGAGGGATACTACACTCAACATCTCGCTGAAAATCTGCCTGATGGCTGCCAGCTGATCGGCGTCGATATCTCTAAAGACGCCGTTAAAGCCGCCTGCCAACGCAACCGTCAGATGACATGGATCGTCGCCTCAGGGGCCCATATCCCAGCTGCAGACAACAGCGTTGACGTACTAACCTGCCTGTTTACACCTCTCGCCCTTGAGGAGTTCCAGCGGGTACTCAAACCTGGCGGCCTGTTACTGATCGCCAGCACCGGACCAAACCACCTGATGCAATTACGGGATCTGATCTATGAGGAGGTAAAGCAAAACTTCTTTGACCCGGAACCCGGGCTGCGTGCTGTATTCAAAAACGCCCACATATACAATCAACACCTGGAGTTTGCATTCCAACTCGACAGCAATCCAGAGATTCAGCAATTATTGGCGATGACACCACACCAATGGCGCGCTTCTGCCGAAGCCCGGCAGCGACTTGAACAGCAAACTGAACTGGCGGTCAACGCCGATATTTACCTGCACTGTGTTGAGCTATCGAGATAACACATGCACTGGCTGAAAAAACGATTACTGGAACAAGCAGGGAAAGAACGCCAAAACCTAACCCTGTTACTGACCGGCGCCAGCATCTTTTTTCTCGGTATCGGCCTGGTGTTCTATTCCGAGCACTTTTTTTTCAGCTCTTTAAAACAGGAACTCACCGCCCTCGCAGGACTGGCGTTTGCGACAATAGGCGCTATACTCGCCGCTACCGGCTATATAAGCCTAAGCGTCCTGAGAATCTTCAAAATTATCAATGATGACAAAGACCAATCCTGAGCAGCGCCACCCAGATATTGAAATCTACTTGAAAGCCATAACGGCCTCTGAAGTCGAGGCATGGCTAAAAAAACGGTTTTCAATCGTTAGCGCTCTAAAACAGAAACAACAGGTTTCTTATTTTCAGGTCGAGAATGACGGCAACCGCATACCCGTGATGGTGATAGAAAAAGCAGCCAAACTCTACACCAGCGTACTTTTCGAATCCGACCAAACTCCCTGGGTTCAGGATATCGACTGCGCACGGGAAGCTTTCAATCACTTCAATCAGGAGGTTCGTTGTATTGCTTCAGGCTGGAATGAGGGCGACGAGCCCGATGAGTGGTATTCAATCAGTGATCGGGGTGAAGAGAAAATTCTCTGGCGACTTTAGCGGTGAATGCTGCATCAACCTAAGCCGCGACACTTAAGCGCGACTGCTTAACCTCATCCACCATACCGTAATGCTTGGCCAGCACGGCAGCCTGACTGAAGGCCATGCCCTCTTCATCGTTATTGGGCAGCGGCTGTAACTGTCTGCCCTGCAACGGCACAGTTTCCAACCAGCTCAGCATCAGATGAAGATCCCCCCAATTACCTTCTTTAAGAGATTGATTTAGACGACCAACCACCTCGGCGTCGTAAAGCTGACTGCGACCACTTAGGGGGTCCGGCAGATCAATCTTTTCAGACTCATCGCCGAGCTTGTGCGCCAAAGTCTGCGATTCCGATATCATACTCAGCATCAGCGCAAAGCGAGCACCACCAGTCTCCTGAACCGCATGGCTCAGCCCAGCTGTCAGTGCATCTATTCGGGCATGTACTACTTCGCTGGTTTTCATCGAAAGTCCTGGAAAATGATAGATGTAGGATCGGCTACAACCACCAATTCTTTAGCCAAACCCGTCTGGTTTTTGGCATATTTCTTAGCCTTAGATAGCCATTCTGGAGTAAAATTCCTGTTTGACCCACCCCTCCTTGGAGTACCGCTCGATGGGACGCTATCGCCCTCCTCAACCACCCAAATCGAATTACATCACCAGCAACGGCGAAAAGACTCTTCGCGAAGAACTCAAGTATCTGTGGAAGGTAAAGCGACCGGAGGTTACCCAAGCTGTGCAGGAAGCTGCCGCCCAGGGAGACCGCTCAGAGAACGCCGAATGGTGTAAGAAACCCCTCAAAGCATACTATTTCACGCGCTAGCACTAATAATAAAGCCATACACAATAGTACGAATACTATTTACCTGTACTATTTAAAACTCTCTCACTACAACCATAGACCCTGTTCTACGCACCACACCCGCTTTATTTATGTCCGTATCAAGCGAAGATGACTAATCTCATTACTGAAAGAAAACAACGTGTGCGGCTTGATATCTTCTGTCACCTCGCTATCAGGAATGAGCCTAGTCATGATAGGAATAGTCCCATAAGGGTACCCATATTCATAATCCTCAGGATTGAGGTCAATTCTCCTAAGTACATAATCAACAACTATATGATAACTAACTTCCCGGTGGTCTAGCTTCTTTCTTTTTACCTTATTTTTCATCAACACCATTTTCTCATGGAAAGAACCATCAACATAACTAAAAAAAGCTCTAACGAAATCCTCTGATATATCAATAACCGAATCCAGGTCATAAACGGACCTCATTATAGTCAGCATGTCTTTTTTCATGACACAAGCACCAACAGGAAAAAGCAATCCAACCAACTCTTTCCGCGATTCTGGCAAAACGCTTTCCTCTAGAAAAGATTTTGAAACATATCCCCAGTCTAAATAATCAGAACCAATTTTAGGTATAGGATCAGGCCTGCAACGCTCTCTTGCATCATATATTTGCATAGCAGCATCTAACGGCAAATAGCGAGCCAACAAAGCCCCAAAGCTTATATCGCAATACTTTGATAAAAACATAGAAAAACCAATAAAAATAAACACGAAAACTATAAATCCCTGCAATCGCTCAAAATCCTATCCGCATCATCAGATATATTCACTTTATCCAACCACGAAGCCACAATCTCCCTCACAGAAAGCCTATTCCAGTTAAAATGCTGGTTAAGATAAAGATCAGAAAAAACAGACTCAAATGGAGATGATATTATTTCCGGAGGCAAACTCCATGTCTTAACAAGCTCATAATCTCTACTCTCCATCCTTTCTATATAATTTCCAACAAAACTTGTAAAATAGTGCCTAGCAACATAATCAGAACAACCTTCCTTCCTGATATGAGCCACGACATCTTTAGCTTTTATATTAAAAGTAAAATAAAGATTAACCGGGGAGTAGTTTTCAGCCAGATGGTTCAACAGCGAACCCAAAGCCCTTGAGTTATCAATCGGCAATCGGTATTCTCGACTTATTGCATCGACAAGCTTATACAATTTAAAGATCTGCACGTCCTTAAACATTTTCTTGATACGGCGGACATCATTAGATGTTAAAACAAAAGTGGAAAGACGCTGATAAAGCAGGCCAACCAAATCAATCGTATCAACACCATCTATTGAAGGCTTATTTAGGTAAACACCTGCACATACCACTTCCTTATTTTTATAATATGCATTTATTCCAGAACGACCATCGTATGACAACTTTGATACCGATCCATAAAGCAACTCACTTGCCAGCTCCACTTCCTTTGGAATTTCTGGCAGATAAACAAACACCCCCTTGTTCACAAGAGACCAAAATAAATTTTGATCAACCACTTCACAGCCTGTGATAAAAATTTCACTGGGCGATCCAGATAGAAAAACAAAATCCTTATCTAACGAAACCGACATCGACAGCAAAGCCAATATCTCATCAAACGCGAGATCAGAAATATAATTTACTTTTTCAAAAGCGAGATTTTTATACTCACTAACAACTTTTATGGCATCATGTATAGATCGCTGCTTAATTAACTCTATACATTCATCGCAAAAAACTTCTTCGACAGTTTTGCAACGCCTCAAATACTCAGAACGAGTACTAACCGGCATCTTAATGCCGCATTCACGGCAGAAAAAATTATCGCCACAAGGCAAGAACAAAGTTTTCTTAGCAATCGCCCCGACTTTACGAATTTTTTCATCTTTATATTTTTTATCGATCACCGCCTGGGCAAAAAGAAAACCTGTATCCGCTTTATCAGAAAGCAACCAATACTCGTTGACTGCGCATATTTCAAAACTTGAAAGCCCCTCTGGATAACAAATCATTTTTCAGGCCTCCAACCATACACTACATGCGGACCAGCCCCAGCGATTATAAATGGACCTACAATTCTTCAGATTAATAGACATGGGGACCTCCTACCCGGTTACTGCTCTACCTCGTACATACAGGCACAACAGAATCTCGAACAATTCATTCGTGAAAGTGAACGCTTGACGGAACGGAATCAGGGATGGGAGAATCAAGTCACCACAACTGAAGGCCTCGCCTTCCCTAAAAACCGGAATCAAGCCATTGGTTTCGGTTTTTTTGTGCCTATGTCATTTCAGACCTCCCCCTTCCAAATGCTGTGATAACTTTTCATAGTTTGATGAGACTTCGTCTTTGAGGCCCAACGCAATGGCAATCTGATAGCTTTCGCCTCTTACCGGACTCCTCTTTCCAGATAGCACCTGATATACCAAAGACTGAGAGAAGCCTTTACGCCTAGCCCACTCGGCGACGCTAACATTATGATTTTTAAAAATTTTCTTTACTTCCTCATGAGTGCGAGCCATATACATAACACTTGTTATACTTTAATTTGAAACATACGTTATACAAAGATAAAATTCTGTTCAAATTTTTTTGGTAACTCCAGGCAATGAATCACAGAGAATCTATCGGCAAACGGCTAGCAGAAGAGCGCAAGCGCCTTAGCCTGACACAGGCTGAGCTTGCCAAGGCCTGCGGCATAACATCCACCACGCAGTTCCTGTACGAGAGGGGTGACAGGGTTCCAAACGCAGAATACCTGCGCTTAATTATGGAGCTAGGGGTGCGTGTTTTTTATGTACTCGACGGATCAGTAGATGACTTGTCAATCCCGCCACAAGAGCTTCGACGACTTTACGTACTGTGTGATCACAGATGTCGTGACAGCGCAGGAAGGCTTTCAGACTTAGAGACACGAGCAGATACTTTCGAGAAACTTGTTCAAGAATATTTAAGATCTACCCCATTGGAGGCTCAGTAATGGAACGCAGCAATTTTGTTAGAGGACTTGTCTATTTTGGCCGCATTCATCAAGTGCTGTTATATCTGTGGCGCTATCGCAGACTGGAACATTCAATAGAAATCCATAAAGCGCCAGACTCAGCGATAGAAGAAAACTACATCAAATTTCGAACTGCTAAGGAACGCATACTTTTCGGCCAATCGTTCAATGAGCTCCAGAGGCGAACCTATGACCGCCTTACTTTTCATGTCTCTGAAAGCACTATTCAACGTTTACTACTTGGTAGATATTTGACAGAAAGCGGCCGGATACAGCGCAACAAAATTTTAGACAATTGCCTCATGGGCCTTGTGTGCTGCACTCTGATCATAACCGCTCTATGGCTAATCGGTGTTAGTGGGGAAATCGCTCTGCTCAACACCGTTTCACTAGCGGTAAAAGCCCAGGTGATCGTAACTCTGATCGCCTTAATCTCCATTCCCTCTATCTATTTGGCTTACATTGCTATCGAACCGATAATTGGTTACCGCGAATACCAGCGATCAAGGGCTTACATCGGCGATGATGAATCGGCTAATTTGCAAGCATAAGCGAGGTCATTCCTCACAATTTAGCCGTCTAATAAGCCACGACTCGTGTGTTTACGCATCAATGGCCTGATGCTCCACTTACAGTGAAAGAAAGCACCAGACCGTCTATCTCGTTGAAGTAATCTTCACCAAGGAGGACGTCATGCCGAGCATGAAAATTCCCGCGCACTGGACACCAAGCGAAGCCCTGGCCGTTTTCGAGTTTATTGACGAAATTCGAGACCAGATTTGGAATGCCTACGGACCAGAGATACAAGCACAACTGCAAGAGGATCAGGCCTCTTTACGACTACAGTGCAGCGATGAGGACCTAGATTTCTAAATCATCCAAAGGGGGGGGGAGAGGGCGAGATTCCGCGCTCTCCTAAGCAGGCAATCCTCGAGGATAATCGTGCAGTTGCACGAATGCTGATCATGGAAAGCGTGACCCCTGTTGTGACATTCCGTCATCGAGACCAAACTATCACTACGCCGCACTATGAAACATTTTCATGGGATGCTTGCTGACCACAATGCCATCAACCATTTCTAGCAAGTACCACTGAAGATCCTTTTCTAAAGGTTGGAATTTCAGCTATATCGACTTTGCAGACATCACACCGTCGCGATTCAAACTATCGATGAATCCTTGCCCTCGATTCGGTACTGACTCGGGGTTGCTCCTGTCAGTTTTTTGAAAGTACGAATAAAGAAGCTTTGATTTTCGTATCCGACAGAATTAGAAACCGCACCAACACTCAACGTGGTGGATAGCAATAGTCGCTTAGCTTTCTCTATCCTGACCGATTGAATGTACTGAGTGAATGAAAGCCCAGTCGTCTTTTTAAGACGCCTCTTAAGACTGGAATCGCTTAGGTTAACCATCGTCATTGCGCCTTCGAGACTTAGCCCTTCAGCATGATGTTCCTCAATCCAGTCTTGTAGCTGTGCGATCTTCATATCAGAGTAATTGGCACAATTGCGGATACTTGTGGTGGCTATGCAGCCCACAGTTTAATGCCAGAAAACACGTCGATACTGACTGTTGAATATAAAATAAATCTGATAGCACCAGGTAACGGCGACCGCTTAATGGCCGAGCGAAGGTAATAAATCCTGGACGTACCCTCATGATCAGTAGCACTGAAATATTTGTTGTAAAAGATGGCGAAGAGAAGCTATGTGCTACATCACTAATGACGCTCATGGCGCTTCATGGAAAACCTGATCGACCTGAATGAGTAGAGCATGCTATGCCTCCCCCCTTCAGCTAGTACTGGGCTGGTTTTTTAATTGTGCTCGCTACAGCTAGGGCAAAACCTCTGACATATCGCTGGATGCCTGCAACATTGCTGGGACAAATTCCTCTTTTATTTGGTCAAGCGTAAAAGATGACACATGGCTACTTACATTCATTGCGAAGCGAACTTGGTGACGACGATCATAGATAGGAACGGCGACCGCCCGCATTCCTAACTCCAGTTCTTGGTCTACAATCGCATAACCTTGTTGTTGGACCTTTTCAATCTCAACTCGTAGTTCTTCAAGCGTCATCGTATTGGGAGTTAGTTTCTGAAAATTTGTTTCCACTAGAGTGCGTTCCAACTGATCGCCTGGAAGAGCAGACAACAAAACCCGCCCGGGAGATGTCGCGTAAGCAGGTAGACGAGCACCGATCTGCAAATTAATCGGAATCAGTCCCCGCCTTGGGATTCGAGCAATATAGACGACGTCCTGGCCATCGAGCACCGTAGCTGAACAAGATTCCCCTAGCTGATGAGCAACACGCTCCATAATAGGTGTTATTGTTTCCGTAAAATTCAATGACGATAGATAGGAATACCCCAAATCCAATATCTTTGCAGTGAGTCTAAAATGCTTATCTTCATTGCTGACATAACCAAGCTTTTGTAATGTCAGAAGAAAGCGTCGCGCAGAAGCACGCGACAGCCCGTTCTTCTTGGCTAGATCCGTCAGAGTCATCGACGGTGACTCCGTATCAAAAGACTTGATAACCTCGAGACCACGAGCAAAAGTTGAAAGAAAGTCTTTATCAACCGTTTCTGTCTCAGTATCGTTGACAGGCATAATACTTCCCATAGATAACCACCTACTAAAGTTCGATTATCGCTCGCTTTGTTCGACATGTGAATAGCAATAGCGGTTTCTTTGTGGACTACTCCAATCGAAAAGCTGATAGTCACAACCCGATTTCAGGTGGCCCCGTCTCAACTTAACCGCACTCACATATTGGGATAATTGGGCCCCCCTGCCCCCTCTGGCGCAACCCACGTTATATTCTGGGACGGGTCCTTGATATCACAGGTCTTGCAGTGCAGGCAGTTCTGGGCATTGATCTGGAAACGCTTGCCACCGCTCTCCTCATCAACCACCTCGTAGACGCCCGCCGGACAGTACCGCTGGGCCGGCTCATCAAACAGCGGCAAATTACGCTCCAGGGGGATAGACGGGTTTTTCAGCTTAAGGTGGCAGGGTTGGTCTTCCTCGTGGTTGGTGCTGGAGAGGAACACCGACGAAAGCTTGTCGAAGCTGATCACGCCATCGGGTTTGGGGTAATCGATTTTGTTGCTCTCGGCGGCAGGCTTGAGCTGAGCGTAGTCGGAGGTCCTGTCCCGTAACGTGAAAGGCAGCTTTCCCTTAAACCAGTTCTGATCAACGTAGTTGAACGCGCCGCCCATCAGGGTGCCGAACTTGTGCATGGCCGGGCCGAAGTTACGTGATCGGTAAAGCTCGTCATAAGCCCAGGAGGCTTCAAAGGCTTCAGCGTAGGCTGCCAAATCGAGACCACCCTGGTCGATGGCAAAGAAGATGGTTTCGGCGGAGACTATGCCGCTCTTCATAGCCGTGTGGGTGCCCTTGATCTTGGCAAAGTTGAGGGTGCCCGCATCGCAGCCCACCAACAAACCACCCGGAAAGTGCATCTTGGGAAGGGCGTTAAAACCACCCTTGGCGATGGCGCGGGCGCCATAGGAGACCCGCTTTCCTCCCTCCAGGTACTGCTTGAATACCGGGTGGTGCTTCATCCGCTGCATCTCTTCGAAGGGGCTCACATAGGGGTTGGAGTAGCTCAGGTCGACGATCAGGCCGAGTACCACCTGATTATTTTCAGCGTGATAGAGGAAGGAGCCGCCATTGGTCTCTTTATCAAGGGGCCAGCCGCCGCCGTGGATGACCAAGCCAGGCTGGTGCTTGGCGGGGTCGATGTCCCAGAGCTCTTTGATACCAATGCCGTAGTGCTGAGGATCGGCGTCCTTATCCAACTCGAATCGCTCCATCAGCTGTTTACCCAAGTGGCCGCGGCAGCCCTCAGCAAACACCGTGTACTTAGCGTGCAGCTCCATGCCAGGCATGTAGCTGTCTTTGTGCTGGCCGTCCTCGCCGACGCCCATGTCACCAGTGGCGATGCCTTTTACCGCCCCATCCGCATCGAAGAGAATCTCGGCGGCGGCGAAGCCGGGAAAGATCTCCACACCGAGTGTTTCGGCTTGTTCGGCAAGCCAGCGGCAGAGGTTTCCAACGCTAACAACGAAGTTTCCGTCGTTGTGCATGGTTTTTGGGACGAGTCCGTTGGGGATTTTTTTCGCATCTTCAGGCCCCGTAAAAAGGTAAATCTCATCTTGGCTCACCGGGGTGTGAAGCGGTGCGCCTCGATCTTTCCAGTCAGGGAACAATTCATTCAATGCCCGGGGCTCCAGCACGGCTCCGGATAGTGTATGGGCCCCTACTTCCGAACCCTTCTCCACCACGCAGACCATCAGCTCCTGCGCTTTTTCCTGAGCCTGTTGCATCAGCCGGATTGCCGCTGACAGACCGGCAGGGCCTGCACCAACGATCACCACGTCAAATTCCATTGCTTCGCGTTTCAAAACGGCTTACCTCTCTTTAAAATGATAAAAAGGGGCCCGATAAACGGGCCCAAGACGCTTCGGGTGAAGCGGTTGGAGACTGGGATACAAGTCTCCAACAGGAGGAAGATTTAAAGCTGCCGCTCTAACTCAGGGACGGCATCAAACAGGTCTGCCACCAGGCCGTAGTCAGCCACCTGGAAGATGGGGGCCTCCTCATCCTTGTTAATGGCGACGATAACCTTGGAGTCCTTCATTCCCGCCAGATGCTGAATGGCCCCGGAGATACCCACGGCGATATAGAGTTCGGGGGCGACGATCTTGCCGGTCTGACCCACCTGCATATCGTTGGGAACAAAACCCGCATCGACGGCGGCCCGGGAGGCGCCCACGGCAGCACCGAGCTTGTCGGCGACCTGCTCCAACATGGAAAAATTCTCACCGTTGCCCATGCCGCGGCCACCGGAAACAATCACCTTGGCACTGGTCAGTTCGGGACGGTCGGACTGGGCCAACTCCTCCTTGACGAAAGCGGAGATGCCGGCATCGGTGACCTTGTCCAGGGACTCGACCGCTGCGCTGCCGTCGGTGGCGGCGGCATCGAAGCCGGTGGTACGGACGGTGATCACCTTGACCGAATCGCTGGACTGCACGGTGGCGATGGCGTTACCAGCGTAGATGGGCCGCTTGAAGGTATCGGCGCTCTCCACGGCGATGATATCGGAGATCTGGGCCACGTCCAGTGCGGCGGCCACCCGGGGCATGAAGTTCTTACCGGTGCTGGTGGCCGGCGCCAACACGTGGCTGTAGCCAGACGCCAGCTCAGTCACCAGGCTGCCTAAATTTTCCGCCAGTTTGTGGGAGTAGGCGGCGTTGTCGGCCACCAGCACCTTGGAAACGCCACTGATCTTGGCAGCGGCTTCAGCGGCGCCGCCGCAGTTGTCACCGACAACCAGCAGGTCAACATCGTCGCCCAGCTGGGCCGCGGCGGTGACGGTATTCAGAGTTGCACCCTTCAGGGTCACATTATCGTGTTCTGCAATAACCAAGATGCGCATATCAGATTACCTTCGCTTCGTTCTTCAGTTTCTCTACCAGCTCATCTACACTGCCCACAATGATGCCAGCCTGGCGCTCGGCCGGCGGCTCGACCTTCAGGGTCTTGAGACGGGGGCTGATGTCCACACCGAAATCGGCGGGAGACTTGGTATCCAAGGGCTTGCGCTTGGCCTTCATGAAATTGGGCAGGGAGGCGTAGCGGGGCTCATTCAGGCGCAGATCGGTGGTCACGATCGCCGGCAGGTTCAGGGACAGGGTCTGCAGGCCGCCGTCGACCTCGCGGGTCACCTCTACCTTGCCTTCAACCAGGTTCACTTCAGAGGCGAAGGTCCCCTGGGGCATGCCCGTCAGCGCACCCAGCATCTGGCCGGTCTGGTTGTTGTCGGAATCGATGGACTGCTTGCCCAGAATCACCAGGCCGGGCTGCTCTTCTTCGACCACCTTGGCCAGCAGCTTGGCAACGGCCAGGGAGTCAAGCTCCTGGTCGGTTTCAATCTGGATGCCGCGATCGGCACCAAGCGCCATCGCGGTGCGGATTTGCTCCTGGCAGGCCTTGGGGCCGATGGAAACCACCACGACCTCGTCGGCAATCCCCTGTTCCTTCAGGCGTACCCCTTCCTCAACTGCGATCTCGCAGAAGGGATTCATCGCCATCTTGACGTTCCCGAGGTCGACCCCCGTTCCATCGGGCTTCACACGAACCTTCACATTAAAGTCTACTACGCGCTTAACGCTTACTAAGATTTTCATCATTTGCTACTTTTAACCCCTCTTTCTAGCCGATGATTTTCGCCGTTAATTAACGGTTTTCGCTTCGGTGCTTCACTGCCTGAACGGTAACGACCTATCGCTTACCCACTGCGCGAGAGTAATCTCTTCTTGAACCAACTCCTTCAGCAGCGCCGAAGGCGTCCAATACAGTTCTCCGTGCTTATCCCGGTAGGCACAGATCATCTCGTAGACATTCTTCAAGCCCAACTGGTCGGCGTAGAACATAGGTCCACCGCGGTACGGGGGGAAGCCATAACCAAAGACGTAGACCGCATCGATATCACCCGGTCGCTGAGCAATGCCTTCTTCCAAAATTTTGAAGCCTTCATTGATCAACGCCAGAGTCAAACGTTTTAGAATCTCGTCATTGCTGATTTCACGGCGGGTAACTCCCTGCTTATGGGCTTCCGCTTCTATGATTTTGAGCACTTCCGGATCGGAACTCCGGGCCCGCGTCTCAGGGTCGTAGCGGTAATAACCCGCCCCCGTCTTCTGACCCAAGCGCCCCATCTCGGCAAGGGTGTCGGCGATACAGTAGGTTTTCGGTTCGCCTTTCTCCTCATCGGACAAGGCCTGGCGGGCCTTGTAGCCTATATCCAGACCGGCAAGGTCCCCTACCGCCAAGGGCCCCATGGCCATGCCCCAATCCACCATCACACGGTCTATCTGTTCAGGGCTTGATCCTTCGATCAGGCAAAGCTGCGTTTCGCGAGTGTACTGGCGCAGCATGCGGTTACCGATAAAGCCAAAACAAACTCGGGAGAGAACGGGGACTTTCTGGATCTTCTTGGCAATCGACATCGACGTAGCCAGAACTTCATCCGAGGTTTTATCGCCCCGGATAATTTCCAACAACTTCATCACATTGGCGGGGCTGAAGAAGTGAAGACCGATAACATCTTCAGGGCGGCTGGTGACCGCTGCAATCGCATCCACATCCAGGTAAGAGGTATTGGTCGCTAGGATTGCCTTCTGTTTACAAACCCCATCCAGCTTGGTGAACACCTCTTTCTTGACCTCGATGCTTTCAAACACCGCCTCTATCACCAAATCACAATCGGCCAGGTCTGCATACAGAGTGGTTCCAGTAATCAATCGCTGTCGGGCGGCGGCGTCCGCTTCGGTCAGCTTGCCTCGCTTAACACTAACTCCGTAGTTCTTGGCAATCAGTTGCAAGCCGCGCTGCAAGGCTTCATCACTGATTTCCAGGAGCTTAACGGGAATGCCTGCATTGGCGAAACACATAGCGATACCACCGCCCATGGTGCCCCCGCCGATCACCGCGACGGACCGAACCTCACGATTAGCGGTTTCTTTCGGCAGCCCTTCAACCTTTGATGCGTTACGTTCTGCAAAAAACATATGCCGCATAGCAGCAGACTGTTCGGATTCCCGGCACTCAATAAACAGCGCGCGCTCCGTCTGCAGGCCTTGATCAAACGAACCTTTGGCTGCGGCTTCGATACAAGACACAATGTGCTGGGGCGCCAACTGTCCTCGTGCACGTTTCTTCAGCTTAGAGCGATAAGAAACAAATAGATCATCAGCGACAGTGGCCGGATCGATCGTGATATCGCGAACCCGTCTGGGTTGGGCCCCGCTAGCAACGAGCGCCTTGGCATAGCCAAGCGCCACCTCCTGCAAGTCGCCCTCCAGTACCTTATCGATCAGGCTCAGTTGTTGCGCTTTTTCAGCCACGATAGGAGCACCGCTGGTAATCAGGTCCAGCGCCGCCTCAACCCCTGCAAGGCGCGGTACCCGCTGGGTGCCTCCAGCGCCGGGTAACAAACCTAGCGTCACCTCCGGCAAACCAACCTCTGCCGTTGGAATTGCACACCGATAGTGACAGGCCAACGCCAACTCAAAACCGCCACCCAAGGCTGAACCATGCAGTGCTGCGATGACCGGCTTTTCAGAGTTTTCGATGGCAGACAGCACGCTGGGCAGTGATGGCTCTTTCGGCAGCTGGCCAAACTCACTGATATCGGCACCGGCGATAAAGGTACGACCGGTACAAAGGATCAGCAGCGCCTTCGAACTATCGAATTTAGCTCCTTCAATGGCATTTTTCAGCCCTTCGCGTACGGCTTGAGACAAAGCGTTTACGGGTGGGTTATCGATGGTGATAACACCAATTTCATTAACTAGTTCATATCTCACTGTCACTTTGATGATCTCCTCATGAAACTCTTTCTACTAACCGCACGAAAAATTTTTTCTATATCCTCACCCGTACAAATAACGATGACACAGGCTTTCCCTAGCCACTGACACCTAGTAGTAGGGCCACAGTTTTAACGGGGGTCACTCGTGACAGATATAGAGACGGTATTGCCGTTACGTAATGGATGTCAGTTACAAAACATTCTGCTCACGTAAAGAAGCAATTTGCTCTGTGCCCTTATTCAACAGTCGTTCCAGTACGGTGTCCGTGTCCTCACCCAACTGGGGGGGGGCTTTTTTGTATTCCTGCTGAGTTTTGGAGAACTTAATTGGGCTGGCAACACCAGGAACTGGTCCGATATCAGGATGTTCAAGGTCTACCTTCATTTCACGAGCAACAACCTGAGGGTCTTCAAATACCTGCTGAATATTCTGGATGGGGCCACAAGGCACATGAACACCCACCAATACATCCATCCAATAATGACTACTTTCTTTTCGTGTGATATCAGACATGATCCCCACGAGCGCAACACGGTTCTCCACCCGACTAGGATTAGTCTGGAAACGGATGTCCTGAGCGAGGTCCTGCCTCGCTACAACTTGGCAGAATTGCTGAAATTGCCGATCATTTCCAATCGCTATAATTACTTGTCCGTCTGAGGTCGGGAACGGCTGATAGGGTGCCAGGTTGGGGTGATATTCGCCTGTGCGTGAAGGCGCGGTACCACTGCAAAAATAATTCAACGCCTGGTTTGCTAACCAACTAACCTGAACATCAAGTAGGGCCATATCAATATGCTGACCCTCTCCTGTACTGTTCCGATGATGAAGGGCAGCGAGGATGGCAACTGTTGCATTCATACCGGTGGTTAGGTCGGCTACTGCCATACCGACGCGTTGAGGGCCTGCACCAGGCTGGCCATCTGGCACACCCGTAATACTCATCAAACCGGACTGAGCCTGAATTAGATAGTCATACCCCGCATCATTAGCCATCGGCCCTGTCTGTCCAAAGCCGGTAATTGAACAATAAATAAGGCCTGGATTCACTTCTGAAAGCTCTTCATATCCGAGGCCTTTTTTGCCTAAAGCGCCTGTTTTGAAATTCTCGACAAGAATATCGCTTTTAGCCGCAAGCTCTCGTATTAGCTCTTGGCCTTCAGACTGGCTGATATCGACAGTGACCGAATGCTTGCCCCTGTTGGTGGACAGATAGTAAGCGGATTCTTTAGTAGCATTCCCATTTCGATCCTTGAGCCACGGAGGGCCCCAATGCCGGGTATCGTCTCCCATCCCCGGACGCTCGATTTTGATCACTTCCGCTCCCAAGTCCGCAAGAATCTGTGTACTCCAGGGTCCTGCTAAAACGCGGGACAAATCCAGGACGCGAACACCTGTTAATGGACCTGCCATAACACCACCTCCTAAATAATTAAGCCGTTTGCTCACTTGCTTCACGAATCAGCTGCTTTGCAATGACCAGCTGCTGAATCTGAGAAGTACCTTCATAGAGGCGGAACAGACGAACATCTCGATAGAAGCGCTCTACACAATATTCGCTGATATAACCGGAACCGCCATGCACCTGTACCGCGCGGTCAGCAACCCGGCCAACCATCTCGGTGCAAAAAAGTTTGCAGCTTGCTGCCTGCAACGAAACCTTCTCGCCTGCGTCATAGGCGCGCGCAGTCTCCTCAACCATGCATTTACCTGCGTAGTATTCCGTTTGACTATCCGCAAGCATTGCCTGCACCAGTTGAAAATTGCAGATCTCAGTTCCAAATTGCTTCCGCTCGGTTGAATAAAGGACGCTCTCATCAATAAGCCGCTTCGCAGTACCTACACTCAGAGCACTAATATGAAGCCGTCCCCGATCTAGCACCTTCATTGCTGTCTTGAATCCTTGTCCTTCAACACCACCGATCAAAGCTGCTCTGGGTACTCGCACATTGTCAAAAATCACATCACAGGTATGCGAGCCCTTTTGCCCCATTTTCTTATCTGGTTTGCCAAGGGTGATTCCTGGTAGACCTGCATCCACCAAAAAAGCAGATACGCCTCTGCCACCTTCCTCACGAGTACCGGTTCGAGCCATGACCGTAAAAACACCGGCACGGGGAGCATTGGTAATAAACCGCTTGGTTCCATTAAGAATGTATTCATCCCCGTCAAGCCGAGCGCTGGTTCGTACCGAGCCAGCATCCGAGCCGGCATCGGGCTCGGTCAATGCAAACGAACCGATCAGCTCCCCACTTGCCATCAACGGCAAATACTTAGCTTTTTGCTCAGACGTTCCATCCATGATGATCCCCTGAGAACCGATCCCAACGTTGGTACCAAACATTGAGCGAAAGACAGGTGATGTGTAGCCCATCTCTTGAATGATGGCGACTTCTTCGCTCATGGTCAGCCCGAGACCACCAAACTCCTCCGGAATAGATATCCCAAAAAGGCCCATATCTTTCATTTCGTTAATGACTTCTTCGGGAATCTGATCTTCGTCAGCAACCTGATCTTCCAACGGAATAAGACGCTCACGCACATACCGCCGAACAGTGTCCACGAACTGCTTCAATGTCTCTTGATCAAGTGCCATTGGGGCCTCCATTTTTGCATTTTTGTGATTATTCAATCTAAAAACCATAGTTCGCATAACGAACGTATGTACGTTTATCGAACATGCTATTTTCATTCTAAAGACTTGTCAAGCGAACTTTGGAATTGAAACCAAACACACCTCTTGGGAAGGGCAAAGGTTAAAGCGAGCAAGTGTTTACGACTCATGCCCCAATATCAGCGTGGTACGACCAGCGTGCTAAACCATCAATAGATAGAACGTCCGACCATCAAAAAATCACTTGCACAATAGAATTCGGTGTGTATGATTAATTTTGCAATTCGGATATCGCACTACTGTTCGAATAACGCACCTAGTGATTTGTGAGGATAAAGGATAATAAGATGAACCAGCAGATTAAGAATTTCTTTAGCGCTACAGCTATTGGAGCTGCAGCGCTATGTTCCATTTTTGCTTCTCAGGCTACTGCCGCCGATTGGCCTAGCGATAATATTCGACTTGTCGTACCGTACTCTGCGGGTGGCACAACTGACCTCATTTCGCGCAAAGTTGCGGATCTAATGCAAAATGAACTAGGCACCATTGTTGTTGAAAACCGCCCTGGAGCTGGATCAACGGTAGCCACCGGGCAGCTATCTCGTGGTGGACGCGGCATAAACCACACTATCCTAATGGCCTCTCCTGGCCACGCGATCGGGCCCGCTATCTACCCGGGGTTGCGCTTCGACCCCGTCAAAGACTTCCGCTTCATTAGAAAAGTAATCAGTATCCCCAATGTGATGGTTGTTCCAGCCAGTAGCCCATATAACAGCTTGGCGGAATTGGTTGAGGCGGCAAAAAACAAGGAAGTGACCTTCAGCTCGCCTGGCATGGGTAGCTCTGTCCATATGTCTGGGGAACTGTTTAAGAGCGTGACGGAGACACAGATGGTGCATGTGCCATTCAGAGGTAGTGGCGAAGCCTTGCCAGCTCTGCTTTCAGGAGATGTTGACGTATCGTTCGATAACATGCCCACCGTTCTTCCACACATAAAGTCTGGCAAGCTCAAGGCTTTGGCCATCACAACACCTAAGCGCTCTCCGTTTCTTCCTGACGTTCCTACGGTAAGCGAAGCTGGTGAGCAATACGGACTGAGTGGTTTTAATACGTCCGCATGGTTTGGTGTGATTGCCCATAACTCTCTTCCCGATGCTGCTACGTCCAAGTTAACTGACGCTTTGGATAAGGTAATGGAAAGTGAAGACTTCCTCGCTTTTTTACCTAAATTTGGGGCTGAGGCTGGAATAGAATCCGGAGATAATTTCCGAGGTTTTATTTCAACTGAAGTAAAAAAATGGGCTAAGGTTGCCCAAGAAGCCAATATCAAGCGCTGAGATGCCGGGAGGGTGAGGCTTGCTTATCACCCTCCCTTTCCAGGGTTTGATATAACGGAGGCTTTGATATGAAAAACGTAGAGATCGATATCGCAGAGATTCAGGAGCGATATTATGGGCGTTTTAACCCGAACTCGATTTTAGGTGCAACCTTTGCGCTAGTGGCGATACTCTTTCTGTACTACCTAGTTCCCAACTACATTGAAGAACCCGGTTACTTAAAGAATCCTATGTTGTCACCGCGCTTTATACCGCTAGTGGCTGGTTGGCTTGTGCTGACTTTATCCATCGTAATGCTTATTGAAGGGTTACTTCGCCCACCAAAACATACTGCTTCAGAAGAACTACATAGCGGTATCCCAAAATTAAGGTGGGCACTGATGATGGCTGCATGCGCTATCTATATGTTCCTTTTTGAACAACTTGGTGCAATTACTTGCGGTATCTTCGCTAGCTTATTTCTCTTCCTGGCAAGTAGTGTGCGGCATGTTTGGGTCTACCTTCTTGGCTTCGCCTTTCCTGTGGTTGTCTCCTTATTATTTATTCACGTTCTGAATGTCCCGCTGCCAGTGGGTACGATTTGGGAGTGAAGGCACCTCAGAATAACTAGAAGGTACGCCTCCCCACTCCTCTCCTAATTGGCTTTAGTAGACACTTTACCGGGACATTAAATATGGAAAATTTTTCTGAAGTACTCACTCTATTTCTGAGTGTCGACAATTTTGTGGCAATTGCCGTTGGCGTGCTAGTCGGGGTCATTGTAGGGGCTATCCCAGGTTTGACAGCCACGATGGCTGTAGCACTGGCGTTGCCATTTACTTTTTCTCTAGAGCCCGTTACCGCAATTTTATTGTTGGTTGGTATCTACAAAGGAGGCATGTACGGAGGTTCTATCACAGCGATATTGATTCGAACCCCTGGCTCCCCAGCCGCCGCCTGCACCCTTTTGGATGGCTACCCTCTGGCACAACAAGGAAAAGCAAAAAAAGCTTTAAAGACAGCACTCTACTCGTCTTGCGTAGCGGATCTTATATCTAACATCGCGCTTATCTTCTTTGCTAGTTACTTAGCAAAAATCGCCTTGAATTTTGGGCCGCCCGAATACTTTTGGTTGATCTGTTTTTCTTTGACTATCATCGTATCTGTTTCCGGTGACTCTGTTGTCAAAGGGCTCATCGCAGCTGGTCTTGGGGTCATTGTATCGAGCATTGGGCTGGATGCGGTCTATGGATCTCAACGACTAACCTTTGATAGCTATGATTTGATGGACCGTGTGTCTTTCATTCCCCTTCTAATAGGCTTATTTGCTATCCCTGAAGTCTTTGAATTTTATACCTCGAAAGTTGTTCCGCACATTCGTACGGCAGCTAGCGGTGCTTCTTTGACCCTTGCGGAATTCAAGCGCTGCCTGAAGACAGTTATTCGGGGTAGTTTGATCGGTGTAGTAATCGGTGCCATTCCTGGGACAGGCGCAACAGCTGCTGCTTTCATCTCCTATAGCGAAGCCAAGCGTAACTCACCTAGAAAAAACAATTTTGGTAAAGGTGAAATAGAAGGTGTGGCCGCAGCAGAAGCAGGCAATAATGGTGTAGCCGGTGCCACGATGATTCCTCTTTTGTCGCTTGGAATCCCAGGTGATGTCATAACCGCGATCATCCTTGGTGCATTCATGATCCATGGCCTCACCCCTGGCCCTGTTTTGTTCCAAGAAAACCTGACCATGGTCTACGCACTGTTTTGCGGAATTTTGGTCAGCTCGGCAGTGCTCCTGATTGTAGGTAATGCCGCTATCCGCTACTTCTCACTCATTGCGGAAATCCCGAAATCTATTCTGTTACCAATCGTTCTGATGTTCTGTGTTTATGGCGCATACGCAGTAAATAACAGTACATTTGATATTGGATTGATGCTGCTGTTTGGACTTCTAGGGTTTATCTTTAATAGGACAGGCATTGCTTCTGCACCGTTCCTGATTGGATTTATCCTTGGGCCAATGTTTGAGGACAACTTACGCCGCACGTTCTTAATTAGCAAAGGCGACCCCTCTATCTTCTTTCGCGGCCCAATTACGTGGTTATTTATTGCTTTGACAATAGCATCCCTTGCCTTTGCTGCTTACCGCTATTGGCAAAATAGAATAGCCGCTACCAACGCCTCTTAACTCTCCATTTAAAACATGCAGGATCGTAGGCCATAGCTACTTCCGGCATGAACCATTTTGGTCGAGAGAAAGCCAAGGCGTTCAAACAAATTAATGTTTCTACATCTTAAAGGATCCTAACATGAACAACGCTTTCATCTGCGATGCAGTGCGCACTCCTATCGGTCGTTACGGTGGAGGATTGGCTTCTGTCCGGGCTGATGATCTTGGTGCAATTCCACTGCAGGCATTGTTAGAACGTAATCCTCAATTGGACCCAGAGTTGATCGACGAAGTCATCTTTGGATGCGCCAACCAAGCAGGCGAAGACAACCGTAATGTTGCTCGAATGTCTCTCCTATTGGCAGGCTTTCCATACTGTGTAGCCGCCACTACCATCAATCGATTATGTGGCTCTGGTATGGATGCAACAGGGGTTGCGGCACGTGCAATCAAATCCGGAGAAGTCGACCTTTTAATTGCTGGCGGAGTGGAATCAATGTCCCGTGCCCCCTTCGTTATGGGTAAGGCAGAAGCCGCCTTTAGCCGAGAACCCAATGGCCTATATGACACAACCATCGGTTGGCGCTTCATTAATTCGAAAATGAAAGCTTATTATGGCGTGGACTCCATGCCTGAAACGGCAGAAAACGTGGCTGAAGACTTTTCCATCTCTCGAGAAGCCCAGGATTTATTTGCATTACGAAGTCAACAGAAAGCAGAACAGGCTATGACCTCAGGTCTTTTTAATGATGAAATCATTCCTGTAACGATTCCTCAGCGGAAAGGTGATCCTGCTGTTATCGAGCAAGACGAGCATCCCCGTGCTTCAACCACCCTCGAAGGGCTTGCCAAACTGCGTGCACCCTTTCGAGAAGGAGGATCAGTAACGGCGGGAAATGCTTCTGGTGTTAATGATGGAGCCTGTGCACTGCTAATCGCTTCAGATAACGCAGTTCAAACCCACCATCTGACGCCGAAAGCTCGAATTGTCGCTATGGCTACCGCAGGTGTAGAGCCACGCATTATGGGTTTCGGACCCGCACCTGCCTGCAAAAAAGTGTTGAACAAAGCCGGTTTGACTCTGGACCAGATGGATGTGATTGAACTGAATGAAGCCTTCGCATCACAAGCACTTGCCGTTATGCGCGACCTAGGACTTCCAGATGACGCGCCCCACGTTAACCCTAACGGTGGAGCAATAGCTCTAGGCCATCCCTTGGGCGCTAGTGGTGCACGCTTAGTCACGACTGCTACCTATCAACTGCAACGCACAGGTGGCCGCTATGCCCTATGCTCAATGTGCATTGGCGTGGGTCAGGGAATCGCGATGATCATCGAGCGTGTTTAAAAGAATACGAAATTGATCATGTACTAATGATGCATGAGACCTGCTTATACAAACAGGCGATTTTCTTGGTTCCGTGGAGCGAACATGTCTGAACGCCTGTCGTCACTGTGCCTGATTATGACCATGGCAGTCATGATCGGGTACAAACTTTATGGAGGTCCGATCTTCCTCATATACATAGCGGTGATCACGCTTATTCTGTTCCTTTACCTTCAGCGGCATTGCATAAACAGAATAGGCCGGGTATTACTTTCCACAGCTATCGTATCGACGGTACTTCTCAATTGGTGTCCAGATCCGGCTTTAACTTTTAACACAGCCCTAACCCGAGCCAATTTTTTCGCCGCTTTCCTTGCTGCCTTGGCATTTATCCGCTTTGCCGCCAAGCACTCTCTGATGGTTAAACGTTGCGGGAAGATTGTCATCAGCCAACCTCCTTCTAGGCGATATGGAATCATAACCCTTTCTGCCTATACATTTGGCAACGTGTTGAACTTTGGAGTACTTCACCTTCTAGGGCAGATGATCGAAAAGGGAAACACCCTTGAATCTGCCGGTGGGCTGGCGCATGTGCAGGAAAAGCGCCGTCAACGGATGAGCTTAGCGTTACTTCGCGGCTTTGCTCTACTGCCCCTAGCGTCCCCTTTCTCAATCGCGCTTACACTCATGCTGGCGACCATCCCAGGGTTGAAATGGCAGTACCTGCTTGCTGCGGGGACTGTGACCGCTGTCATCCTGTTTTTTCTTGGCTGGGGAGAGGATTATGTAAAGAATCCAAAGCAAGCGCCAACTTCAGCCTTGTATAGCGGCCCACCCCTTACCTGGCGACCAGCATACCAATTCTTAGGCATGATACTAGGTATCTTTATTCTTGCAGTTCTGTTGGAGCAACTAACGTCAGCAACCTTGCCAGTTGCGATAATGATCCTGTGCCCGATAGTCAGCCTGGCCTGGTTTGGATGGGGGCACTACGAACGCGGACTCAAGGCTAATCTGAAAGATATAAAAAGAGATCTCCCATTAGAAATTAATGGGTTACACTCTGAAATAAGCATCATTAGTAGTGCCTGTTTCTTTGGAGTGGTGCTGTCAGATCTACTTCCTCGCGATAGTCTCATCGCGTTTATGCAGTCACTCCATCTTTCAGGAGCAACACTAGCTATTTCTCTATGCGTTCTGGTTACCCTACTGTCGCAGATAGGCCTTAACCCGTTCATTACCGCGACAATTTTTGCTTCATCTTTTACGCCAACTGAAACCTATCAGTTATCACCAGAGCTACTCGCGCTAGCCCTCATGTCCGGTTGGTGCCTGGCAATGAATTCATCTCCAGTTTCAATTTCTGCAATTATTATCAGTTCTGTTAATAAAACACCCTCCCGAGCCATCACACACCAATGGAATGGTAATTATTCGCTCATGGCGCTGCTTGTTCTTTGTGTATGGATTGGCATAACAAGCCAGGCATTACTATTAAAATAACAGTCGTTTGGTTGTCGCCCTATTGACTGTAGGAACGAACCCTATGTCTAACATTGCAAATAAAGCAAATAGAATTTTGGTTGTTCTGTCTATATTTTTATTTTCTCTCCTTACTCATGCAGCACCGGATGATATCGATAGACCACTTAAAATAGCGATGATTCTTTGGCGCGGAGAGACCGAAGCTGAAAGAGGGTTTAAGGACGCCTTAACAAGCCTTGGTTACAAAGCAGAGTTCTACGTTTTTAACGGAAATCAAAACAGAGAAAAACTAGCAGAGACTCTAAGAACAAATGCCGATATAATAAATAAAGATTTCGATTATTTGTACTCATTCGGAACAACCGCTACACAAATGCTCAACTCCGTTTCCGATGAATCCACCCCTCACATATTCAACATTGTAACCAACCCTGTATCAGAAGGGTTTATAAAGACAATGCAAAAGCCCGAGGTAAATCGAACAGGCACAAGCCAGCGAATCCCTGTATCCAGACAACTAGAACCTATATTACAAATAAAAAACATTAATAAATTAGCCTTCTTTTTCAACCCTAGAGAAAGAAACTCAGAGTTAATTAGAAAAGAACTTTACGGATTTTCCAATAGACAAGGGATCGAAATATTGGAGTTCAGATGCGCTCCCGGAACAAACAGATTAGAGCGCTATTTAGATAGTATTACCAACACCAAGGACCCAATAGCTGATGCTGCTTACTTCCCCGGTGACAGCTACCTTGTTTCAAAGGCAGAATTAATAGGACAGAAAATACAAAAGGCAGGACTGATCGCCATAGGTGCTCACCAGGACTACGCTAGATATGGAGTTCTAGCAGCTGTAATGCCTGACTACTACAGGCTAGGCGAAGCTGCTGCAACACAGCTGCATCGCCACTATCACGGCGGCATTCTAAACGACATTCCCGTGTATAGCATAACGACCGAATACAACCTGATTGTTAACAGAAAAACCCAAGACCTTCTGGGAATAGACATTTCAAAATCTACTCACAAAAACGTAGTGTTCATAGATTGACTATCTAACGAGATGCCTGTTTTCAGGATAAGGATTAGAAAGTAGTTGATTACATTAGCCAGATTCTAAGGCCCGCAAAGGGCGCATGAACGGAATAGTAAAAAATCTCCTAAGCCTCTAGATTGGAAAGAGTTTTTTAGCCAAGGATTTCTTCGTTAAAGATTAGATGAATGGCCTTGGATGAAGTTCATTCATTATGGCTGCCTCTTGGATAAATCATGGATCGCATCTATCCCACCAGGGTGATGTCCGCTATTGGTGAAACGACCCGAAACTTGCTGCCTAATTCTCCAAGAGGCAACAAAAACTCGCAAAATTTACACCTCCGTTCCCTCGGCCAACTCAAGAGCATCATCAACTTCAACCCCTAGATAGCGGATCGTGCTGTCAAGCTTACTGTGGCCCAAAAGCAATTGAACTGCTCTCAGGTTTCCAGTGCGTCGATAGATAAGTGTTGGTTTTGTTCTCCTCATCGTATGCGTGCCGTAGTCACAGGCATCAAGGCCAATGCTTTTCACCCACCTATCTACAATTCGAGCATACTGCCGAGTTGTTAAATGCGTTTGCGCGCTAGACCGACCGGGAAAAAGAAAGTCGCCTCCTGTTAAGCCTCTTTTCTTTATCCAACTCACCAAAGAATTCCTTGTATCTTTGGTAATCTCAAATTGAACAGTGCGATTAGTTTTCTGCTGTACAACGAGTGCTCGGCTTTGAACAGTTTTCCCATGAGCAATATCGCGAACGCGAATGCTCATCAAATCACAACCGCGCAGCTTGCTGTCGATCGCCAAATTAAACATGGCAAGCTCACGGCTGTTTCCCTCAAGTTCAAGCCTGATTCGAATGCCCCAGATTTCCTTCAACTTAAGTGGTCGCTTTTGACCGAGAGTTTTGCCCTTATTCCAAGGTTCTTGGATCGAGGGTGGTTGCGATTGCTCTGGTTTGTATGAATGCATGTCATAGATCCTCATTGAATGAAGGATCTATGAGTATGGATTTTGCGCCTGATACAGGTCAGCCAAATCGACTATGCCGACATCAAGGTGAGGGTTGAGGTGCGCCCCCACAAGAGCACCTGAATTCAGAAAGCGGACATCTCCGAAGCGGTTTTTTGGTAACGAAGTACACCCTTAATCTGGCTATAGGGAGAGACAAGAGCTGACCGCACGTGCAACAGGCAGCACTATACTGCTGCCCGATCCAAGGGCCGCTGGGAGTGGGTCTGCAGATAGCGAACCAGCACCTGCAGTTCGTATGGATCCGGCGCCTCGGCCCTCCCCATCATCTGCATACGCCTGTTCATTCCTCACCGCCATAGGCGGTGGTTTACCGAGATGTAATTCGCGATGAAGCCTCGATATAGCGTTTAAGGGCAGCGGCAAAGCTGGCACTATCCCATTCAGTGGCCCCCATCCGGCGCCCGATTTCACGTCCATACCGGTCAATCAATAGGCTCGTTGGCAACCCTCTTACCGCAAATCGATCCAGAACTTCCGCCGAAGGCTCTACATATGTCTCCAATGACTCGATTGCGTAGCGAGAGAAGAAAGCCTGAACCGCTTCTATGCCGTTTTGATCCGTTGATAATGCCACAACCGTGAAATCCGAACCTCCTAGTTGCGCCTGTAACTGATCTAAAGCCGGCATCTCTTCCCGGCAGGGTCCACACCAGGTCGCCCACAGGTTCAAAAGCACTAGCTGTCCGCGAAAGTCTCGCAGCGCAGTGGTTTCTCCTCCCGCAGTTTGGAAGCGAGTGTTCGGTAGCGGTTTCGGCGTTTCGTGGAAGACGAACGGTAACTGTCGAACCGCCCTGTTGGCTTCAGGCGAGTCGAGGGGATCTGAGTTCAACAATGTTTGGATACTGGCCAAGGCCAAAACTGCCACCACGGCGAGACTCAGAACGCCCTTATAAGTCTTAACGTTCATGCGTCCCTAGACCACTGCGGCTGGAGTTGATCATCAATATCTTGGCCCCTATACGAATTTTTGCAGGCCCAAGGGTACTCCCTTGGACCTGTGTCTGGAGCCTGCGTCTGAAAAGAGAGAGTCCCGTCAGTCTCCTGAAGTTGAACCTCTCCGCTCCTCGGTTTTCTTCCCGGTAATCCAGCTCCAATCCATCGGGAATACCCGTGGATTGAGCATGGTGCTATAGCCATGCAGCAGGATTATGGTGAGCGTGGCCAGTATCGCCTCCCAGCCATGAATCCATTGGGCATACTTGAAGACCTGATAGGGGAAATAGGACAGCGTCCACTCGAAGAACCACATCAACAGCCCCGTCACGAGGACGACATTCAGCCCGATCACCCCGGCCCAGTATTCGAGCTTTTGCAGCCAGTGATATTTTCCCGAACCCGCCGGCCTTTGCCCCAGGCCCAGGCGGAAACGGACATCCTGCCAGGCATCTTGCAGATCCTGCCGGGAGAGGAGGATATTTGCCATGTTGCGCCGGGTCAGGAGGTAATACATAAAGTGGATATAAGCATTGCCGACAAAGGCGATGGCCGCCAGGCGATGGATCAGGCTACGGTTGTCGGCGCCGCCCACGAGCGCCACCAACCAGTCGGCGTAGGCGCTGTCCGGGTATTTGACAGCAAAACCGCTCATCGCCAGTGTGATGAAGGAGAGCGCCAATACAACATGCTGAACACGCTGGCCGGTCGTCAGATGCCGGATGTGGGGCTTCGTCGCAGGTGATGCGCGGCGCTCCCGGAGTGCTACGGGAAGATCCAGATAGATGTAAAACACCAGGAACCCGATCACCAGGGCGATCAACGCGAGATAAAAACCATCGATCAAATGGCCGATTCTCAGCGCCCCCAGACCGAACTGGTCTTTACCATACAGCGTTTTGCCGGTCCCGGAGCCGGCCAGGTTCAGAGCCATCACTTGCCGTTCCTGCTCGCTGGAGCCTCCATGGCAGCCGGCACAGACACGCCCCAGGGTATCGGCATGCAACGGATTCATTTGGGCTGACAGCGCGGCCTCGTGGCCAAGATGGCAGTAACTGCAGGTCGGGATGTTCTGTTTGCCCAACAGCGCATGTTTGCCGTGGAAGGTTCGATAGAAGTTCTCGACCGCCCCCTGGTGACAGCGGGCACACAAAGCGTCGTATTCTTTCCGCTTTTTGGGTTCGATCCGACTGACCTCATCCCGGTCCCACGCCTGCGGCTTCTCTGCCTCCTTAAGGCTGGACAGCGGCTCGCTGCCCTCTCCATGGCAGGCGATACACTTTACCCCCTCTTTGGCGTGAACACTCGCGGCCCAGGCGACTTGAGAACGACTGCCTCCGAGCTGCATCCAGTCGGGAATGTCCGGCTCCAACGCATGAGCCATGCCCATAGGAAAAACCATGCCAACCAAGCACAGCAACATTGAAATGATAACGTTCCTGGGCTGCACCTTAACGCCCCTCCAACTCTTGCTCGGCATGCCACATCAGCACCGGGGGGTAGGCGCTGGCCAGCCGGTTCATCGCAGCCATCCTGCCCGGAATCTCGGTATTGAGGATGAAATCCTTCTCTTCCGGCGTACCCGCTTTGATACGCCGGATCAGTCCTTGCTGCATGCGGTTCTGCGCATCGGCAGGGGGCATGACGAAGTAGGTATAGGTCAGGCTGGCCTTGGTAATCACGGGCACTTCGTCCTCCGGTATTGGGAACTCGACCTCAACCAAGTCGGTGGACTCCGCTTCCAGCACGTGGTCAAACCCTCGCGATACCGCCGCCTCTACCATGGCCGGCTCAAAGCCGTCCTTGTCTTTGAAGTTGAACCCGTATTCCACTTCATGGCTGTCGATTTCGAAGCCGTCCTCATCCTCCATCCAGATCCTGAGGAACATGCGTGCACGCGGCGGGCAGCCATTCGGGATCGAATGTCCAATCAGATTTTTTAAACTCACTTGAATGGCAATTTGATCATGGCTCTGCTGAACCCGAAAATCGGTCTCAACGGCGGTCTTCACCATCTCAGCATCATGACTCCCGGGAAACCGATGACCAGTCCACTCCCGCTTCTCGGCATAGCGGTCCAGATTAACCAGGCGCAGCAGGCGGTCTTTCAGGCTGGTAGATGCCGTCAGCGCCTTTTTCCAGGCTGAAGGATCCTCTTCCAGCCCTGGTGCCATATGACAGGTCTGGCAGGTGACTCCTTGCTTGGCCATTTCGGTCTTGCGAAAATCCCGGTTGGTATCGCAGCAAGCCACGCCTTTCTCCCAATCTCCCTTGGCGGCATGCGAGTTGTTGTAGTCGTGACAGGCAGAGCACATGACCTCCTTTTTAAACAGGTCTGAGCGCTCTACATTATGCATCGGCAATTTAACCGGGCTGATCTGGGCCGGCACAAGCAGCTCGGGAATATCCTTGACGGCTCGCATCGCGTGGCAGGCAGTGCAGGTGACGCCCCGGGTGTTGGGTTCATCCGCCAGTATCGCCTGGCGCATGCCTTCATAATCGCCAGATAGCTTGGTGTCGGTAGCATGGCAGTTCAAACACTCAGGAACAGACTGCCCCTGAGTGCTGAAATCGAACAGGGTGAACATCCCCCGAAAGGCGGGACTGGTTGTGGCCTTGGCGTGAAAGGAGTCCTTCCACTCATCGAAAATATTCTCATGGCAGCCCTGACAGGCTTCTGGCGGACTGGTGACGGTGAGCTTGGCATGGGCTTGGGATGAAGCTTCCTGTGCCGAAGCCACCCCACCCGCTATCAGCCATGGCAGGATGACGCCAGCCAGGAGATTATGTGAACGTATTTTCATGGCGGCGCCTCCGTTTGGCTCTTATTCAGTACCAGCCTTAGCGAGCGAGCCAACCATTTTGTCCATTTTCTTGCCTAGCTTATCCAGCTTGGGGTTCTGATAGTGGGCAAACATTCGTGAAGGCTGGTAGTAGATTACATAGACTTTCCCATCCTTTAGCTCCCGAATGGCAACCCGCATCGGCATTTCGATACCCGCCAAAGGCTCGATCGACAGTACCTTTTGACCCATCTGAGGCTTGGCAAAGCCAATGGTGAGACTGGGTGTTTCCGTACCGCCAACCATCTCAACCATATTCTTATGGTTGGCTTCGAAGATGATGGCGAGTCCTTTCTTCTTAATTGCGGCTTTGATGCCGCTTACGGTATCGGTAAATGATTTGGACGATTCCAGTATAAGCGGCTGTTGCTCCGCGGCGTGGGCCGTCAGCGACAGACCTGCCAATAGAAACAGCGTCCAGATCAACGCGGAAAGATGCTTCTGCATCTTGGATAAATGGGTCATGGTGTGCACTCTCGATCTATAAGTTTGATTGAAAGACTAAGGGCTTGCCTGATGAGGGGCGTTTTCCACATTTGCTTATCGGGGATAGGACTCATCCCGTCAAATGGTGCATCGCGACGCCAGACATCGAAATTGATTTCGTTATCCAGTCCAACGAAGCACCATCATAAATATGATAAACGCCGTATTTAGGTACGGAGTAAAGTGAAAATTGGAGAGTTTTTAGAGAAAAACCGAAACGGATTCTAGCCAGGCCCTTAAGGGATATTAGTTGTCGGGATTGGGCTGTTGCCATCTACGCATTAACAGTCTGCAGCTCGCCATATATGCTGTGGGCTGACTGCATGAACCAGATTCTTGGGGCTCTATCAATGTATCAGTTTGCCCTGATTTCCCTGCTGCTTATAACGCTCGCGGGCTGCGCGATGACCCCGGCCGCCAACACGGCTGCCATCCTGAGTGTGAGTGCTTTCTCCTAAGGGGATCTCAACGGCTGGCAGGAGAAGTCCTTTAAGGGGCAGGCGATCTATCGCGTGACAGAAACTGGGCAGGGCAAGGCACTCTGTGCCCTTAGCGAGGGTACCGCCTCACTCGAAAGCGATCGCCTCCAAAGAATGCTGCAGTGATCGCAACGCTCTGATTTTTAAGCGGATGGCACTAACGTATTCAGTTGCTCTTTCTGCGGACTCGTCAGCAGGATAGTGTCCACCCACCAAGCACAGCAGATCGCGGATCTCGGCTATCTGGAAGCCGAGTGAGCGCGCTTGGCAGATGAGCACAAGCTGTTCCTGTGAGGTTTCATCATAGAGCCGGTGACCACCCTGTGTTCTTAACGGTTGCGACAGGAGTTCAATCTTTTCATAGTACCGAATCGTCTCTATGTTGCAGTGAGTCAACGCCGCTAAACGTCCGATACTAAGGCTGTGACGCTTTTGTTCCATCGTTGCCAAAACCGCTTTATTGGGAAAGTCAGTATGCCGTTAACGTACCGGCATACTGACTCTCGTTTTTGAGCCGGGCGATATGCGAGCCTTCATCAAGAGATATTACGAACGTTCTTGGATAGTCCCGGATCCAGTCTTCAGCCTTTTCGGTCGATGGGAAGAAATGGACGTAGTGGCAGAAATTACAAATCACGTCCTGTTCAAGAGACTTTTTGTCCGGCAGCATAAATGACAGGACCGCCTCTTGAGGCGAAACCGCCTCAACCAGTCCAGGACTGACATGTAACTGAATCGTCGACTGCTCACCCGGAGCGAGTGATTCAACCTCCACGGTTTCACCTAAAATCTCGGGTATAAACAGCGTATCCCAAGCACACCAGGCATAGAGATAGACCCCCTTTACTTGCATCTTATGCGGAGTGGGCTTTAAAGAGAGTCCCCAATACCCCGTGATTTGCTGGGCTTCGTCGAAGTAAATACCCGTCCAGTCTTCAAGCATGTGTTGCAGATGGTTTACCGGCATAACTACCGCCTTAGCCAAGCGTTCCTGGCTTACAGGTTCGCCCTCAGCCAACAATCGATAGATTGCCAGAGACACCTTTTGCTCCTCCAGGGATAACGTCGGTAATTGAGAAAGCAGCGCGTCAGCTAGCGCCTGGGGAGGTTGTGAATATTCGGTCATTTTGGAAATTCTTTGAGGCAGCACCGGCCTGAAGGGTTTCGGATATCACACGCGCAGTTCTTGATCTTGGTTTGTTCCACCACAAAGGCCTTGCTGCTGCTGGTGCCAGTCAGCCGTATCTCGTCCGAAACCATGGCGTCGGAGATATCGAAGCAATAGCAGAGCGTGCGTTCCGGATCCTCTGACTTTTGACCGACTGGTTCTCGCACTTGCTCCCTGTTTAAACGCAGGCCATCCAGCGAGAAATAGACAGTATCGCAATCAACTTGAGCGCAGAAGAAATAGGCTTTGTCTGACAAGCTTCGGTTCAACGGCGCCTTGACCTGATGTAATAGCGTCATCAGCCCCACACTTTTTGAACGAGCTTGGCATGATGGGCACATAACGACTTGGTTTACCGATAAAGACTTATCCGCTTTACCTGAACAACAGTTACCCATTTGACGACCTCAAGAGAATAAATATATGGATAAGAATATTGCCCGACAACGCCCAACCTTTTCCTTAAAGCAATAACTCGTTGTGTTGGCCATTACCGCGCGAATTAAAATGAGTAATCAAACAGCGCTTTTTTCCGGATTTCGACCATTTCCAGCAATGAAACCGGTTGAAAAATTTTCGCTGCGTACGCCGCAATCTTACCCAGGTCCTGGTCCGGATTTGGGGCGATCTTCGAGACGATCAGAAACCCCTTGTTGATATAGAAGCTCGCCCCTTCCTCATTGAGCTTGATCAGGTAATCACCGTAGGTCTGGGGGACTTCAGCCAAGGGGAGCGAGAACTGCTCGCTCATCGCTTGCCGCAGGTTGTCGGGGATGTCGTAATCCTGAATGGAATCCTTATCGGAGAGCATGCCTGTTTTGAAGGTGTTAATGGCGTCGGCATCGACCATCACATCGACAGCCATACCGGAGCGCAAGGCGGCCCAGATGATGTTATAGGCTACACAGATTTGCGCATCATCGTGCTTCAGGCTGGTTTTCAGGTGCACAAACAGGCGTTCTTTTGCCGGTTCTGCCTGAACAAGACTGCTCCATGACAGCAGGGTCGCCAGTAGGGCGAAAATAATGGTTAACCGTTTCATAGTGCTTCCTTTGACTAGTGGTTTGTCGTCATGTATCTGAGAACTACAAGGTCCATCTTACCGGGTTAACAGGCCGATTCAGGACGTCCCTTTCGAGTGAGGGTAAAATCCCAAATACTGCCCGCCAAAATCAGTATCAACCCGACAAAGACTACTATGGAGAGCGGTGTCCACAGAGTGACGCCGGCAAGAACCGCCCCCACCACCGCCAGCCAAAAAGGAGCACGACGGGCATGCACCTGGTTACGTCGATAGAGCACCCACAGGTTCCATGCCAGCAGACCATAGAATAGCGGTAGCAGAATCAGGTCATTGATTAGGAAGCCCAAACCCACGCTGCCCAAAGCACCCAGGATGATCGGCAGACCCAGGCAACAGGCCCCGGTAACGCCCGTGGCAAAGAGGGTGCCAAACTGTTTAACAAGCGATTCCATAACTGTTCCTTCTCTGACCGTCAGATCGTTTTCAAGTATTTATGTGGCTGTTCAGGCAGTCGCATCAGGACTTGATCAAGATTTCTTAGCCGCTGCTGTGACGCCTGTATTTTGTTGTGCAGCACCTCGATCACCGAAACCATTTCCTGACGGTCTCGCCCTCTGATCGCCTTGATCAGCGGTCTGATTTCACAGAGTGACAGTCCCGCATCAAGGGCTCGTCGTATCAGGCGTAGACGTTCCAGTGCCGGCTCTTCGTATAGGCCATAGCCATTGTTGGGGGATTTCCGGCACTCCAGCAACCCCTCCAGGGTATAGTTACGCACGACATACACCGACGTATCGGCCGCGTTGGCCAACTGAGAGATGCTCATTGGGAAAACTGAAGTCATCCCCCCTCCTCGGGTTCCTCGTTATTTAACCCCGGTGGCCACTATCGAGCGGTCACAGGCGTCAATCACACCTTTTCATAACTCACTTATCAGCCAGCACAACAGGAAAGCTGACTGACATCTTTCTTAAAGGTCTGTGCACAGAGTTTCAGACCTTCCACCATGGTCAAATAGGGGAACAATCGATCAGCGAGGTCATGCACCGTCATGCCACTGTGAATGGCCAATACCGCTGCCTGGATCATCTCCCCGGCCTCTGGCGCCAGAATCTGAGCACCGATCAGGCGATCATTTCCCGCATCAGTCACCAATTTGATGAACCCCTGAGTCTCAAAATTTGCCAGCGCCCGAGGAACGTTTTCCAGGCCCAATGTGCGACTGCGGGGTTCGATTCCCTGCGCTTGCGCTTCTTCTTCGGTTAGCCCCACTGTGGCCACTTGGGGATCGGTAAAGATCACTGCCGGCATGGTAGCCAGATCCAGTCGGGCTTCGCCCCCGGTCATATTGACCGCTGCCCGCGTCCCCGCCGCTGCCGCCACATAGACAAATTGAGGCATATTGCAGCAGTCACCCGCCGCATAGATATGGGGCACGGAGGTGCGCAGTTGGTCATCCACCAGAATCGCGCCACGGCTGTCCGATTCAACGCCGGCTGCTGCGAGTTCCAGGGAGCCGGTATTGGGCTCACGCCCGGTGGAGATCAACAGAGCATCCCCCTGAAGGCGCTCCGCTTTGCCATCGGCTGTGTTTGTTTCCAGGATAAACGTTCCGTCGTGGAAGGATACACGGCTGGCTTGGGTGTGATTGAGCACATGCATTCCTTCGGCTTCGAAGGCGTCGGTGAGGCCCGCGCCCAACTGTGGCTCCTCGCTGTAGAGTAGGGTATGACGTGCCAACAGGGTCACCTGCGCACCCAGGCGACGGTAGGCTTGGGCCAACTCCACGGCG